>JBBSCI010000260.1:0-1636 GCA_038250445.1 Candidatus Limnocylindrales bacterium | reverse complement strand
TCGACCCGGAGCTCGCGCTGATCTGTTGGGTCCACTACGCGCCGCCGATCGGCGACGCCTTCCGCAAGTCGTATCGGCGGCTCCTTCGCTGGAACGACGAGTTCCCGTTCGCCAAGTTCTCGCTCGCCGAGGACGAGCGCCCGGTGCTCGCGTCGGAGCTGCCGATTCGCAGCCTCGATCGCGACGAGCTGGGCCTGGCGCTCGCCCGCTCCCTCGCAATCAGCGACCAGCTGCTCGAGGAGTCCGCGGCCTGGATCTGGGTCGGCGGCGCGATCCCGGATACGTCAAAGCGGCCAAGCCGGGGTGAGGCGCTGATCGCCCGCTATGCGGACCGGATGCCGGAGCTCCTGGGGCAATGAGCCGCCGCGCGGTCAGCCTCCTCGGCCTGGTCGTCGCGTTCGCGGCGTCGCTTGCACCGGCCGTCGCACCGATCGCCCTCGCCGCGGCCCCGGACCTGACGGTGACCGCCGACACCCGCTACGACGTCGATCCGGACCATGGTCGGGTCCACGTGACGGCCACGCTCACCGCGACGAACCACCTCAAGGACACGCAGACTCGCCTGTACTTCTTCGATCGCGCCTACCTCGCCGTCCAACCCGGAACGATCGGGTTCAAGATCAGTTCGGATACCGGCGCCCCGACGGTCAAGGTGACGTCGGCAAACGCCGACCGCAAGCTCCTGCGGATCGATTTCAACAAGCGGTTGCTGGCGGGCGCGTCACGGACGTTCGTCCTCACCTTCGACATTCCTGACCGTGGCGGCGCCCCGACGCGTGACATCCGGATCGGACCGAGCCTCGTGACGTTCGCGACATGGGCCTTCGCGAGCGACCTGACTCCGGGCGGTAGCGTCACAGTCGTCTTTCCGTCGGGCTACAGCGTCGACGTCCAGACCGGCGACGTCGGCCATCCCAGGACCGACGCGACCGGCCGGACGATGTTCTCCACCGGCCGGCTGGCGCAGCCGCTCGCCTTCTTCGCCTATTTCGTCGCCGATCGCCCGAATGCCTACACGGAGACGGCCTTTCCGGTCGAGGTCGATGGACGGCCGCTCGACATCGCGGTGCGAGCCTGGCCCGACGATCCGGTCTGGGCCGCTCGCGTCGGTGGGCTCCTCGTGCGCGGCGTCCCGGCCTTGTCCGAGCGGATCGGCCTTCCGTGGGTCGCCGAAACGCCGCTCGTCGTCGCCGAGGCGATCAACCGATCGACGGCGGGCTTCTCCGGCCGCTATGACCCGGCGACCGGCCGGATCGAGATCGCCTATTACGCCGACTCGTTCGTCGTGCTCCACGAAGCCGCCCACGCCTGGTTCAACGGCCGCCTGCTCGCGGACCGCTGGGCGAACGAGGGCTTCGCCTCCTGGTATGCGCTCGCGGGCGCGATCGCGATCGGCGAGCAGGTGGCGGTCACGCCGCTGACGCCGGCGCTTGCCGAGCGAAAGATCCCGCTGAACGCCTGGGGACCGGTCGGCTCGAACGAGAAGGCGGCCGAGGACTACGGCTACGCGGCGTCCGCCGAGCTGGCTCGGCTGATCGCCGAGCGGGCTGGTCCGGCCGCACTCGCGGGCGTCTGGGACGCGGCACGGCGCGGCATCGGTGCGTATCAGCCCGTGGGGCTCGAGGCGCCGGCGGCG
>JBBSCI010000259.1:0-1694 GCA_038250445.1 Candidatus Limnocylindrales bacterium | reverse complement strand
TCGATGCGGTGTTCCTGGAGCGACTAGGCTGGCCGATGCCGGAAGCCGAGATCATCGAGCGGTTCGTCGGCCGGTCCGACCAAGACATCCGGGCCGAGATCGAGCACCATATCGGCGGACCGATCCCGTCCGACGTCGACGAATCGTTTGATCGGCTCTACCGCGAGACGTTCGCCGCGGAGCTGGCGCCGGTCGACGGGATCCGCGGGGCGCTCGACGCGATCGCGACGCCGCGGTGCGTCGCATCGAGCGGCGATCACGCGAAGATCAGGCGGAACCTCGCCCTGACCGGCCTCGACGGCTACTTCGGCGACCGGATCTTCAGCGCGAGCGACGTCGTCCGCGGCAAGCCCGCGCCCGACCTCTTCCTCCACGCCGCAGAAGAGCTCGGCGCGGATCGGGCGCGCTGCGCGGTCGTCGAAGACAGCGTCCACGGGGTCGAGGCCGCGCTCGCGGCGGGGATGCGCGCGTTCGCCTATGCCGGAGGGGTCACGCCCGCCGTTCGGCTCGCCCTCCCGGGCGCCGTCGTGTTCAGCGACATGCGGGAGTTACCGCGACTCGTCGCGGCCGCCGCCGGGCTGGACACGTAGCTCACGGTCCTCAACGAGCAAAGGTCCGATATCGAACGCCGCTGGAAGTCACTGGCATCCGGCGCCCTAATCCGAAAGCGGAGTCCGATTTCGGACGAGCACCAGGAATCGAAGCGAATTGGCGGGGCGTTCGGAATCGGAGGAATTCGGGGGGCGAACTACGGCGCCGGCCCTGTAGTCCCGGAGCCTGCCGCCGCCGGCGGCGAGCCGGAGAACTGTTCGACGACAAGGGCCTGGCCGAGCGACCACAGGGTCAGCGTCGTCAGCGCAACCATGATCACCGCGAGCGGGACCTCGCGCCGGCGATGCGAGCGGTCGGCGACGGGCGCTGACCGCGCCGCGACGACGTGGCCGCCCCACGCTCCGACCATGTGACCACCCACGACCGCAGCGATCTGGATCGTCCAGACGAGACCGGGCGGGAGGAACGCGTAGTCCGGCTGGAAGAACGCCCAGCCGAATCCGCCGAGATCCCAGCCCTGCTGGAGTGGATCGGCGATCGCGACCAGGATTCGCTGGCCGTCGACGAGCAGGTACGTGAAGTAGTGAGCGATCAGGTATCCCACGGCGATCGGCAGCAGCGCGGCGCCCGTCGCCGCGGTCCCGACGAGGCGGGAGACGGCCAGTGCGGCAATCGTGATGATCCCGAGGAATCCGGCGAGCTGCAGCGTCTCCACTGGCACCTCCGGCGCTCCGAAGACCGAGAACCACGGGGTGGTCTGTGACAGCCCGTCGTAGAGGATCGAGCCCACGCCGATCGCGATGAGGACGACGTCAGAAGTCGACCAGCCGGGCTCGAGCAGACCCGACGCGAAGGGCCGGCGCCTGACATGGCCCTTGTCATCGACCAGGCCGTACGGCGCCAACCGGTTCAGGAGTCGGAACCAGACCGAGAACGTCTCGCCCTGGCGCCGCCACGTGTCACGCCCGAACTGGGCCATCATCGCGACGGTGAACGCGGTGTAGCCAATGAGGACGATGAAGAGCGACGACGGGCCGCCGCCATCGCCAACGAGCTCCAGCCAGACGAAGAAGATGAGCCCGATAACCGCCGGCCAGCGCCCGAAGCGCATCGGATACTCCGCCGGCTCCCACCCGCCGATG
>JBBSCI010000258.1:0-1741 GCA_038250445.1 Candidatus Limnocylindrales bacterium | reverse complement strand
GGCGGACACGAGCCCGCCCACGAGCCGGCCCAGGCGAGGCCGCCAGCTCGCGCGGAGGCAGCAGTCGCGGTCGCCACCATCGCGATGCCTGCGATCGGCGTCGGGCTCGCGGCGACGGTTGCCGACTTGTCGATGCACGCCGGCGCGTGAGTCATTGACAAGGCTCGTCTGCTGTACCCGGTCTCGGACCGCGAAGAAGTCACGACGTAGACTGAACACACGCGTCGAGGGAGATTTCATGGACCCGATCCTGCTGGTTGTCTTGATCGTCATCGCGATGGTGATCGTCGCGATCGTGCTGATGTACAACGGCGTCGTCCGGCGGCGGTTGCGGGTCGACGAGACGTGGGCCCAGATCGCGGTCCAGCTGAAGCGTCGCCACGACCTGATCCCCAATCTGGTGAACGCGGTCAAGGGCTACATGGGCTTCGAGCAGAGGGTCCTGACCGACGTGACCGAGGCCCGGGCCGGCGCGATCGCCGCCGGGGCCCGCGGACCTGGTGAACAGGCTGCGGCCGAGAACCAGCTCTCCGGTGCCCTGCGCTCGCTCTTCGCCGTCGTCGAGAACTACCCCGAGCTGAAGGCCAATCAGAACGTCCTCTCGCTCCAGGATCAGCTGGCGACGACCGAGAACCAGATCGGCGGCGTACGCGACGGCTACAACGCCGCGGTTCGGGTATACAACACGGCGATCCTGTCGTTCCCGATGGTCCTGATGGCGGGCGCGATGGGCTTCCATGCGCGCGAGTTCTTCGTCGCGGAGCCCGAGGCAACGGAGGTACCGGCGGTCCAGCTCACCTGAGTCGGTGACGGCCTCTTCGCAGCACGACTCGGGTTACGTCGATGGCGGTGGCGACTCGGATCGGGGCGCGCTCGGCGATCACCGTCAGTCCGGCCGGTACGCCGCTGCCTGAGGGTCGCCCGCCTCGACAATCTCGGTGTAGCACTGGCTCCGTGGTCGCGATTCGCGCCGTGATGAGATGACGCACCGACGGGCGCCTCTCGGGCCGCGACGGAACGCCCCCGGATGCCACGCGCCCCTCGGTCAGCGGATGAGCAAACCCGATGCGAAGAAGGCACGGGCGAACGGCTCAGCGAGGATCCCGGTCACGACCACAGCCCCGGCGGACGCGAACGTCGCCCAGGCAGCCCAGCGGCCAAGCACCGCGACGGGCTCGCTCGCGGTCCCGAAGTAGATCGGTGCGAGGACCCGGACGTAGTAGAAGATGGAGATGACCGTGTTGATCGCCGCCACGATCGCGAGCCACGCATAGCCCACCTCGATCGCGACCGCGAACAGGAGAAGCTTGGCGAAGAAACCCGCCAGAGGTGGCACCCCGATGAACGAGAACAAGCTGATCGCAAGCGCCCCGGCTACCGCCGGACGTGACCGCCCGACGCCCTCGTACGAGCCGAGCGCCGTTCGCCCTCGGAGCTCGACGACCGCACCGAACGCGGCGAGGTTGCCGAGAACGTAGGCCAGGAGGAAGTACAGCAGGGCCGGCAGGGCGAGGTTGCTGGAGCCGATGGCGACAATCGCCATGAGGCCGTAGCCGGTCTGCGAGACGGACGACCAGCCGAGAAGGCGTCGGACGTCGTCCTGCCAAAGGCAGGCGAGGTTGCCGAGTGTCATCGTGGCGGCGGCCAGCACGGCGACCATCGGCTGCCAACCCAGCGCGTCGGGCGGCAGCGCCAACACGAGGCGGGCAAGAAACAAGAAACCGCCGACCTTCGGTACGGT
>JBBSCI010000257.1:0-1757 GCA_038250445.1 Candidatus Limnocylindrales bacterium | reverse complement strand
GTCGCGCGCTCGACCTGGTCCAGGATCTCGACTATTCCGGACGTGCCGTCGGACGCGAGGCTGTGGATGTGGACGTCTGCGCGGCCGAGTCTTGAGGTCATCGCTTGCCGTCGCCCGCCGCCGCGGCCTCGAGATCCGGCCAGATCGGGAAGAAGATCGCCAGCCACTGTTCCGGTGCATTGGCGATCATCCGCTCGAGCGCCTGTGCCTCGGCCTCGAGCGTTCGCTCGATCCGCTCGCGTCGGCCGCCGTTGCCGGCGACCGGGATCTCGACGAGACGGCCGCGATAGCCGCGCTTGCCGACTCGCCAGATGCCGGCCAGGAAGAGCGGAACACCGGTTTCGGTGGCAAGGAACGCAGGCCCGACCGGGAGCGGCGCGGGCGAGCCGAAGAACGGCACCTCCATGCCGCCGCCGGTGATGTCGCGGTCGGCCACGAGGCCGACTGACTGGCCGCTTCGCAGCTCGGCCATCAGCGCTCGTCGCGCCTCGCGCAAGCCGATGATCCGTACGCCGAAGGTCGCCCGCGTCCGCTCGAACCAGCGCTGGAGTGCGGGGTCGCCGAGCGTCTCCATCGGGGCGGTGATGCGTCGCCCGGAGTGGTAGGCGAGGTAGAGCCCTGGCAGCTCGATCGGCCCGAGGTGGCCACTGATGAAGATCGCCTGCCGCTCGCCGGCGAGCGCGTCCTCGACAACGTCCGGGTTCTCCACGACGAGCCGCTCGTCGAAGATCCTCCCATCGAGTCCCGGCGCGCGGAGGATCTCCAGGTAGTACCTGGCGCGGTGTCGGAACGCCGCCCGGACGAGCCGCTCGAGCGCGCGGGGATCGGTTGCCGCGGCGCGAATGCGATCGTCGGCCATGTCGGTCGCCGCAAGGTAGCCGACGACACGCCCCAGGTTGCGCCGGGCCCGCGCTGCCTCGGCCGCCGATGTTCGATAGCGAACTCGCCCGGCGAGGTCGGCGAGCGCGATCTGGGGGCCCTCCGGAAGGCGGCAGGCGAGCCACGAGACGACCGACAGGACGGTTGCCCGGATCCGCTGGCTGGTGGTGCCAAGGTCCGCCTCGCGCTTGTCGATCGCGGCCCGGGCGTCGCGGCGGGCGGCCTCGATGCCCGGACCGGGCCCGGACGCAGGTACGGGCTCCTCGTCGACCGTTTCGCGGTGCGCCTGGGCGGCCCCGAGATCCGTGTCGGTCACGCCTCGGGGGTCTCAGGTAGTGATCCAGCCGGCACGACATCCCGGTCGCTGCTCGGGGACTGATGCACCCGCCCGTCGCGCGAGCGCTCGTTCGTTAGCATCGCGGTCGCACGGGCTTCCAGCTCGGCCGCCTCCTCGGCCGTCGGCGGCCACATCGGCTTGAAGCTGTACCACTGGTCCGGAGCGGCGGAGACGGTATCGGCGAGCGCGTCGGCCACGGCCTGGGTCGCACGCTGCAGATCGGCCGGCGAGGCCGATGCGACCTCGATCACCGGTGCGTACGAGATGTGGAAGTGGTCGTCGGCCGTTCGGCGGATCGCCACCGGCAGGATCCGCGAACCCGTTTTCGCCGCGAGCGCCGCGGGACCGGCCGGCAGCGTCGTCCACGAGCCGAACAGACGGACCGGGATCCCATCGGAGCGGTAGCCCCAATCGATCAGGAGGGCAAGCATCTCGCGCTTCCGGAGGACCGCGTAGATCTCGCGGAGATTCCGCCACGGGATGACGTGGACGCCCCACGCCTCGCGCAGGCGACGGAAACGCTCGAACATCTCGGGGAACG
>JBBSCI010000256.1:0-1826 GCA_038250445.1 Candidatus Limnocylindrales bacterium | reverse complement strand
GCCGTAGAAGTCGTCGACCTTGCGGGTCACACGCTCCCAGCTGAACTCCTGGGCGCGGGCCACGCCCGCCCGCCCCATCGACGCCCGGAGCTCGTCGTCGCGGAGGAGGCGGGCCACCGCGGCGGCGATCTGCTTCGGCTCGCGCGGCGGGACGAGGAGGGCCTCGCGGTCGCGCCGGACCACGCCCTTGTAGCCGTGGATGTCCGAAGCGACGATCGGGGTCCCGGCCGCCATCGCCTCGAGCAGGACGATGCCGAACGATTCGCCGCCGGTCGCGGACGAGACGTACACATCGGCCGTGCGGAACAGCTGGGCCTTCTCCTTGTCGCTGATCCGGCCGAGGAACTCGACTCCCTGGAGGCGGCGTGTCGCGACGTAGCGTCGGGCCTCGCGACCGAGCGGGCCGGTCCCGACGACCAGCAGCCGGCAGTCGCAGCCGGTCTTTCTCAGGATCCGGTACGCCTTGAGGAGCTCGAGGAGGCCCTTCCGCGGCTCGTGCCGCCCGACGAATAGCAGGTTCTTCTTGCCGTCCTGCCAACGAGCGATCGGGACGGCCCGCTGGAAGCGGTCGACGTCGACGCCGTTGGGGATCACCTTGTACTCGCCCGGGAAGTAGCGATCGATGAAGTGCTTCGCCGCCCCGCTGACCGCGATCCGGCCATGGAGCCGGGCCGCCGAGCCCTTCATCACTCGGCTGCCGAACTCGTATGACGGCGAGAAGCCGCCGTACGCGTGGAACGTGGCGATGTTCACGCTGGTCGAGAGGCGGAGGATGATCGGCGACAGGAACGGGACGAACGGCTCGTGGAAGTGGAGGAGGTCGAACTGCTCGCGCTCGAGCATGTCGCGGACCTGCGACACGAACCGCGGCGAGAGCGTGATCGTCCCGACCGATCCGTTGACCGGCATCGAGAAGCCCTTCCCGATCCGGATGACGTCGCCCTCCGATGCGCGCTGAAGGCCGTGGCTGCTCGTCAGGATCCGGACGTCGTGACCCCGCAGGCGGAGGTTCTCGTAGAGGTACCGGACATGTTGGGTCACGCCGCCCGGCAGCGGGTAGACGTACGGCGAGACGAGCCCGATCTTCACGATCGGCGGCTCTCTTCGCGCGCTCGCATGGCCGCCCACTCCTCGTCGAACCGTGGCGGGCGATGGCGGCCGCCGGGGTAGCCGAGGTCGCGCCCCGACCCGTCGCGACGGACCTGCGCCCTGACCACCGCCCGGGCGTCTCGGCCGTACTTCCGAAGCTGGCGGCCGAAGGTGACGACCTGGCCGGTGCCGAGGAAGCTGCCGTGGTGGCGGGTCCGGCCCTCGAGGATCGCCGTTCGCAGGTCCTCGGCCGTCCGCCCCGGGAACGTCGTCCAGCCAGTCCCGATGGCGTCGGCCTCGTGGGCGTCGCTGTTGCCGACCGTCGGCAGGCGGTGCTCGGCAGCGAAGCGGACGACGCGTGAGTGCCACGGCCGGCCGAGCGTCGTCGGGTTGAACGCCTCGATGGCGTCTGGACGGACCCGCGGGTCGCTGCCGTTGATCAGCCGCCGCAGCACCCAGCCCTGGGCGCAGAGCGGGTAGGGAACGAGCGGATGGGCCGGGATCGCGAGCCCGCCCTGCTCGTGGATCTCGGCGATCGTCGTCCCCAGCGATCGGAGCGGCCGCACCCGCTCGTCGATGAACAGGGCGAGCAGATGGCCGCCGAGCGTCGACACCTCCTCACCAACGATCACCTCGGCCCGCAGGCCGCGGTCGCGGGCGATCGTCCGGGCGGCGAGGGCGGCGTCGATCCGCTCGTGGGCTGTGAGCGCGAAGACGACGAGGTCGGACGCGCGCTC
>JBBSCI010000255.1:0-1958 GCA_038250445.1 Candidatus Limnocylindrales bacterium | reverse complement strand
GGTCCGTACGGCGAGTTCGACGTGCCCGGCGTGCGGGCATTCGTTCGGGTCTTCGCGCCGCGCCGCGGCGAGATCGTCGTCGACGCTGAGGCGCTCGACCTTCGCCCGCCGCGATCGCGCACCACGGACCCGAACCGGCCGAAGGCCCCGCGCCGGCGGACGCGGTCGCCCAACGCGGCGCGGCCGCTGGGTGATGTCCCCGACGCGCCCGAGGCCGCCGACGCGGAGCCCCCGGGGTGACGCTCGAGATCGACCTGCTGACGATCTTTCCGGCGATGGTCGAAGGGCCACTCGCAGAGAGCATCCCGGGACGGATCCAGGAGCGCGGTCTCGCGACGATCCGCATCCACGACCTTCGCGACTGGGGGATCGGCCGGCACAGGAGCGTCGACGATGCCCCATACGGTGGGGGAGCGGGCATGATCCTCCGACCGGAGCCGGTCGCCGACGCGCTCGACGCACTACGGCGCCCTGACTCGACCGTCATCCTGCTCGATCCGGCCGGCGAGAAATTCGGTCAGGCGCGGGCTCACGATCTGGCCACTCGATCCCACCTCGTCTTCCTCTGCCCGCGCTACGAGGGAGTCGACGAGCGGATCCGCGGCCTCGTCGATCTCGAGCTGTCGATCGGTGACTACGTGCTGACCGGAGGAGAGCTGCCGGCGCTCGTCGTCGTCGACGCGGTCATCCGCCTCCTGCCCGGGGCGATCGACGCCGCATCGACGGCCGAGGAATCGTTCGCGTCGGGGCTCCTCGAATATCCCCAGTACACGCGACCGCCGTCGTTCCGCGGCCAGAACGTGCCCGCGATCCTGGCCGGTGGCGATCACAGTGCCGTGCGCAAGTGGCGGCTCCGCGAGTCGCTGCGGCGGACCCTCGACCGGCGGCCCGACCTGCTCACCGGCCGCGATCCCAACCGCGAAGAGTCGACGATGCTCGACGAGCTCCGGGGCTCGGACGGCGGCGGCACCTGATCCGACCGGCGTCGACCCCGTGCTATACTCCGCCGCCGGTCGCCCCGATCGGTCTTTTCTCGCCCATTCGCGGCCACCGGCTGCGCCAAGAGAACAGGGATCAGCTTGTGAACGTGCTCGACGAAATCGTCTCCGACCAGCTCCGCACCGACCTGCCCGAGCTCGCCTCGGGTGACACCGTCAAGGTTTCGGCCAAGGTCGTCGAGGGCAACCGCGAGCGGATCCAGGTCTTCGAGGGCGTCGTGATGCGCCTCCGCGGTGGCGGCATCACCCGCTCGATCACCGTCCGCCGGATCGCGAGCGGCGTCGGCGTCGAGCGGACGTTCAAGATCCACAGCCCCCGGATCGAGAAGATCGAGGTCGTCCGCCACGGCCAGGTCCGCCGGGCCCAGCTCTACTTCCTCCGCAAGCGCGTCGGCAAGGCCGCCACCCTGCGCGAGCGCCGCCCGAAGTCGTAAGGCGCCGAGCGGCGGCTTGCTCGAGACCCAACACCCGACCCCGGCAATCGACCGGGGTCGCTCCATGTCCGGCGGAGTCCGCTACCCTTGACGCCGATGACGGTCATCGTCCCCACGCTCCGCTTCGAGCGCCGCCTCTGGCGTGACGGCCTCGAACGCGTCGTCGGTGTCGACGAGGTCGGCGTCGCCCCGACCTGTGGCGCGGTCGTAGCCGCCGCGGTCGTGATGCGCCCGAACTGTCATCGCATCCCGGGCGTTCGTGACTCAAAGACGCTGTCGATGGCCCAGCGGGAGCGACTCGAGCCGCTCATCCGCCGCAAGGCCGTCGCGATCGGTGTCGGAGCGGCATCCGTGGCGGAGATCGACCGATTGAACATCTACCACGCGACTCACCTCGCGATGCGCCGGGCGATCGCCCGCGTCGGTGGCCACGAGCATGTCCTCGTCGACGGCAACCGGATCGCGAACTTCGAGCAGCATGTCGGGTCGTACACGTCGATCGTCGACGGGGACGCCCTCTGCTACT
>JBBSCI010000254.1:0-2039 GCA_038250445.1 Candidatus Limnocylindrales bacterium | reverse complement strand
CGCAGGGCGGCGGATCGGCGCCGAGGAGATCCCGCCGGCTGAAACCGACACGAACCCCGTTGGCCCGGGCGTTGACGGCGACCGCCGCCTCCGACAATGGATCGACATCGACGGCGTGGGCCGACGCGGCCCCCGACTTCAGAGCGACGATCGCGCACAGGCCCGAACCCGTGGCGACGTCGAGCACCCGTCGGCCGGCGACCTCGTCCGGATGCTCGATGAGATAGCGCGAGATCGCGAGTCCGCCGGCCCAGGGGAATGCCCAGAACGGCAGCGCCGCGTCCGACTGGCCAAGCTCCCTTGCGGCCAGCCCGTGGACCACCGCGACGTCGGCGGCCAGCTGGAGGTGAACGCCGGGGAGGTCCGGGACGGCCCGGAGCTGCGTGGTGCGCCGGACGAAGGCCCGCAGGTTAGCTGGCGAAGGCGTAGACATCGGCCAAGACTAGCGCGCTGAGGTCCCCGGCTCGGCGGGCGTCGCCGCCAGGAGCTCCCTGAGGACGGCGAGCGTCACAACGAGCATCCCGATCGACCCGGTGATCCCCAGCAGCCCTTGAACAGGTAGCAACTGGCCGATCTGCGGCGTAGGCGGGACGGCGGCGAGGAGATTCAGCGTGAACACGACCCCGAAGGCGATCCAGATCGCGAGGAACCGCCGCTCGGGGATCAGGAGGGCGATGAAGACGAGCGCACCGTATGCGTACCGCTCGTGCATCGTCGTCAGGAACATGAACGCAACGAGGACCGCGGCCGCGAGGCCGATCGCGAGTGTCCGCTTCATGGGCGAGCGATAGACGGCCACGAATACGACGAACTCGAGTGCACCCGCGACGAGATAGCCGACGTGGCGGAGGGTCAATGGGCCCAGGATCGCCGTCTGGTCGCCGACGAACGACCCGCCCGCCCCGAACTCCTGGACCAGCCACCAGACGTTCCACGCGCGGAGCGAGAGGATCGCGAAGATGTCGCCCTGGTACTCGGCGAGGTTGCGGATGTAGCCGGCCGGACCGCCGCCCGCGAGGAACGGCGCCCAGAGCAGCGCGATGGCGGCCGCGCCGACGACCCCCGCCAGAACGGCGCCGCGCACGCCGTCGCGGGCGATGAACCAGGCCCCGAACGGGACCAGGAAGGGGAGCGCCTGCGGCTTCGTCATGAGGGCGACCGCGAGCACGGCCGCCGCCGGCAGCGAGTGGCCGCGGACGGCGAGCATGAACACGATGAGCCCGAAGAGGAGGTAGATCGATTCGTACTGGCCCCACCACGCGCTGACGTCGATGACGGCGGGATGGAGCAGGATCCCGAGGCCCGCCGCAACCGCCCAGCGAGGTCGCGCGCGGAGCTCCCAGGCCACGAGGCCACCGATCGCGATGTCGGCGAGGCTCGCCGGTGCCTTCATGATCGCCCGGATTGCGGGATCCGCGGCGTCGGTCACGGTTCTGAACGCAGGCTCAATCGCCGCCAGCAGGCCCCAGAGGTAGACCATGACCGGCGGGAACGAGAGGTTCTGGTCGTAGGCGTTCCCGAACGGCTTCGTCGCGAGCCCGTGGACCCAGAGGACGAACTGATCGAGGTCGCCGCGCAGTCCCTCGGTCGGTAGAAGGAGGGCTCGCAGGACGCAGGCGACCAGCAGGCCGATGCCGAAGATCGCGATGTAGGTGCCCCTGGCCGCTGCCTCGGGCGGCGCGTCTGTCGTCGCCCCGCCGAGCTCAGGCGTCATGCCGTCAGGCCGGCCGCGTCGCCCAGTATCGTTCCGCCGCGCCGCCGCCACCACCGAGGAGCGCGACCTTGCGGCCATAGGCCCTGGCCTGGCGGGCCATGTCGTCGGTGCTACCGAAGAGCCGGTCCATCTGGATCCTGTAGATCGAGATGCCGGTGATCTTGCGCTCGAGCTGGTCGGTGATGTCGGCGTACTCCGGCGTGACAGCGACATCGGCCGGCAGCTCGTCGAACACGCCCGACTGCAGGTCCTCGATGCGCACGAAGTAGTTCCACCAGACGTACGGGAAGTCCTCGTAGAAAGTCACGATGCCGGTGTACTCAGG
>JBBSCI010000253.1:0-2089 GCA_038250445.1 Candidatus Limnocylindrales bacterium | reverse complement strand
CTCGGCAACGATCGCAGGTTCGTCGATCCCGATCGTGAAGTCGGTCGGCGGAAGCTCCGCCGACAGCCCGAGGAACGCGTGAAGCGGCTGGCCGGCAGCCTTGGCGGCCAGGTCGTGGAGGGCGATGTCGAGGGCGCACTTCGCCGCGCCGTGATGGGCGATCGCCGCGTCCATCGCGGCGTCGGCCCCGGCGAGGCCGGTGACGGTCAGTGAGGGCTCTCCGACCGCGTCGAGCAGGATCGGAAGCACGACTCCCATCGTCTCGGCCGTCTCGCCGTAATAGCGATCCGGGTAGCCCTCACCGAGCCCGACGACCTCGGGGAATCGCTCGTCCCGCAGCTCGACGATGACCGTCTTGACGGTCCTACCGGAACCCGGCTCGGAGCGGGCGATGACGAACGGCTCGCGCAGGGCGAGGCCCAGAATCTCGATGCTGAGGCTCAGCGCCACGTCAGCGCCGGCTCAGACCCACGGCAGCGCCTCAACGCCGGCCTCGATCGCAGGCCACAGCCGGTCCGCCCCGAAGCGAACCGGGTCGTCGCAGGGCAGGCCGGTCTCGGCGGCGGTCCGGACGATCTCGGCCCGGGCGTCCTCGTCCGACGGGATCAGTGACGTGTTGAGGGCGATCGCCACGACCTTCGACGGAGCCACGAGCCCCGCGACCTGCTCGTGAAGGGCGATGAACGGTACGAGCGACTGGATCGGGAACGAGCGCTCGGGCAGGTGGTCGAAGTCGTGATCGGCCAGACCCGGCTTGTGGACGAGGACCATGGCGTGAGGCGTCGTGCCGTGAATCAGCCCGAGCGTGACCGACGAATATGCCGGGTGATCGAGTGAACCCTGACCCTCGACGATGATCCAGTCGCCGCGGCCCTCGGCCTCCTCGAGCATCCACTCGCAGGTTCCCTGGACGAAGTCGCTGATGACCCGATCGACGGCTACGCCCCAGCCATCGATCATCATTCCGGTCTGGCCGGTCGGTACGAAGACTGCCGGTCGGCCGGCCGCATCGGCCGACTTCCGCAGCTCGAGCGCCACCGACATCTTGCCGATCGCGCAATCGGTGCCGACGGTCAGGATGACCCGGCTGCCCGGCCGATGGGGGCGCCCGACGGCGGTCTCCATCCGCTCGGGCGGTCGCCGGTAGTCGACGATCATCGTCCCAGCCCGGCGAGCCGCCGCGGCGAACTCGGGGTCGTCGCCGATGAACGTGTGGAGGCCGGACAGAATGTCGAGGCCCGCGTCGATCGCCGCGAAGATCGTCGAACGCCACGAATCGGGCAGGCGGCCGCCGGTCGGTGCGATGCCGATGAGCAGCGCGTCAGGCCGCGGTTCGAGGGCCAGCGCCTCCGCCAACGAGCCGACCGCGGGGATGTCATGGCCCGGCAGCCACTCCGCCACGTTGCGGCCCGCGATCGTCGAGTCCAGCAGGGCGACGACATCGTCGCTGCCGTAGCGGATCACGCCCGTCGCGGTCTTTGCGTTATGGACGTGCCACTGGCCCTCGGTGAGGATGATGAGACGGCGAGGCGCGGAGAGGGTCACCCCTCGCAGTCTACGGATTGAACGCCGTGCGTGCGGCCGATCAGCCCTTCGTGACGGACACCTGGTACTTCCCGACCCCGGTTTGCCCGTAGTGGCGAACCTGGACGAAGTAGGTCCCCGGGTCGAGGCGCCGCTGGATCCTGGCGTTGAGGCCGACCCCCGAATCGTCGTCGAAGGCGATCAGCGACGTCTGGTTGCCAGGGCCGTGGAGGCTCATGACGACGTCGGTCTTGCCGGAGGTCTTGATGACGAACCGGCCAGCCTTATCGACGACGAAGCGATACCAGTCGACCTCGCCCGCGGTGCCGATGTCCGTATCGACCGGCGCGCCGCCGACCGTCAGCTCGGCGATGGGCTTCTCGTCGAACGGGTAGCGGCTCCGAATGAACGACTTGTCCTGCTCGGACAGCTCGGTATTCCAGCCGACCTCCCAGTCCCCGACCGTCAGCCGGTTGTCGACCGCGTAGAGCATGATCGACTTGCGGTCGAACATCGAGAATTGCATGCCCGCGGGGCTGTACGGGAGCAGGACGTTCTGGTCGGT
>JBBSCI010000252.1:0-2094 GCA_038250445.1 Candidatus Limnocylindrales bacterium | reverse complement strand
TGCATCGGGCTCGGAGTTCGTCGAGAAATACGTCGGCGTCGGGGCCAGGCGGATCCGCGACATGTTCGCCCAGGCCCGGAAGCTCGGCCGCGGCGTCATCTTCTTCGACGAGTTCGATGCCATCGGCAAGGCCCGTGGTGGCCCGAACAGCCACGAGGAGCGCGAGCAGACCCTCAACCAGCTGCTCGTCGAGCTCGACGGCTTCGGCACGACCGAGGACGTCATCGTCATCGCCGCGACGAACCGGCTCGACACGCTCGACCCGGCCGTGCTCCGGCCCGGTCGCTTCAACCGAAAGATCCACGTCGGGCTGCCCGACGTCGTCGGTCGCAAGGCGATCCTCGCCGTCCATTCACGGAACAAGCCGCTGGCCGCGTCGATCGACCTCGCTGACACGGCCCGCAAGACCTATGGCTTCTCCGGCGCGATGCTCGCCGATCTGCTCAACGAGGCAGCGATCCTCGCGGCCAGGCGAGAGAGCGAGGACATCGGGCCCGAGGACATCCACGGCGGTTGGCTGAAGGTCGCCGTCGGCACCTCCCGGCGCCGATCGATGGACGAGCGCGAGCGATCGATCATCGCCGCCCACGAGGTCGGCCATGCGATCTGCAGCAAGGTCCACGGCGACAAGCGACGGGTCGAGGAGATCTCGCTCTTCGCCCACGGTGAGGCCCTCGGTGTCACCGTCAGCAGCCAGGAGGACAACGACCTGCCGTCGGAGACCGACCTGAGGGCGCGGCTCATCGCGCTGATGGGCGGTCGGGCAGCAGAGGAGCTGCTCTTCCAGGAAGTCACGGCCGGCGCCTCCAACGACTTCGAGGCCGCCAACAACATCGCCGTCGCGATGGTCACCCGATGGGGCATGGGCCAGGACCCGGAATCGATCGATGGCGGCGTCTCCGGCCGCGGCAGCCTCTCCTTCCTCGTCCGACCACCCGATGGCAGCGACCTTCCGTCCGATGTGCAGGGTGCGGCCACCCGGGCGATTCGATCGATCCTCGACCGCGCCTATGCCGAGGCCTGCCGAACGGTCATCGACAACATGGACACCCTCCGTCGCCTGGCCGCCTACCTGGTCGAACACGAACGGGTCGACGGGCAGACATTCGACGAGCTGTTCGACGGACGACGCGCCGTGCCGAGCGAGGGCGATGAATGGCGTGCCGCCACGTCCCGGCCGAGGGCTTGGGGCGAGGTCGTCGACCTCGCGGCGCACCGCGTCCGCACCATCCCCGTCAGCGCCGCCGCTGTCCATGGCACGGTGCCCGAGGGGGTCGCCGCCGCGTCGGCTGTTGCGGCACCGGCAGCCGAGGGCTCCGCTCTCGATGGTGCCGCGGCCGTCGCGGTGCAGACGACGACGCCTGTTACGCCTTCCGTCTCACTGGCCGGCCGGCGCGCCAACGCCGCAGGCCGACGAACCGCCCTCCGACGCGGGGGATTCGCCTCCCGCCGCCTCCGCAATGTCGCGGCAGGAATGCTCGAACGCGCCCATACCTGGCTGCGGGCGAGCGAGTCCGAGGGCGACCAACTCTGAGCCCTCTGGTACAGATGGCGCATCGGGCCCCCAGTACCACTTGCGGCCCCGTCAATCCGACGTGGTGATGCTCGGCGACGATCGAGTCGCCTAGAGTTGAGTCAGGGCACTCCCGATGCGCGCCAGGTCGCATCAGCCTGATCCTCCGGAGGCGCATTCGTGAAGCTGTCGTTCCGTGGCCCGAAGTCCGAGCCCGCGGCGATCCCGACCAAGATCTGCCTCCAGTGTGGGATGGCCGCACCGAACCCAGACATCACGTTCTGCCGCCGCTGTGGGCTGACCTTCGGCGCGCAGCCAAGGTCCGACGCGACGCTTCCGAGTTGTCCGGTCTGCTACAAGACCGTCGGTGACGACGGGCGATTGCCGTCACATCGACCGAGTTTTGGTCGGGTCGACCTCGTGACTCACATGGAAGAGCACGATCAGTTCCCTGTCGGCGACGACGAACTGCTCGAATCGATGCGCGTCGGGGACCGGATCAAGATCGGTCGCTTCGAGGCGCCGTTCGACCTCGTCCGCCGCTACCTCGTCACGGGTGCACTCGACGGCGGTCGCCGCCG
>JBBSCI010000251.1:0-2189 GCA_038250445.1 Candidatus Limnocylindrales bacterium | reverse complement strand
GGCATCGAGGACGCTCGTCTCGGCCGGGAACCGGCCGCGCCGTCCGGACGGCGTGAAGATGACAAGCGGCTCTGCGGGTGAGGTCACCGCGCGGTCCGCCTCAGCCGACGGGCGATCCGGCGCGGCGGCGGTTGACGCGGACGCCGCGCTCACCTTCCGCCGGAGCGACGCGGAACGCCTTGATCCAGCGCGTCGCGTCCGGGTCGTTGCCGAGGAGGACGTCGGCCGCCATGACCGCATGGCGGACCCCCCCCGCGATCGGATTCGTGATCGCCGAGGTCAGGCCGCTCGCCATCGCCATCGCGAGGTAGGCACCGTTGATCCCCTCGCGATTCGGCAGCCCGAAGCTGACGTTGCTCGCCCCGCAGGTCGAGTTGACGTGAAGTTCGTCCCGCAGCCGGCCGAGGATCCGGAAGACCTGCCGGCCCGCCGTCTGCAGCGCCCCGATCGGCATGAGCAGCGGGTCCACGACGATGTCCTCGAATGGGATGCCATGGTCGCGGGCACGTTCGACGATCCGCTTGGCGACGGCGAACCGGACGTCTGGGTCCATGCTGATTCCGGTTTCGTCGTTGCTGATGGCGACGACCGCGGCACCGTACTTCTTCACGAGTGGCAGGACGCGCTCGAGCTGGGCCTCTTCGCCGGTCACCGAGTTGACGAGCGGCTTGCCCTGGTAGACCGCGAGCCCGGCTTCGAGGGCCTCCACGATCGACGAGTCGATCGAGAGCGGCAGGTCGGTCAGGGATTGAACGAGCTGGATCGTCTTCGCGAGGATCGCCGGCTCGTCGGCGAGCGGGATCCCGGCGTTGACGTCGAGCATGTGGGCCCCGGCCTCGACCTGGGCGATCGTGTCGCGCTCGACGCGGCTGAAGTCGCCTGCCTTCATCTCCTCCATGAGGATCTTGCGGCCGGTCGGATTGATCCGCTCACCGATGATCGTGAACGGGCGATCGTCGCCGATGACGACCTCGCGCCTGGCGGAGGAGACGACGGTGCGGGTCACTCTGCTGCCGGCCGGCCGGGCGTCTCGTCGTGGGCCGGTGGGAACGCCGGACCGCCGGCCACGCCGCCGGACTGGATGAGCTCGGCCAGCCGATGGCGGTCGTACTCGGCCTCGAGCCGAGTGACTTCGGCGTCGACCTCGGCCTCGAGGTTCTCGCCGCAGGCGCGGGCGACCTTCCGCCACTCCTCGATGTAGTCGTTGTAGGCGCGCTTGCCGGCGCGGCTGGCGGCCTTGTCGATCGCGACCTGGAACCGCTGGTGGAGCACAACTTTGCTCGAGCGACGGCCGTCGCGGGCGACGACCTGGGCCGGGATGTCGCGCCACCAGATGATGGTCATGGTTGCCACGATCAGGCTGCCCCGCGGTCGACGACGTGGAGGGCTCGGATCGAGTCCGCCAGCTCGCCGTAGCCGGTGTGCCGGTGCTCGAACGCGAGGCCGAGACGCTCAGCGGCACGTCGTGCCATCGCGAGCAGGTCCGGGTCGTCGGTCTGGGAGAGGTAGACGAGGCGCCGGTAGTTGCCGAAGTACATCGGCTCGAGCTCCGGGTGCTTGTCGATGCCGAGGCCGCGGATGACGAGTCTCTCGAAGTTGCGCGCCAGAAAATCGGTCAGCCAGAACGTCGCCGGCTCCTCGTCGGCGAGGCGGGCGAAGTCGGTGCGGCCGGCGAAGAACTCGTAGCAATGGGCGCCAGGCAGGCGCTCGACGCCTTCCTCGGCCAGGACCGGTTCGAGCAGGCCGCCCGTGCCGCAGTCCGCGTAGGCGACGAAGATCCGCTCATAGCCTTCGCGCCGACCCTGGCGAATTCGCGCCCTGACGCGCGCCGGGATGCCGCCCGGCCGATTGTGGAGCGCCGGCGGCAGGCAGGCGACATCGACGTTCGGCAGGGGCCGGGTCAGCTCGACGAGCTCACGGGCCAGCGCCCCACACCCGACAACGAGCACTCGCGGGGCGTCAGGCGGCGGCACGACGCTCGTCGATCAGGCGCCGGGCGGTCTCGGCGGCCACGCCGGCATCGCGGCAGTAGGCGTCGGCACCGACCGCCATCCCGAACTCCTCGTTGAGCGGCGCGCCGCCGACGAGCACGATGTACTGCTCGCGCATCCCGCGGTCCTTGAGCGTCTGGATCACGACCTTCATGTACGGCATTGTCGTCGTCAGGAGGGCGCTCATCCCGAGGATGT
>JBBSCI010000250.1:0-2310 GCA_038250445.1 Candidatus Limnocylindrales bacterium | reverse complement strand
GCTTCGCCCGCAGTCGCGAGCTGCCACACACGTTGCTCGGGCGGGGGAGCAACGTCGTCATCGCTGACGCCGGGATCCGCGGCCTCGTCATCCAGAACCGCGCCGAGGGATCGAAGATCGACGGCGACCGCTACACGGCCGAGGCCGGCGTCCCGATGGCAAGGGCAGCCACCGAGACGCAGAAGGCCGGCCTGTCCGGCCTCGAGTTCGGGCTCGCGATCCCGGGGACGGTCGGCGGGGCGGTCTGGGCCAACGCTGGAGCGCATGAAAACGACGTCGCGGCAATCCTCGAATCGGCCGACGTGCTTCTCGCGAACGGCACGGAGATGCGGATGCCGGCCGCGGACCTCGATCTCGGCTACCGCCACAGCCGGTTCAAGGTGCCGATCGCGGAAGGCGCCGCGGCCGACCTGGTCCTCGGCGCAGCGTTCAAGCTGACGCCGGAGCCCGCGGACGTCATCAAGGGCCGCCTCGACGACATCCGCCGCTGGCGCCAGGCCCACCAGCCGCTCGGGCTGCCCTCGGCGGGCAGCGTGTTCCGCAACCCCGCCGCCGGCCCGTCGGCCGGCGAGATCATCGACGGTCTCGGCCTCAAGGGCCTCCGGATCGGTGGCGCGATCGTGTCCGAGAAGCACGCGAACTTCATCGTCAACGACCAGAAGGGGACGGCCGCCGACGTTCGCGCCCTGGCGGAGCGGGTGCGCGGCGAGGTCATCGATCGGACCGGCACCGCGCTCGAATTCGAGATCGTGTTCCTGGGCGACTGGGGCGGATCGTGACGACCCGGCCTCCGGTCGTCGTGCTCCTCGGCGGGCCGTCGGCCGAGCACGACGTCTCGATCGTGTCCGGGACGGCGATCGCGGCCGCCCTGGCGGAGTGCGGCATCGCCGTCGAGCAGGTCCTCATCGATCTCGACGGCCGGTGGTGGCGGTTGCCGGCCGGTCACCGTCGAGAGGATCGCGAGCCCACCACATACGACGATCCCGCGTCGCTCGGGGCGTCGGGCCCCGAATCTGCCGGCGCGGCCGTCGACCGCCTCGCCGCGGCCGGCGGGCCGCCGGTCGTCTTCATCGCGCTCCACGGGCCGTTCGGCGAAGACGGCATCGTCCAGGCGCTCCTCGAGGCCGCCGGGCTCGCCTATACAGGCTCCGGGGTCGCTGCCTCCGCGATCGGGATGGACAAGGCGATCTTCAAGCGGCTCGTGCGGGGGATCGGGCTGCCGGTCGCCGACTGGCGCGAGGTCCGGGCGGCCCGCTGGGCAGCGGACCGTGCGGCCGTCCTCGCCGAGGTCGCGTCGTTTGCGGCCGGCACCGGCGACGAGCGCCTCATCGTCAAGCCGTCGCGGCTCGGGTCGTCGGTCGGGATCAGCCTGGCCCACAGCGCCGCCGAGTACGGGCCGGCGCTCGACGAGGCCTTCCGATTCGACGACGTCGCGCTCGTCGAAACCTACATCGCGGGCGCTCGCGATATCGAGGTCAGTGTTATCGGCAACGACCACGCCCGCCTTGAACTGTTCGGCCCGGGCGAGATCGTCGCCGGCCACGAGTTCTACGACTTCGCCGCGAAGTACACGCCGGGCCTGTCCGAGACCTCGCGCCAGGCCGAGGTCTCGCCCCTCACGAAGGCATCACTGCTGAAGATCGCCCGCGACGCCTACCGGGCGATCGGGGCCGAGGGCTTCGCCCGCGTCGACTTCCTGCTCCGCGGCGACGAGATCTTCCTCTCGGAGATCAACACGATCCCGGGCTTCACGCCGATCAGCCTCTTCCCGACGCTGCCGGCGGAGGCCGGGTACTCCTTCGCCGACGTCTGCATCAAGGTCGTCGATCTCGCGATCGAGCGGCATGGGTCCCGCACGGGCGGCCGGCTCGGCCCCGGCGACCTGCCGCGATGACGGTCGTCGGGTGAGCCGACAGGTGGCGTCGACGTGACGCTGCGGACGTTCCGCCGCGCCGGCGGCCCAGGGCGACGGACGCCGCGCATCCGTCGGGCGTCGGCGGGTCTGACCCCCGTGCGGGCGGGCGCAGCACTGGCGATGCTCCTCTCGGCGATGGCCGTCTATGGCCTCGCCGCGACGTCAGCGTTCGGCTTCTCCAAACTGCAGATCGAGGGGTCGACGATCACCTCGGAGGCGACGATCCGCGACTCGCTCGCTCTGACCGAGGGCGAGAACCTCTTTGACATGGCGACCGAGCCGCTCGTGGCGCGGCTCCGCGAGATCCCCGCGATCGCCGGCGCCACGATCTCGATCGGGCTGCCGGATACCGTCGCCGTCCGGGTCGAGGAGCGCCAGCCGATCCTCGTCTGGCG
>JBBSCI010000249.1:0-2357 GCA_038250445.1 Candidatus Limnocylindrales bacterium | reverse complement strand
TCATCGTGCCGTGCCACCGCGTCGTCCGGAGCGACGGGACGATCGGCCAGTACTCGCTGGGCGGCCCGGACAACAAGCGGACGATCCTGGCCGCGGAGGGGCTCGATCCGGACGAGCTTGAGCGGCTGGCCCATGCCGGGATTCGCTACATCGGTTCGGACACGACCCATATCTACTGCCTGCCGACGTGCCACAACGCGAGGCGGATCACGCCGGCCCACCGAATCGAGTTCCGCTCGACCAGCGCGTCGGAGTCGGCCGGCTACCGGGCCTGTCTGGATTGCCGCCCGAGCGCGGCCGCTTAGTCGCCGCTGGGGCGGCCCAGGCGGGCGTTGGCGCGCTGCGGGCGATCAGGGCGGCTGCTAGACTACCCGCATATTGGACCATCCGACTAAGCCAACACGCGCCGCGCCCTCGAGGACGAACCTGATCTGGGTCGCGATCGCGATCCTCTACGTGGTCTGGGGCTCGACGTATCTAGGCATCCGGATTGCCGTCGAGACGATCCCCCCGTTCGTCCTCGCCGGAACACGGTTCGGGCTCGCCGGCCTGGTGATTCTCGGCGTGGCGCTGATCCGCCGACGCGGACGGATCCCCTTCCCGACCCGGCGCGAGTTGCGTGACATGACGATCATCGGCACGGCCCTGATGGTTGGCGGCATGGGCCTCGTCGCGTTCGGCGAGCAGACCGTGCCGTCGGGCATCACGGCCCTCATCGTCGCGATGATGCCGCTCTGGGTGGCGATCCTCGGCCGGGTGTTCTTCGGCGAACGGCTCCCGCGCGTCGCGATCGCAGGGGTCGCGATGGGGCTGCTTGGCGTCGGGATCCTCGTCAGCCCGTCGGCCTCGGCCGCCGAGACGTTCAACCCGGGTGGCATCCTGGTCCTACTGTTGTCGCCGGTCTGCTGGAGCCTCGGCTCGCTCTACTCGTCCCATCGGGCCCGGCTGCCGAAGGATCCGCTTGTCGCAACAGGCGGACAGATGCTCGCCGGCGGACTGATCCTGGTCGTCCTCGCCGCCGCGACGGGCGAATACGCGACATTCCGCCCCGAAGCTGTCTCACCGGAATCAGTCGCGGCGTTCGCCTACCTGACGGTCATCGGCAGCCTCGTTGCCTTCACTGCATACGTCTGGCTGTTGAAGGTGGCTCCGCTGCCGCTCATCGCCACCTATGCTTACGTCAACCCGACCGTGGCGGTCATCCTCGGTGCGCTCATCCTCCAGGAGCCGATCACGCCGCGAACGCTCGTCGCCGGCGCGGTCATCATCTTCGCGGTCGCGCTCATCATCACGGCGCGCGGCCGGATGGCGAGCGACGCGCGGCGCGCGACGACGCGCCGGGAGCTCGAGGCAGGGGCGTCGCCGGCCGACGCGGCATCGGACGCCGCGGCCTGACGCCGACGCCTCCGTCGCGCGAGTCTCAGGCCTCGGCGAGGATCGTCCGGCTCACCCGCCGCGCGAGGACCATGATCGTGATCATCGGGTTCACGCCGAGCCCCGTCGGGAAGAGCGACCCGTCGGCAACGTAGAGGCCCTGCACACGCTGATCGCTGCGGCCATCCCGTCGCACCCGACCCCACGGGTCACAAGCGTGGTCGCGCGAGTCACCGCCCATCCGGGCCGAACCCATCTGGTGGGCCGAGAACACGCTGCCGCGGTTGGGCCGCAGATCGAATGACGCAAGAGCGGACTCGAAGCGGGCGAATGCCGCCTGTTCCCGACCCGGGGCGAAGCCGCCGCGACCATGCCAGATCGGCGGCGTCCCCGCCGCCAGCAGCTCCGATGCCCCAGCGGCGCGAGCGAGGCGAGCCATCGAGACGAGCGCGTGCCTGAGAGTCGAGACTCCGCCCGAGTCGAGCTGGTAGTCGACCCGGATACGGCCGGCACGGGTGATCCTCGTGCGGCCCTCGCCGCCGTCGCGGGTGACGGCGATGAACGGCCCGATCCGGCGCGACCGGAGCATGACGTCGGCGTGGGCGTCGGTGCCCTCCCACGGCAGAGCCAGCGCGAGCAATCCGGGGTGCCCGGGTGCCGACTCGATGACATAGCCGTTGTTCCGCGCCGCCGGCTCGGCGAACTCCAGCGCGTGAGCCGCCTGCATCGTGCCGCGCCACATGTCGATCGGCTGCGGAAAGAAGCCAGCGACGACCGGCACGGGATGCAGCCGCAGGTGGCGACCAATCGCCGGATGCTCCAGGCCCGATCCCTGGAGGACGGCCGGCGTCCGAAGCGCGCCGGCGGCCACAATGACACTCCGCGCACGAACGATCAGGCGACGGGTCCGCCCGTCCGCGGTTGTCTCGCCGGTCGCGGGATCCGTCCACCGGGCGTCGCCTTCCACGCCGACTGCCCTGCCG
>JBBSCI010000248.1:0-2468 GCA_038250445.1 Candidatus Limnocylindrales bacterium | reverse complement strand
GAGGAGACGATCGGCGAGGTCGCAGTCTCGATCGAGCCGATTCTCCGCCAGCACCGCCTCGACATCCGGCCCGGCGTCCGCCTCCACGCCCTGGCCGACCCGCCACGGCTCCGCCAGATCCTCGAGCACCTCATCGAAAACGCGGTCAAGTACGCACCGCCCGACACCACGATCACGATCGACCGCTCCCTCGTCGAGGGATCCGTGCGGATCGGCGTGACCGACCAGGGACCCGGCGTTCCGGAGGAATGGCGTGAACGAATCTTCGAGCCGTATGCGCGGCGCGACACTCACACGGCGCGGGGGTCCGGAATCGGGCTCTACGCGGCGAAGCGGCTCGGCGAGTCGATGGGCGCGCGCCTCTGGTGCGAGCCGGCCGATCCTACCGGCGCCCGCTTCGTCGTGGCGCTCCCCGCAGCGGCTGCGGTATAACGTCTGATGATGACGCTCTCCACACGCCCGCTCCGCATCCTCGTCGTCGATGACGATCCCGCGATGGTCGGCGCGATCACCGCGCTCGTCGGCACCGAAGGCCACCAGGTCATCACGGCCTACGACGGCCTGACTGCGGTCAAGCGATTCCGAGAGGAGTCGCCCGACCTCGTCCTCCTCGACCTGGCGATGCCGGGGCCGGACGGCTTCACGGTCGCCGGTCAGATCCGCGCGTCGGGCTCCGCCCCGATCCTCGTCGTGTCGGGCGAGAGTGCCGAGGCGGCGAAGGTCAAGGCGCTCGGGATCGGCGCCGACGATTACCTGGTCAAGCCGTTCGGCAAGGCTGAGTTGCTCGCCCGGATCGCGGCCGTCATGCGGCGCGTCGATCGCGCGGCGGGCGCCGCGACCTCCGGTCCCCTCTCGGCCGGCGAGCTCTACCTGGAACCGGCTCGTCACGAGGTGCGGGTCGGCGATATCGCGCTCGTCCTCACGCCGACCGAGTTCCGACTGCTGGAGGCGCTGGTTCGCGCTGGCGGCGACATCGTCCCGCACCACCTCCTTGCGCGCGCCGGCTGGCCCGCCGAGACGGATCCGGACCTGCTCTGGCTCAAGCCACACCTGGCCCGCCTCCGGTCGAAGGTCGAGGGGGCGGGTGGTCCGCGAATCGTCGCGGTTCGGGGTGTCGGCTATCGGATCGACGCCGAGAGCTAGTCGCGGCGCGAGAAGCAGGACGCCGTAGTCGCTCCTAGACGAGGGCGAACGCGGCGTTGCCGGCCGTGTCGTGGGCGGCGTCGGCGCAATCGACGCGGCAGCCGCGGGCGTCGCGGCCGGCGAGCGGGCTGAAGTGGAACCACGCCTCGGTGCCGGGGTGACCGACCGCCTGGAGGCGGCAGCCGCACTCGGCACAGGTGACAGGCGCGAGACGCCCGTCTCGAACGGCGAGGACGGGGCGAGCCTCAGGGTCGGGGGGGTGAATCATCTGGGGTCTCGACTTTCAGGAACGGTGAGTGGGGTCCGGGGGCGAGCGGGGGAGGAGATACTCGCCCCCGTTGTAACGGGACTCTAGGTGGCGCATGCCGTCCGGGTCGGCGGCGATGGGGGACCGCCCGGGTTGCGATCCGGTTGCGACGGAGCGATGTTCCGCGGCTCAGTTCGGGGCGCCGGCCTCGATCGGCTGACCGACCACTGGGCGCCTGGTCGCGGCCACGGCAGGCTGCTCCACGACGGCCGGTGCCACGATCGGCTCGACGAGCCAGATGTCGCTCTCGAGCTCATGTCGCTCGGCGAGCAGGCGAGCTGCCAGCGCGGAGCCGGCGTCACGATGGGCGTCGACGAGGCCGCGGAACTCCGCGACCAGAGCCGGACCATCCTCGCGATCGAGAACGGCCGCGGACAGCCTCGTCGCGTTGACGCTCCTCGTGTCGAGCGCCGCAATGTGGCGGCCGTCGGGATCGAGGAGATACGCCCGGCCGCCGGTCATCCCGGCCCCGAAGTTCGCTCCGATCGGGCCGAGAACGACGATGACCCCGCCAGTCATGTATTCGCAGCCGTGCTGGCCGAGGCCCTCGACGACGGCCACCGCTCCCGAGTTGCGAACCGCGAACCGCATCCCCGCCCGCCCGACGAGATGCAGTCTTCCGCCCGTCGCGCCGTACAGGCACGTGTTGCCGGCGATCGCCTGGCGGCTCGCATCGGCCGCGAGATCGTGCTCCGGGACGACGACGAGACGCCCGCCCGACAGGCCCTTGCCGACGTAATCATTCGCTTGGCCGACGAGCCGCAGGTCGAGGCCCGGCCCGGCGAACGCGCCGAACGACTGGCCGGCGGCACCACACAGCTCGAGCCGGATCGGCCCTCGGAGCTGGCCGCGTTCCAGTGCGCCCGACAGCGCGGCGCCAAAGGACCGATCGGCGGTCGAGAGCTTGAGCCCGCCCGCCGAGAAGCCGCCCTGGCCACCGAGCGCCGCGACGAGGTGGGCCTCGAGCGGTGACGCAGGCTGGCGGTGGACGTCGCGGCCGGCTGCAGCCGGGTTCGCG
>JBBSCI010000247.1:0-2623 GCA_038250445.1 Candidatus Limnocylindrales bacterium | reverse complement strand
GGTGTGTCGGGGGGGGGGGGGGTGGCCCCTTTGGGGGCCGCCCCCGGCGCCGCGCGGGGGGGGGGGGGCCCCCCCCGCCGCCTGGACGTCCTTCACCCGGATCGCAACACCGTACTCGTCGATCGCTTTCCCGCCGGCAGCGATCTCCGTCCAACCGATGCTGAAACCGAAAGCCCGGCCTGCCGCGTCGAGCACGGCACGGCCCGCCGCGACGACCTCCGGCCCGACGCCGTCGCCAGGGATCGTGGCGACGCGGTAGACCGTGGCCGCCTGGTCAGCCTCTGTCACGAGGGCTCCTCGACGACCCTGGGCGCGACAAACGCCACCGACACCCCGTTGATCTCCGCGCCGTGGAGCTTGTTGACGGCAACGAGGTACGCCTCGAGCGACGCCTCGATGATGTTCGTCGATAAGCCGTGGCCCGAGACGACGAGCGCCCCCGGCCCCTCGTCCGACGAGCGCCGGCAACGCGCGAGCACCTGGCCCTGGGCATCCGAATCGGTCGAGACGGCCTTGATCTCCCATTCGGTGAGCACGGGGCGCCAGCCCATCACCGGCAGGAGCGCCTTGTCCACGGCCGAGTAGAGCGCATCGACCGGCCCGTTGCCTGTCGCCTCGGCGCTGCGGTCCTCACCCTGGACGGTCAGTGAGACGCTGCCGGTGGCCTTGCCGCCGTGCGACGAGGTGACGCTCCAGCCGACGATCTCGACCGATGCCGGCACCTCCGACGCACGCTGTTCGACGAGCGCGAGGAGGTCCCCATCGGTGACCTCCTTCTTCATGTCGGCTAGCGCGATCGCCTGGCGATAGAGCGTGTCGAGGGCCTCGCCCTCCACGTCGTGGCCGAGCTCGCGGAGTTTGCCCTGGAGGCCACGCCGGCCTGACAGTTTGCCGATCGTCAGCTGGCTGCCGGCCAGCCCGACGGACTGCGGGGTCATGATCTCGTAGGTCAGCGGGTTCTTGATCACGCCATCCTGGTGGATGCCGCTCTCATGGGCGAAGGCGTTGCCGCCGACGATCGCCTTGTTCGGCTGGACGGCGAAGCCAGTCAGGTAGCTGACCAGGCGCGAGGCTGCGGTGATCTGCTCGGTCTGGACGTTGGAACCGAGCTTCGGGAACTGGGTCGGGCGCGTCCGGAGGGCCATCACGACCTCCTCGAGCGACGCGTTGCCGGCCCGCTCGCCGAGGCCGTTGATGGTCACCTCGACCTGGCGGGCGCCGGCCTGGACCGCGGCCAGCGTGTTGGCCGTGGCCAGCCCCAGGTCGTTGTGGCAGTGGACGCTGACCGTCGCGTCCTTCCCAACGAGTTTCACGACTCGCCCGACGAGCCCGCCGAACTCGGCCGGGATCGCGTAGCCGACCGTGTCGGGGATGTTCACCGTGGTGGCCCCGGCGTCGACGACGGCCTCGTAGATCTTGAGGAGGAATTCCTCGTCGGTCCGCGACGCGTCCTCGGCCGAGAACTCGATCTCCGCGTCGGCGCCGAGCGCCTCGCGGCCGTAGCGGACCCAGCGGACCGCCTCGGCGAGGGCCTCCTCGCGCGACAGGCGGAGCTTGTGCTTGAGGTGGATATCGCTGGTCGCGATGAAGACGTGGAGGTGAGGCCGCTCGGCGACGCGGATCGCCTCAACGGCTCGCTGCGGATCGCCGTCGCGGCAACGGGCGAGGGCCGCGACGGCCACTCCGCCCTTCGTCTCGCGGGCGATCCGCTGGACCGCCTCGAAGTCGCCCGGCGATGCGGCTGGGAAGCCGGCCTCGATCACGTCGACCTTGAGCCGGGCGAGCTGGCGGGCGACCTCGAGCTTTTCGGCGGCGGTCAGGCCGGCGCCCGGTGCCTGCTCGCCGTCGCGCAGGGTCGTGTCGAAGATCCGTACCGTGCCCGGGGCAACCTGCGAGCCGCTCACGACTTGGCTCCGGCGGCGCTCGCCGCCGCGGGCGACGTGGCGCCCGAACTGCCGGCCCCTGCCTGGGCCTCGCCGGCGTGGACGACGACCGGGTTGAGGAACGCCATCTGGCTGCGCAGTTCGGCGCCGACCTGCTCGATCTGGTGATCGCGATCCGCGGCCCGCATCCTCTCGAACTCGTGGCGGCCGGCGTCGTTCTCGGCGATCCAGCGAGCGGCGAACGAGCCATCCTGGATGTCGCCGAGGACGGCCCGCATCGTCTCGCGGACCCGCTCGTCGATGATCCGCGGGCCGCTCACATAGTCGCCGTACTCGGCGGTGTCGCTGACGCTGAACCGCATGAAGTTCAACCCGCCGCGGTAGAGGAGATCGACGATCAGCTTGAGCTCGTGCATCGTCTCGAAATAGGCGAGCTCCGGCTGGTAGCCGGCCTCGACGAGTGTCTCGAAGGCCATCTTGACGAGGCTGGCCGTACCGCCACAGAGGACCGACTGCTCGCCGAACAGGTCGGTCTCGGTCTCCTCGGCAAACGTCGTCTCCAGGACGCCGGCGCGAGTGGAGCCGATCGCCCGGGCGTAGGCGAGGACGCGCTGGCGAGCCGTCCCGGAGGCATCGCGGTGGACGGCGAAGAGCGCGGGGACGCCGCCGCCGGCCTGGTAGACGCTGCGGACGAGGTGACCGGGGCCCTTCGGGGCAACCATGCCCACGTCGATGCCCTT
>JBBSCI010000246.1:0-2663 GCA_038250445.1 Candidatus Limnocylindrales bacterium | reverse complement strand
GGGCAGATAAGCAGCGCCGCCGCGGCGCGTACCAAGGTGAGCCTCCCGCTGCAGTGGGCACCTCCGGCACAGGTCGCCGGCTACTTCGCGGCCGACAAGCAGGGCTACTTCAAGGCCGAGGGGTTGACCGTCGAGATGGTCCCCGCCGGCCCGACGGTCGTCCCGCAGCAGGTCGGCTCGGCTCCCGACGGCCCCGAGTTCACGATCAGCTGGGTCCCGAAGGTCCTCGAGGCGCGCGAGGCGGGATCCGACCTCATCGACATCGCCCAGATCTTCCAGCGTTCCGGGACCAAGTCGATCACGTGGAAGGCCAGCGGCATCACGGATCCGTGCGGGTTCGCCGGCAAGAAGGTCGGCGCGTGGGGCTTCGGCAACGAGTTCGAGGTCACCGCCGGGGCGCTGCTCTGCGGGCTGACGCCGGGTCTCGAAGCCGGCGGTGACGCCACCAAGCAGTTCCAGCTTGTGACCCAGGCCTTCGACATGGTCGCCTTCCTCAACAAGGAAATCGACGCTGCCGAGGCGATGATCTACAACGAATACGCCCAGGTCCTCGAGGCGACGAACCCGGAGACCGGCGAGCTCTACAAGCCGGAAGAGCTCAATGTCATCGACTACAACGACGTTCGCTCGGCGATGCTCCAGGACGCGATCTTCGTCCGCAAGGCATGGCTCAATGAGGGCACCAATCGCGACGTGGCGGTCCGCTTCGTCCGCGCCTCGCTCAAGGGCTGGATCTACTGCCGCGATCACCAGGAAGACTGCATCAAGTACACGACCGACGCTGGCAGCCAGCTCGGAGCCGGCCACCAAGCCTGGATGATGAACGAGATCAATGCGCTCGTGTGGCCTTCGCCCGCGGGCATCGGGATGATGGACCCGGTGTTCTGGGGCCAGACGGTCCGGGTCGCCAAGGGTGCCGGGATCATCAAGGCCGATCCCGGGATCGATGCCTACACGACCGACATCGTCAAGGAGGCCCTGACGGGCATCACCGACGATACGAAGGGCGAGGGCTTCACGAAGGGCACCGTCCAGGTGACCCCCGGCGGCAACTGAGCCGAACGGTTTCGCCAGTTTGACGCAGGGCCGGCCCTCGAGGGCCGGCCCTGCGATTCAGACCGGAGCCACTGACCTGGAAGGTCCCCCGCCCGGAGAAGGCGAGCTTCGCGCGCCACCCGAAGGTCAGGTAGTCCGGGTTGCCACGGGCGGCTAGACTGACATCGACCGCTCCCGAACAAACGGGGGCTGACTCTGCGGCAGGATGCCCAATCTCCGCGACGCTCACTCGCTCCTCGGGCATCTCCAGCCCACCGCCGGCGTGGCCGCCGAGACCCCTGCGAGGTCCCGGAATGGTCGCCGAAAGGAGTCGAGATGCCCGCGAGATCCCGCCGCCTAGCCCTGGCCCTGCCGATCCTGCTCGTGCTGGGCGCCATCAGCGGAGGCGCGCCCCAGCGCGCCGCGGCCGCGACGTCGTTCGTCTACGACACCTACTTCGGCAGCGCCTATGAGCGCCAGGTCGATAGCCGGACCTGCACCGCCGCCTCGACCGCGATGATGATGAACATCCTCGCGGGACGCGACCGCAACTTCGATCAGTTGGGAATTCTCCGCTTCGCGCAGCCGCGTGACGCCCTGAACGACGCGGCGCAGCACGGCACCGATCCGCTTGGCTGGTCACGAGCCGCGACGTACTTCTCGAAGTACACGATCAGGCCGACGACCTATCGCTGGGCCGCCTACTCGACCCGGGATGCGGCGCTGAGGCGAGCCGCGATCCAGATCGCGCGATACGGCAAGGCCGTCGGGCTGCTGGCCCAGCACGGGAGGCACGCGGTCGTGATGACGGGCTTCACCTCGACCCGCAACCCCCTTGAGGGATCGTTCCGGCTGACAGGGGTGTTCTACAGCGATCCGCTCGGCACGCGGCATGCCTACGTCGCCACAGCGAACGCGCCGCTCAACAGCTACCGCGAGATCGACGCGCTCCGCCAATACGACGCTGTCTGGTATGGCAAGTACATCGTCATCATCCCGAAGAACTGAGCGCCGCTGACCCTGCGCCGGCCGGTCTTGACACGGCGAGGGGTCCGTTTCACCATCTGGGCGTAATCGTTTACCCATTGGTCGCCGCTGCCTCGGATGCGGCTCGTCGCGCGGGAGGGCGGCGGATGAGGATCTGTCTGGTTGGCGCTGGCCGGATCGGTCGGCTGCATGGCAGCCTGCTCGCCGCCCAGCCCGATGTCGACGAGGTCGTCGTCGCCGACGTTGACCCCGACCGGGCGGCCGAGACGGCCGCGGCGATCGGCGGGCGCGTCGAGCAGTCGGTGGAGGCTGCCATGGCCGGCGCCGACGCGATCGTCATCGCGGCCTCGACCGACGTCCATGCCGGCCTTGTCGCGGCAGCCATCGAGCGCGGCCTGCCGACGTTCTGCGAAAAGCCTCTGGCATTCGACCTGGCCGAAACAGTCGAGCTCGTCAGGCAGATCGAATCGCGGGGCGCGGTCGTCCAGGTCGGCTTCCAGCGCCGGTTCGACCCCGCCTATCGCGAGGCGCGCCGGCTGGTCGAGTCGGGCGAGCTCGGGACCGTCTACCTCGTCCGCCTCATCGCCCACGACCACGAACCACCACCCGACGCCTACGTTCCGGTGTCGGGCGGGCTCTTC
>JBBSCI010000245.1:0-2726 GCA_038250445.1 Candidatus Limnocylindrales bacterium | reverse complement strand
GTTCGTCCTCTGGTTCGTCGTCACGATCGGGATCTTCGTTGCCAGCCTCTTCGCCGGAGGGACGAGGGCCGTCGAGGCAGTTTCGAACGACCAGCGCTCGAAGTACGAGGCCGGCGAGGCCTACGTCGTGTACAACGCCGCGAATACCCAGAGCGCCGAGCAGGCCTCCCAGCAGTTCCTCCTGATCGTGTCCAATCCCGCCGGCACGGTCGACGATCCAGCGTTCAAGTCGGCGATCGCCGACATGGTCAAGCGGCTGGGCGCACTGCAGGCGACAGCGGCCGGGACGGCCGGCCCGGTCTTCGAGCAACTAGCTGATCCGCTGACCGTGCCGCCGTCCGCCGGCCTCGTCTCACCCGACCGGACTACGGTCCGGGTCGTCGCGCGCGTCCCAGGCGACGGTGAGACCCTCGTCGAGCGGCTTGAGCCGGTGCCTGCTGTCGTAACCGACATCAAAGCCGCCTACCCGACCTACCGCATCCATGCGCTCAATAACACGATCGCCAACGACGAGATCAGTGAGCTCATCAACGGCGGACTCGACGCGTCGCTCCGCCTGACGATCCCGCTCACGTTCGGGATCCTGCTGATCGCGTTCGGGGCCGCGGTGGCGGCCGTCATCCCGCTGATTCTCGCGATCACCGCGCTCCTGGCCGCGTTCGGGATCCTCGGGCTCTACAGCCAGATTTTCGCGCCTGTCAGCCCATACGCGAGCCAGCTTGTCGTCCTGATCGGGCTGGCGGTCGCGGTCGACTACTCGCTGTTCATGCTCACCCGGTTCCGGACGGAGCGGCGGCACGGGCGCGACAAGCTCAATGCGATCCATGTCGCGAGCAATACCGCCGGTCGGGCCGTGTTCTTCTCCGGACTCGCGGTGATGATCTCGATCGGTGGACTGTTCCTCCTCGACGACCCGCTCTTCCGGTCCATGGCAATCGGCACGATCTCGGTCGTGCTCGTTGCCGTCATCGGCTCGCTGACGTTCCTGCCGGCGACCCTCGCGATCCTCGGCGATCGGGTGAACAGGCTGCGCGTGCCGATCATCGGCCGCGACCGCGAAGAGGGCAGCGGAGTCTGGGCCGTCGTCGTCCGCGCGGTCATGCGCCGGCCGGTCATCGCCGTGGTCGCCACCGCGGCGATCCTGCTCGCACTGGCCTCGCCGGTCCTTCGTCTGCACATGGGCCAGGCCGACTTCACTGCCTTCCCCGACAGCCTCGACGGCGTCCAGGCGGTCAACCTGCTGAACGAGAAATGGCCGAGCGGCTCGACCCTCGAGCTGCAGTTCGTCGTCACCCGCGCCGACGAGGAGCCGACGAAGGCGGCCCTTGCGAAGCTGACGGACGCGGTCGTCGCGATCCCCGGGATCAGCGGGCCCGCGGAAACGTCGATTTCATCCGATGGGCACGTCGCCATCGTGTCGTATGTCATGGCCGGCGGCAGCAACGACCTTCGCAACCGCGACATCGTCCGCGAGGTCCGATCTAAGGTCGTGCCGGGCACGTTCGCGGGGCTATCGGGCGTCGAGGTGTTCGTGACCGGTGACGCGGCATACACGCTCGACATCGTCGACTTCTACGGCAACGGCATGCCGCTCGTGATGGCCTTCGTCCTGACCCTCTCGTTCCTGCTGCTACTGATCGCCTTCCGCTCGATCGTCATCCCGATCAAGGCGATCCTCCTCAATTTTCTCTCGACTGGCGCCGCCTACGGGATCCTCATCTGGGTGTTCCAGGACGGGCACCTGGCCGACGTGATCGGCTTCAAGCCCGGCCCGATCGAGGGCTTCATCCCGGTGTTCATCTTCACGATCCTGTTCGGCCTGTCGATGGACTATCACGTCTTCATCATCACGAGGATCAAGGAGGCGCGCGACTGCGGGCTGTCCTCGAACGAGGCGGTGGCGCGAGGCATTGCGATCACGTCGGGGACGATCACGAGTGCGGCGGCGATCATGGTCGTCGTCTTCGGCGTCTTCGTGACCCTCGAGCTGACGATCATCAAGCAGCTCGGGCTCGGGCTCGCGGTAGCGGTCTTCCTTGACGCGACAATCGTCCGAAGCGTCCTTCTCCCGGCGTCGATGCGGCTGCTGGGCGACTGGAACTGGTGGCTGCCGCGCTGGCTCGGCTGGCTGCCGCACGTCACGATCGAGGGCGAGACCGACGAGCCAGAAGCGGTCGCGGCCGGCGCCTGACCTGGCTCGAGCGAGCGTGTGGGGCTGGGGGTGGTCTGGTACTCATTTCCGAGCCGCAAGGGACTCTCGGATGCATCACCGCAGCCTCGTGGTCGGGGACACTCACGGCATCAGATCCAGCAGTCCAGGTGGTGCAATGAGTATTCCGATGATCGTCGCTGGGGTCGTCCTCTGGACGCTGAACATCCTGACCGCCTGGTCGATGATCTCGGCCGGCTACCCGCTCGTCGTCGTCTTCACGGCCGCGGTGGCGCTCCTGTTCACGCTTCTCGTCACCCGCCGGCGGATCGCCCGCGGCGCGGACAAGCTCGCCGCCGGCCGCGAGAACCTCCGCTCGGAGCCGCTGAAGCCAGCGGTCTAGCCTTCACCAACCCTGTCGGGGCCGCGGGGGGACCGGCCCGCGGCCCGGGCCTCCTCCCCGCGGGCGCTGCCACTCCTGCGGGTGGGGGGTGCCCGGGCGGGTGCGGCCGCCACCCTTAACAACACCGGGGGGGTGCACGGGGGGGGGGGGGACGGGGTCACCGCCCTGGACTAC
>JBBSCI010000244.1:0-2727 GCA_038250445.1 Candidatus Limnocylindrales bacterium | reverse complement strand
CGCCCGAGCCGCCCGAGGCGCCAAACCGCCCCTGACGGACGCTAGCTCGTCCGATCCCGAACGCCGCTGGAAATCACCTAGTCGGGCGCCGCTCGTCCGAATTCGGAGTCCGGATTCGGAATGACGGGTGCGAAGCGAGTGAATTCGCCCGGCGTTCGATTTCGGACGATCGGCGGGTGATCCGACCCCGGTTAACCGGCGGCCGCGGACGCCGCGGCCGCCGCGAGGACGCCGAGGAGCAGCGCCGACGATGTCGCGCCGGGATCCTGGTGGCCGACGCTGCGTTCGCCGAGGTACGACGCCCGGCCTTTCGTCGCGAGCATCGGGATCGTGGCCGCGACCCCAGCATCGGCCGCGTCATGAGCGGCGGCGGTAACGGCGGCGAGGTCCCCGCCGCGGTCCAGCGCCTCTCGCGCGGCCCGGGCCGCCGGGAAGAGCGCATCGAGCATGGTCTTCTCGCCCTCGCTTGCCTTGCCGAGCGCGGCGATCCCGCCGACGGCCGCCTCGAGCGCCGCGACGAAAGCCGCGGCGGGCGATGGATGCTCGCCCGCGAGCGCCCCGGCGCCACGCAGGAAGGCTGTCCCGTAGAGCGGGCCGGACGCACCGCCGACCGTGCTGATCAGTGTCTTGCCCGCCTGGCGGAGCAGGTCCGATGTGACGGTCGCGTCGCTCGCGTCTGCGGCAGGGGCCTCGCGCGCGTCGAGCATCGCCACGATCGCCGCGAAGCCGCGATCCATGTTGATGCCATGGTCGCCGTCGCCGATCGCCTGGTCGAACTTGGTCAGCGCCGGCGCCTCTTCATGGATTCGCGCGGCGGCCGCACGCAACCAGGCGATGAGCCCGTCATGCATCGTGTGGGTTCCCTCGTCCGGAATTGAATGTGCGATCTGCCGGGTGGGCTGAGGGCCTGCCCGGCAGTCGCGCCTAACTCAAGCCTGAAATCAGACGCGCCAGCGGAGCGCCGGCGTGTGAACGGGGGCGTCCCACAGCCGGACGAGGTCATCGTCGAGCTTGAGGAGGGTGACCGAGAAACCGGCCATCTCAAGGCTGGTGATGTAGTTGCCGACGAGGCTCCGGCCGATGGAAATGCCCTGGCCCTTGAGGATCTTGTTGACGCTGTTGAAGGCGCCGTAGAGCTCGATGAGCGGAGTTCCGCCCATGCCGTTGACAAACGCGAGGACCGAATCGCCGCTCTTCAGTCCCAGATCCGAGACGATCGGCGAGACGAGCCACTCGGACATCTCGTCGATCGACGCGAGCTTCTCGCGGCGTCGGCCCGGCTCACCATGGATGCCGATGCCGACCTCGACCTCGTCGTCGCCGATCTCGAACGTTGGCGTGCCGGCTGCCGGCACGATGCAGCTCGTCAGGGCGAGGCCCATCGAGCGGGCCTGAGCGTTGACCTTGACGGCCGTTGCCGTGACATCGGCAAGCGATCCGCCATCCTCGGCATGGGCGCCAGCGAACTTCTCGAGAAGGACCGTTGCGCCAACGCCGCGCCGGCCAGCCGTGTAGAGCGAGTCCTGGACAGCGACGTCGTCGTTCGTGACGACCGTCGCGACCTCGATCTCCCCGGCGACGAGCTCGGCGGCCATCTGGAAGTTGAGGACGTCGCCGGTGTAGTTCTTGACGATGTGGAGGACGCCGGCACCGCCGTCGACGGCGCGGGTCGCGGCCTCCATCTGGTCCGGGACCGGCGACGTGAAGACGTTGCCGGCTGCTGCTGCATCGAGCATGCCGAGCCCGACGAAGCCGCCGTGCATCGGTTCGTGGCCTGAGCCGCCGCCCGAGATCAGGGCGACCTTGCCCTTCTTCGGACCGCCGACCCGCAGGACGACATTGTTCTTGTAGTCGATCGTGACGAGGTCCGTGTGAGCGGCCTCAAGACCGGCCAGGCTCTCTGGGACCAGGTCCTCCACCTTGTTGATGAGCTTCTTCATCCGTGCCGGAGCATTCGCGGCCATGGGGGCGTCCTCTCTGTGGCTTCTTGTCTGGTCGATTGTCCGCTCTGTCGGCGGGGCTTGGCAACGCCTGATCCGGTATCAGGCCTGCGGCATCTTCGGCATCGTGGCCGCCTCAGCCGCCGCTTCGGCTACCTCGGCAAGGGACGCGCCGACGCTCGCTTGAACGGCGGCGATGATCGCGCCCTCGACAAGCGGGGCGTTGCTCACCCTGAGCGTAGCGCGTTCCTCGTCGCTGAACTCCTCGAGTGCCAGCTCGAGGCTAAGGACCGCGCTGCCGAGGTCAAGCAGGATTAGCGTTCCGGTGGCTCCCGCGTCGATCGTCGAGCGGATCGCGGCTGCGATCCGTGGCGCGCTCGTCCCGAGCCTGCCGTCGTCGGTTCCGCCGGCGGCAGCGACCGGAACCTCCGTGCCCGCCACCTGAGCGACCATATCGCGAAGCCCCTCGGCGATCGATGCGCTGTGCGTCACTAGAACGAGACCGATCACGCCTACCTCCGAGGTTGTAACAGTACCCTTTCGGGATGAACGGACACCCGCCGTTTGGTACGGAGGTCCAGATCGAGCGACCGCCGGCCGGCTCGCATCGAACCACCATCGAGATCGACGGGCGGCCCGTCGAGACATTGGCGGATCTGCCGCCGCTGCGGGATCGGCTGCTGTTTGTTGGCCTCAACCCGTCGCCGGTGAGCGTGGATGCGGGCCACTACCACCAGGGCAAGCTCGGCCAGACGTTCTGGCGGCGCCTGATCAAGGCCACGATCCT
>JBBSCI010000243.1:0-2754 GCA_038250445.1 Candidatus Limnocylindrales bacterium | reverse complement strand
TCGGGGACGTTGCGGCCAGGGAGGTCGTCAAAGCACAGCCCGCGAAGTTCGCAGCGATGGAACTTGTCACGGAGACGGGGCCCGAGCGGCCGATCGTTCTCGGCGGCATCCTCGTCGACGGCCAGGTTCGCTATGCCATCGAGATCCCCCTCCTGGGTTCCTACCTGGCGGGCTTCGACGTGAATACCGTCGTCATCGGTTTCGATCAGATCTCGCTCGACCAGCAACCGCCGGCCACCGTCGTTCACCTCGCCTGGGACGCGATGCTGGGGTGCGGATTCGCCCTGCTCGGGCTGGCTGCCTGGTACGGGCTCCTCCGGCTGAGGCGCCGTGATCCGACTGAGGGGCGCTGGTTCCTCCGCGCGGCGTCCGGGGCCGGGTTCCTCGCGACCGTCGCCCTCGAGGCCGGCTGGATCGTGACCGAGGTCGGGCGCCAGCCGTGGATCGTCTGGGGCGAGCTCCGGACCTCTGACGCGGTCACGCGCGCCGCGGGTCTGCAGGTGTCGCTCGTCGCGGTCCTCATCCTCTACGTTGTTCTTGCCATCGCGACGATCGTCGTCCTCCGGGCGTTGAGCAGGCGCTGGAACAGCGAGACGATCTCCGAGAGCGACCTGCCGTACGGACCGACTCGGCGATGACGTTGGCCGATGCGATCGCCGCGGTCCTGTGGCTCGGCACGATGATCTACGCGATCTTCGGTGGCGCCGATTTCGGCGCGGGCGTCTGGGATCTCCTGGCCGGCAGGGGCCGAGGTGGCGTGGCCCAGCGGGAGCTGATCGACCGCGCGCTCGGCCCTGTCTGGGAGGCGAACCACACCTGGCTGATCTTCGATCTCGTCATCCTCTGGACGGCCTTCTCGGGTGCCTTCGCCGCGATCACCTCGACCCTCTACATCCCGCTCGCCCTGGCGGCCGTCGGGATCGTCCTGCGTGGCTCGGCCTTCGCCTTCCGCAAGGTGAGCCTTCGGTTGACCGGCCACCGTGCCTTCGGGCTGACGTTCGCACTCTCGTCGCTCCTGACGCCGTTCTTCCTCGGCACGGCCCTCGGGGCGATCGCCTCCGGCCGCGTGCCGGCGGCGGGCAACGGCGATCCGATCGGAAGCTGGCTCAACCCGACATCGGTCGCCGTGGGCCTGCTGGCGGTCGCCGCCGGCGCGTACATCGCCGGGGCGTTCCTGACCGCGGACGCCCGGCGCACGGCCCCGACCCTCGTGGATACGTTCCGCTGGCGAACGTTCGGCGCGGGGGTGGTGGCCGGTAGCCTCGCGCTCGGCGGGCTGTTCGTACTGCGGATGGACGCCCCGATGCTATTCGCCGACCTTGCCGGACCGGGCCTGCCGTTCATCGCCGGTTCGGTCGTTGCCGGGGCGATCAGCCTCGTGCTCTGCGTCGTCGCCGAGGCGCGCTGGACGCGCGCCTTTGCCGTTGCCGCGGTGGCGGCGGTGGTCCTCGGGTGGGGTGTCGCCCAGTATCCGCTCTTGCTTCCGCCGGACCTGACGATCGCCGCGGCGGCCGCGCCGGAGGGCACGCTCCAGGCCCTTTCGGTCATAGCGATCGCGGCAGTGGTGGTCATAGGCCCCTCGCTGGGCCTGCTGTTCATGCTCCATGAGCGGAGCAGCCTGGAGAGCGAGCCCGAAGCGGTTCCTGGCGTCAGCCCGGGGCCGCCGCCGCGGCAGCCATAGCGAGCGTCAGGATGTAGGTGTGGGCGATCGCGCCCCAGAGAATCGATCCCGTTCGCCAGGCGAGCCAGCCATACGCCATCCCGCCGGCCAGGGTCGAGAACAGCTCGAGCTCGGGCTTCGTGAGGTGACTGAAGACGAACGGCAGCGCCGCGACGAGGACCCCGATCGGTCCGATCGCCCGTAACAGGGCGAACATCAGGAAGCCGCGGAAAAGGAACTCGGCGGACGTGAGGTCGACGGCGTTCGTGACAAGGACGTCCGGCAGATTCGACCAGCTCGGCGCGTAGTAGAGCCTGGCGTCCGGCTGGCCCGCGAACCAGAGGACGAGCGGCGTCATCAGCGCGCAGCCGACGATCGTCAGGCCCACTCCCCACCGCCAATCGCCAAGCTGGATGCCATAGCGCGACGGCCGGTCGCGGAAGCCGAAGACGATGACGAACAGCGGCACGGCCGCGAAGAGAAGGAGGCGATCGAACGCCTGGATCCGCTGCATCGCCGGGTTCCGGTCGTAGGCGATCAGCTCGTCCGGGATCAGCGTTCGGCTGAAGTCCGCGATGACCGCGAGGACGACGACCGTGATCGCCACAGTGGCCAGGCGCGGCAGCCGCAGCCCGGCGAGGGTGAACTCGCCGAGGTCGAGTGGCGCCGGCAGGTACAGAGGCGCATGCGTGGCGCGAGCGAGGATCGTCGACACCCGTTGCACGGTTCCAGCCTACGCGGTTGAAAGGGCGCCGAGGCGTTCGGTCAGGCGGAGGTTCTCGCGGTAGTCGATCGGGACCTCGACGAGGGCCGGGCCGTCAACGTCGAGCGCCCGCCGAAGCGTCGGCAGCAGGTCGCCCGACGTCGCTGGCCGGAAGCCGGCGATCCCAAATGACTGGGCGTAGGCGACGAAATCGGGATTGCCAAACTGGACCCCGAACGGCCGCCCGAACTCGTTGCGCTGCTTCCAGTCGATGAGGCCGTAGCCGTCGTCGCGCCAGATCACGACCGTGACGTTGGCCCCGATCCGCTTCGCGGTCTCGAGCTCCTGGCTATTCATCAGGAAGCCGCCGTCGCCGCACAGGGCGACGACC
>JBBSCI010000242.1:0-2798 GCA_038250445.1 Candidatus Limnocylindrales bacterium | reverse complement strand
TCGATGGGCCGAAGCCTGGGTGGGCCCGCCGTCCGGCGGAGCACCCGGAGCTGATGGCGCAGGACGAGGATCTCGAGGTCTTTCGAGCGCTCGTCGTCTCGGCCACGCCTACCGCTGGCGAGGAGACGGACGAGGGTCTTGGACGATGAGGTAGAGGAGCGACCACATCGGCCGATCGTATCGGGGTGATCCGATCGCGATTCGGGGTTTCCGACCCCCACGGGCTGCTGCACAGGCCCTCGCAGCGGAGCAGGGCACCCTTGGCGCCGGGCTCGGTCGCGGCCTCGTACGCATCGAGGATCGCCACCTTGTACCCGGCGCTGAAGCGTCGCCGGGTCGGTCGCTCTTTGACCTCGCGATCGGGGATCGTGTCCATCGGCCAAGGATGCGCGCCCGGGCCGGGAGGTGCGGGTGAGTTCGCCATGTCGGGAAGCCTCCGTTCCCGCCCTCGGTTCAGTAATCAGAGGAGGTAGGGCGTCTCACCGAATGTTGGCAGAGGGGTCCGCCACGGCGGCGTCCGCGGCTGAATGTCATCGAATTGTCGCACTCCCGTCATCGTTGCGACGTCTCGGATAACCACGCTCTCCGTCAAGAAGCCGGGAAGGTCCCGGACAGATGGAGGAACCGTAATGAAGCGCAGGTCCATCCCTCTCGTCGGTGCGCTGGCGGCGCTCCTGACCGTCCTCGTCGCCGCGCCGGCCGCGGCCGCCGGATCGTCGGCAGGTGCGGTCTATACGCTCTCGAACTCGGCGGCGGGTAATGCCGTTATCGCCTACTCGCGGCCGTCCGACGGCAGCCTGTCGCCCCTGGGCACCTTCCCGACCGGTGGCCTCGGCGGCTCCGGCCTCGGCGGCTCACAGGGAGCCGTCACACTCAGCGACGACGGCCACTGGCTGCTCGCCGTCAACGCCGGCAGCGACGAGATCACCTCGTTCGCCGTCGGGGCCGACCATCGTCTTACCTTCGCCGACCGGATCTGGTCGGGCGGCGATCACCCGGTTGGCGTCACCATCGGGAACGGCGTTGAGAGAGGCGAGAGAGACAAGGGTGAGCGGGGAGACCGAGGAGCGAGAGGTCTCGTCTACACCGTCAACGACGGCGGCAGCGGGAATATCGCCGGCTTCTCGATCAGCCCGACAGGCACGCTGTCGGCCATCGCGGGCTCGATCCGGCCGCTGAGCTCCAGCTCGTCGGGTCCGGCGGAGATCTCGTTCACCCCGGGCGGCGGTACCCTCGTCGTGACCGAGAAGGCCACCAACCGCATTACTACCTACGCCGTGGGCGCACACGGCGCCGCCGGCGCTCCCACGTCGGTCGCGTCGGCCGGCCAGACACCGTTCGGCTTCGCCTTCGACAACAAGGGCCGCGCGGTCGTCTCGGAGGCGTTCGGTGGCGCCGCCAACGCGAGCACGGTCTCGTCATACGACCTTTCCGGTGGCAGCGCAAGCCTCATCGACGGACCGGTCCCGACAACCGAGACCGCCGCCTGCTGGGTGGTCGTCACCAAGAACGGCAAGTACGCCTATGCCTCGAACACCGGCAGCGGCTCGATCTCGGGGTTCGCCATCGCCGGGAGTGGGAGCCTCGACCTCCTAAACAGCGACGGCGTCACGGGCGTCACAGGCGGCGCGCCGACCGACATGTCGCTGAGCTCGAACAGCAAGTTCCTCTATGCCCGCGTCGGCGGCACGCTCCACGCGTTCCGCGTCCACCATGACGGCAGTCTCACGGACCTCGGTTCGACCGCGGTCCAGGCTGGCATCGTCGGTCTCGCCTCGACGTGACCTCTGCAGTTCACTCCTCGGGCTGACGGCTCCGTTTCACTGGCCGGGAGTCGGGATCCGACTCCCGGCCTTCGGCATCTCGCGTCTGTCTGACCCTGCGGCCTTCGCGGCAAGCTGAACGCCATCCGTCGCGGGATCGGCACTTGCGGCTAGGTCATGCGTTCGCTCCAACCATCTCTCCTACTCGACCGGTCCCGAACTCCCACTCTGCGAGCGCGACAATCTCGCCTGCCCCAGGGAGACTTCTTGGGCCTCGGTCACCCCACCCGCACTCGGCTCGACCAGTTCTCCACGCGCGGCGTTGACGTCGGAGACGACCTGCTCCAGAACCGGTGTGGCGCCGATCGGTACGGCGACCGTGTACGGTGCGGGCAAGCCCGAACAGGCCATCGGTGAGAGGCTGCGATCGAGCGGTCCTCGAGACGAGATCGTGCTCCCTCGTCAGAGGTTGGCGTACCGCACGAAGCTTCGATTGACGCGACAACCACGGGGCGCCTATCGTTGCATGCGCAACCACCCGCGCAGCGAGGCCCGACGATGAGCACCTGGAAGATCGATCCGAACCACACCGATATCCTGTTCTCGGCCAAGCACATGATGGTCACGACCGTGCGCGGGACGTTCCATGGGGTTGAGGGCGAGCTCGAACTCGACGAGGCGGACCCGACCCGCTCAAGGGGCGAGATCCGGGCGGCGTCAGCAAGCCTCACGACCGGCGTCGACATGCGCGATGACCACCTGCGCTCGGCCGACTTTCTCGATGCCGAGCACCACCCCTGGGTCGTCGCCAAGGCGACCGCGATCGAGCGCGTTGGCGACCGCTACCGCGTCCAGGCCACGCTCACCATCCGCGACGAGACGCGTCCAGTAGCGTTCGACGCGGAGTTCCTGGGCTTCTACCCCTCGATGCAGGGCGGCCGGCGGGTGGGCTTCCACCTCGAGACGAAGATGATGCGCAAGGACTGGGGCCTCAACTGGAACATGGCCCTCGAGGCCGGCGGATGGCTGGTCGGC
>JBBSCI010000241.1:0-2868 GCA_038250445.1 Candidatus Limnocylindrales bacterium | reverse complement strand
CCTGTCGACCGCGATCTACGATCCAGATACCGGCTGCAGCACGTACCAGGATTTCATCGGCCAGGCGAATGGGGTCAGGTCGCGGGAAACCATCCTGCTCCTGCTCCACACGACGTACCGCAGCGAGCCGTTCGAGAACTGCGTCTTCGGGTAACCAATCACCAGCGTCACTGACCTGGCGCGGCGATCTTGAGCCCTGGCGGAGGATTTGCCAGGGCTTCTCGCTGCCCGGACTCAGCCCGCGAGGAAGCTCAGCCGGACGGTCCGCGTGGGATTGTCGCGGTTCGGGTCGACGAGCGCGATCGACTGCCACGTCCCGAGCGCCAGCCGACCATCGATGACAGGCACGGTCAGCGACGGCCCGGCCAGTAGCGGCAGAACATGATCCGCGCCGTGCCCCGGCGATCCGTGCCGATGAACCCACCGATCATCGCGTGGCAGCAGCCAGTCGATCGCCTCCAGCAGGTCGACGTCGGAGCCAGCGCCCAGCTCGACGACAACGAGACCAGCGGTGGCATGCGGCACGAAGACGCTGAGCAGCCCGTCGCCCTCCCCTTCGACAAATCGAGAGCAAGCCGGCGTAAGGTCGGAGAGACTCGGCTCAGTCCGCGTGCGGATCGAAAGCTCGGTCGTCTTCATGCCATTCCGGACCGCCACTCTCCCGTCTGAGACGGCAACCGCTCACCGAGGTCGGAGGCCGAGTTCCGGGAGGCCACCTGCCCGAGGTTTCCGCGACGCCATTGCCCTAAGGAAAGATGCTCCGCAGGGCGTCCCTGATCCGGCCAAGGCCGCCCGATGCCGGCGCCGACTCGTAGCGGAGGGGCTCCGCCGCCGTGAGCGATCCGGCGCCCCACTGGAGGAGGCCGACGGCCGTCGAGTAGCCGGGTGTCAGGAGCGTGTCGACGAGACCGCCGATCCCCGCCGGCGCCGCGATCCGGACCGGCATCTGCAGCACGTCACGGGCCAGCTCGGCCGTGCCCGCGAGCTGCGAAGCCCCGCCGGTCAGGACGATCCCGGCCGGCAGCATCCCGCTGCCCGCCCGGGCCATCTCGCCGCGGACGAACTCGAACGTCTCGCGCATCCGGGCCTCGATGATCTCGCAGACCTCGAGCCGGCCGATCGTCCGGCCCGCCTCCTCGCCGAGGACCGACACGCTGATCTCCTCGTCCTCGCCGACCGAGGCGAGGCTGCAGGTCCCGTGCTCGATCTTCAGCTCCTCGGCCACCTGGAGGCTCGTCTTGAGCCCGATCGCGACGTCGTTGGTCACGTTGTTGCCGCCGACCGGCAGGACGGCGGTCCGGAACGGCGAGCCGTCGGCGAACATCGCGAGATCGATCGTTCCTGCGCCCATGTCGGCCACCGCGACGCCCAGCTCCTTCTCGGTCTCGGACAGGACAGCCTCGGCCGATGCGAGCCCCGATGCGACGAGCTCGTCGATCTTGACCCCGGCCGCGTTGACGCACTTCGAGAGGTTCTGCACGGCGGTCGCGGAGCCCGTGACGATGTGGACCTCGACCTCCAGCCGGAGGGCGCTCATCCCGAGTGGGTCCTTGACGCCCTCCTGGCCGTCGACCTTGAAGCCGCGCCGCTCGACGTGGAGGACCTCCTGGTTCGATGGGATCGAGATCGCCCTTGCCACCTCGATCGCCCGGTTGATGTCCTCGCGGGTGACCTCCTTGCGCTGCCCGCTGACCGCGACCTGGCCGGGGGAGTTGAGGCTCTCGACGTGCTGGCCACCGACGGCCACGAACGCCCGGTCGATCTTCCAGCCCGACAGGCGCTCGGCGCGCTCGACGGATTCAGCGATCGATCGGACGGTCTGGTCGATGTTGACCACGACGCCCTTCTTCAAACCAGACGACGGGACGGTCCCGTGGCCCATGATCGTCAGCCGGCCCTCGCGGCTCACCTCGCCGATGAGCGTGCAGACCTTGGACGTGCCGACGTCGACCCCGACGAGGACCGCTTCTCTCTCCACCGCCGTCGTCCGTACCTCCCGCTATACGAAGTGGCGTCGGATGAGCGCCACGTTGTTGAAGATCCGAAAGCCGAAGTTGATCAGCGCCACCAGGTAGAGATCCAGGCTGAGCCGATCGCCGATGAAGGTGAGGATCACCGCCACGATCGCATTCGTGATGAACCCGCTGATGAAGATCCGATTGTCGTAGACGCCGTCCAGTTCGGCCCGGACGGCTCCGAGGACCGAGTCGAGCGCGGCGAGGATTGCCACGGCCGAGTATCGGCTGAACTCGAAGCTGACATTGACGTCGAGGACGAGGCCGGCGAGAACGCCCACGAGGAGACCCGCCAGGGGTAGGAACACTCGGCGCCGCCCTCATTCCGGTGCGTTTGGCCAAGGCTACTCGACCCGAGCGAACAGCGGCAACCCGGCCCGGACATCTTGTCGCTCACGGTTTCGGCGTTGCCGATGGGCGCGGCGACGCCTTTGGGATGTACGTCCCGTTGAGATCGTCGCCGAGGATGACCTGGGCGACGGTCGGCTCGCGGCCGAGCAGGAGCGTCTGGAGGACGAGCGCCTGACCGGGGATGATGTCGGGCGTCCGGAGGCTACGTCCGTAGAAGCCGAAGATCGCCTCCCAGCTCTCGGGTACGGAACTGACGACGAAGCCGTTGGCGTCGGTGACGCCGACCGCCAGGCCCGACGCACTGCTGCCGATGGCCCCGGGGGTGATCGATGCTAGGCGGGTCGCCGCGTCGAGGTCGATCGCGTCGACGGTCCTGCCGACGATCAGCTTCCGCGACGCCGCCCGCGTGTCGACGATCACCGGGAGCTCGGCCACCGACGCGGGCGACGTGCCGCTGACCCTGGCGAAGAGGAGCCCCGATCGGTCGACCAGCAGGCGTCGG
>JBBSCI010000240.1:0-2875 GCA_038250445.1 Candidatus Limnocylindrales bacterium | reverse complement strand
TGTCGATCCCGGGCATCGGCAAGAAGCTCGCCGAGCGGGTCATCTTCGAGCTCAAGGAGAAAGTCGCGGCCGCCGGCATCGCGGCGAGTGTCGGATCGGTGGCCGGAATCGGCGCCGCCGAGTCGGAGGTCGTGGGCGCCCTCCAGGCGCTCGGCTACTCGCTCGCCGAAGCCCGCGAAGCATCACGGATCGCGCTGGCCGATTCGACCATCGGCGGCACGCTGGAGGACCGGGTCAAGGCCGCGTTGCGGAGCCTGCTTCGCGACTGAGGCGAACCTCAGCTGGCGCCGATCCGCCGCTGCTTGATGCGGGTTGCGTCGCCAGCGAACGGGCCGCTGCCGACTTCGTGCGTGGAAACGATCGGCAGCATCGCGCCCGGAAACTCGCCGACGGACGAGCGGTAGTCGATGTTCAGCGCCGTCAGGCCATCCCGCAGCCGTTCGGCGGCGGCCGCACGCCATGCGTCGTCGACTCCGTTGAGTTCAGTCATCTCGAGAGCGACCGATGGCCGCGGCGTCCCGGACTCGTCGTCGACGACCGACAGCATGAACGAGTGCATCCGCGGTGCGACCGCCGGGTCGCGGTAGAGGACCGCCTCGATGTCCTCGGGATAGATGTTCGAGCCCATGACGCTGATCGTCGCGTCGCGCCGGCCGTGGATCCACAGGAAGGGAAGTGGAATCGGGCGAGCCCACGGCAGCGGCCCGCGCGGCCCGTGGACCTCGGTGGCCTCGTTCAGCCGATCCAGGTCGAACCCGTATCCCCGCAGCACTCGGCGAACCTCGGCGAAGCCGACGATCCCGCCGGAATCGTGCACGTTGTAGCGGATCCGCGGCGCGAGCAGGTCGAGCCGCGACACCGTGCAGATGACCTCGCCGTCGGCGTTGACCTCCATGTAGTGGATGAGCGGGTTGTACTGGAACACCATCGGCAGCCGCGAGTCGGTGCCGAACAGCGCCCGTCCGATCTCCGGTCGAGCCCGGGCCAATCGTCGGACGGCGATGCTGACGGGCGACTCGCCGGCCATCCCGATCTCGATGTCGGTCGCGCCGTAGCCTGAATAGACCGACTTGAACTGACCGAGCAGGACGTCGCGAAGCTCCTCGGTCATCCCCTCGCCGCCGACGAGCGCATGGAGCTCGTAGTCGGCCCAGGGGAAGCCGCGCCGCTCGCCCTCGTCGAGGAGGTGCTTGAGGAACGGCGGATAGCCGGAGATCAGGAAACGGTAGCTCGGGCCGAGGTATGACAGTGTCGAGAGGATCTTGTCGATGTCGGGCCCGACCGACTTGACGATGCCGTGGCGCATCATCCCCAGGCTCATGTTGAAGCCGGCCGCCCAGGCGCCCATCGAGAAGGCGTTGATCGTGACCAGCGGCGCCGTCCCGAACGCATAGCGAGCGAAGAAGCCGATGTTCCGATGGGCGACGTCGCGCTCTTTGCGACCGCGGATCCAGTTGTAAGGCGTGCCTGTGGAGCCACTCGATTCATCGATCGTCGTCCCGGCGTATGGGACCGCGCCGCCGATGCAGCGCTCGATCAACCCGTATCGGTCCACGTAGCTCTTCTTGTCGGTTTCCGGCAGGTGGTCGAGGATGCCGAGCGGGAAGAGCGATGCGACGTCGACGCCGGACTCGGTCAGGTACTTGCCATAGGCGGGAACCGTGCGGGACGCGCGCCACGCCGCCCGCTCGGCGCGGAGCCGGCCGATCATCGTGAGCAGCGGCGCCGGCGTCGCGATGAAGAGAGAGCGGAGCCAGCCATACCGCAGACCGACCGTCCGGAACATCGTGTCGAGCGGGAAGAGCCAGACGCCGCGCCCGATCCCGACGAACGCCGCAAAGCTGTCGCGGGCAGCCCGTCTGGTGACGCTCGTCACGCTGGCAATCCTCATTGAAGCGGTCGCGGCGACAGGCCGCACTTCCCTCGAGCGTAGGACGCGGGTATCGCCATCTCGTTACGGATCCCGGCCGGCGAGAGCCTCCCCGTGGATGCCGCTCGGATCGATCGAGGCACGGCCTTCACGTGCGGCGAGATCCGCGAGCGACTGCTCGTCGAGGATCGCGAGTGTCGCGTCGCGAACGTCGAGCATGACGTCGCGGAGCGCGCACGTCGCCTCGTCCGGGCACGAGCACGCACCGTAGAATCGCAGGCTCACGCAGGTCAGGGGAGCCAGGGCCCCATCGAGCAGCCGGATGACCCGCCCGATCGAGATCTCGGCGGGGTCACTGGCCATGGCGTAACCGCCGCGCGCCCCCAGCGTCGTCCCGACGATGCCGCCGCGCTTGAGCGTTGCCATGATCTGCTCGAGGAATTTCGGGGGCAGTTTGTTGCGGCGCGCGAGCGTCGCGAGTGGCACCGTGACGCCAGGCCCGCTGCGAACGAGGTCGGTCAGCGCACGAAGGCCGTACTCGGAGCGGCGCGAGAGACGCATGGCGGGCATTCTGACAGGAACCCCTAGTCCGATGGTGGGGATTCTGCGTGCGTCGAACAGGTGTGCTAAATGGGCTTCTCCGTGCTACACTCGCGCCCGATGACGGACGATCTCTCCCGGATCCTCGCCCCGGACCTCGTCGACGAAGGAGACCGGATCGTCGAAGGCGCTCTCCGGCCGCGCACGCTCGACGAATACATCGGCCAGCGCGAGGTCAAGGCCAATCTTTCGGTGCTGCTCACCGCGGCGAAGGGGAGGGGAGAGGCGGCGGATCACGTCCTCCTCTACGGCCCGCCTGGCCTCGGCAAGACGACCCTGGCGACGATCATCGCCCGGGAGCTCGGGGTGAACGTCCGATACGCCTCGGGGCCGGCGATCGAGCGGGCCGGCGACCTCGCCGCGATCCTGACCGCGCTCGACGACCGCGACGTCCTCTTCATCGAC
>JBBSCI010000239.1:0-2987 GCA_038250445.1 Candidatus Limnocylindrales bacterium | reverse complement strand
CGAGCGCGGCGGCGATGCCCGCCGGGAGCCCGTAGCCCATCGCCCCGGACGTCGGGCCAAGGAAGGTGCCCGGCCGGCGGAACCGGAAATGGCGGGCCAGCCAGAGTCCGAAATTGCCCGCGTCGGTGGCGATGATCGCGTCGTCGGGGAGGACCCGGCGAAGTGTCGCGATGGCGTGCCCCGGGTGGACGCCGGGTCCCGACCACGGGACGTCGTCGACGGCGGACGCAGCCTCCCAGGCCTCGCGGTCCACATCGTTGATGGCACGCCGAGAGTCGACGAGGGCGGCGTCCAGGACGGAGCCCTGGAGGCGGGTGACGGCCGCGCGAAGGAACGTCCGCGCGTCCGAGCGGACGGAGAACGCCGGCGCGGGCAGGTCGTCGCGGCCGGCGATCGGCTCGATGTCGACGTGGGCCCAGCGCTGATCGGCTCGGGGGATCGTGTAGCCGAAGCTCGTGACCTCCGAGAGCCGGCAGCCCAGGACGAGGACCGCGTCCGCGCGTTCGAGGCGCTCGCGGACGGCCGGTGGGCTGCCGTAGCCCGCCATCCCGAGGTAGAGGGGGTGGTCGTTCGAGATGACATCCCCGCGTCGCCAGCCGGCGATGATCGGGACGCTCAGAAGCTCCGCGAGCCGGAGCAGATCCGTCGAGGTGCGGGCCCGAAGCACACCGCCCCCAGCGAGGATCACGGGTCGCTCGGCCGATGCGAGGAACTGGAGGACCGCCCGGACCTCGTCCGGCTCGGGTCGAGGCGGCGCCGCCCTAGCCGTGTCCAGCGCTGTCCCGGCGGGCAGAACCTCGTCCAGGAGGTCCTCGGGCACCGACACGAGCGCCGGCCCTGGTCGACCGGTCAGCGCGGCGCGAATGGCGTCGCCGATTGCCGCCGGGATGTCTTCGGCGCTGCGAATCTCGGCGGCGTGGATCGCCAGGCGGCCGAACGTCGCCTCCTGGTCTACTTCCTGGAACGCCTCGCGACCCCGGAACCGCCGCTCCACCTGCCCGATCAGGGCGAACATCGGGCTCGAATCCTGGCGGGCGGTGTGGATGCCGATCGCGAGGTTGGCGGCGCCGACCGCCCGCGTGCCGATGGCGATCGCCGGGCGACCCGTCAGCTGGCCGTGGGCTTCGGCCATGAATGCCGCCGCGCTCTCGTGGCGAGTGCTGACGATCCGGATCCCGGCGGCATCGAGGCCCTCGAGCAGCCCCAGGAAGCTCTCGCCCGGCACGGTGAAGGCGTAGCGGACGCCGACGGCCCGGAGCGCGTCGGCGATGAACCGACCGACGGTTCGGGCGGCCTCGGGCTCGGGAGACGGTTCGGGCTCGGGCACTTCCGCGGGCTCGGGCACTTCCGCGGGCTCGGGCTCGGGCGCGAACTCCGGAGCAGGCTCGGGCGGCACCGTCTCTGGTTCTACGGCAGGCTCAGCGTCTGGCTCTGCAGCGGGCTCGGGCTCGGCCTCGGCCTCGGCCGCGGGCTCCGACGCGGGCGCAGCGCCCCAGGCCGTCTCGGGCGGGGTCGCCGCCTCGGCCTCAGTCTCGGGCTCGGGCTCGCGCTCGGCCGTGGTCTCGCGTTCGATCGTCATCGGTCAGTTCACGACCGGCGCGGCAAGCATCCCGGCGATGAGGCCCAGGATGACGATCGCGGCCACCGCGGCCATCACGATTCTGGCGTACTTCGTGCCGGGCATCGCGACGCCTACCGGTAGTTCTCGAATTGGAGTGGCACCGCCTCGTCGAGCTCGCGCAGGCGGCCGATGACCCGCTGCAGTTCGTCCTTGTTCTTGCCGGAGACTCGAATGGCCTCGCCCTGGATCTGTGACTTGACCTTGGGGAACTCTTCGCGGATGAGCCTCGTGAGCTTCTTCGCCATGTCATCCGGGAGGCCCCGGCGCAGGCCGATGGCCTGGCGGACCTTGTTGCCGCCCGACGGCTCGACCTTGCCCCAATCGAAGATCTTGAGCGACAGCCCGCGCTTGATCGACTTGGATTCGAGGAGGTCCTTGATCGCTGCCGCGCGATGTTCGTCATCCGTCAGGAGGACGATCTCGTCCTTCGCCTGGGTCAGTTCCACGGTCACGCCCTTGAAGTCGTAGCGTTGCTGAACCTCGCGCCGGACCTGGTCAAGCGCGTTGCGAAGTTCCTGCTCGTCGAAATCGCTGACGACGTCGAACGAAACGTCTCCTGCCATCGGTGTTCTGTCACTGCCTCCGCTAGCCTGTCGGCGACGATCGCCGGTGGTACCACTCCCGCAGTCGGGCAATCCTGCCGTCGCGCATCTCGAGCGTCATGAAGCCCGCGAGTCTCACCCGCGCTCGATCGGAGCGCTGGATGTAGCCGGCGTGCCACGCGAGGAGGATCGTCGGATCGACGACCCAGTGGCGCTCGACGGTGAAGCTGACCTCCTCCTGGAGCTCGGCCGCCTTGAGCAAGTATGCCCTGACGGCGTTGTGTCCGACGAGCGGCGGTTCGAACGGGTCCTCGCGATACTCGACGTCGTCGGTAAACAGGTCGACCCAGGCGTCGCCGTCGAACGTCCCCCAGGCGCGACCGTAGCGCTCGAGCAGATCGCCCGCCGCGGCGTAATCCAGCGTCATCGACGTTCAATCTCCTCCAGCAGCAGTTCTCCGATCCGGTAGCTCCGCCCGCCGCCCATCACGAGGACGACGTCTCCGGCCCGTGCGGCGCCTGCAAGCCAGGCCGCAGTTGCCTCGACCGACCCGGGTGCGGCGACGGTCAGACCCGGTCGCCGGCGCCCAACCGCCTCGGCGAGGCCCGCCGCCGACGCTACCGTCGTGTCGGGGTCCCGGCCGGCCCAGATATCGGCAATCGCGACCCCGTTGGCGTCAGCCAGCCCTGCCGCGAAGTCTTCCAGCAGCGCTGCGGTCCGATGGTAGGTCAGCGGCTCGTAGACGGCCCAGACCCGGCGGCCGGGCTCGCGCTGGCGGACCGCCGCGAGCGTCTCGCGGATCGCCGTCGGGTGGTGGCCATAGT
>JBBSCI010000238.1:0-3055 GCA_038250445.1 Candidatus Limnocylindrales bacterium | reverse complement strand
TGCCAGCCGAACCGAGGCTGCAGCCGTCGCCGTGAGGCTCGGCCTGGCGGACTGAGACCGGGCCGAGTCGCGCGCTGGAGCGGGACTGGCAGTCATCAAGACCCCGGTTTCGGCCGGTCCAGCCGCTGCGCCCAGCCCGTCCAGGACCGATTCGTGACTGGTGGTCCCCGTTTGGGGTCGAGGCCGGCGGAACGGCCGGCGGGCGAACCCCACAAGCCAATCTTGAAGTCTGACAGTCCCGCTCGTCGTGGCACCGCGGAGGGCCTCAGGCTCCGCCCGAGCCCGCCCCGATCAGCACGATTGCCGCGGCGGCGGCCGCGATCCCGATCGCGTGGCTCCGGGTCACGCGCTCCCCCAGGAGCGCCATCGCGAGGAGGATCGTCGTCACCGGATAGAGCGACGAGAGGGTCGCCGCGACGTCCAGCCGTCCGGATTGGGTTGCCAGCACGTAGAACGCGTTACCGGCCATGTCGAACGCGCCGCCGGCCACCGCGATCGGAAGCACCCGCCTCGGGATCTGCCACGTGCGTCGACCGGCGACGAGGGCCGTCACGAGAACCGCCGTAGCGGTGAGCTTGATAGCGACCAGTGGCACGAAGACCTCGCCGTCCGGCAGCTCGCCGACAAGGATATTGAACGCGCCGATACCGAGCCCGGCCACCAGCGCCAGCTCGATCCCGGATCGCGACCCGGCCGTCCCCGGCGCCCGCGAGACGAGGACGACAGCGACGAGGGCGATGACGATCCCGGCAAGGACCGGCGTGGCGGGAGGACCATCCCGGACGATGCCGAAGGCGACCGGCAGCACGGCGGCGAGCAGGCCGGTCACAGGCGCCACGACGCCCATCCGGCCGACCGCGAGCCCGTGATATAGCCCCACAATGCCGATCGTGACACCGACGCCTGCGGCCACCGAGATCGCGATCGACGACAGCCCGGGAACCGCCTCTTGTGTCGAGACCACGAGCGTCACGGCAACGAGAACGCCGAGGAGCTGGACCACCAGCGACACGGCAAGGACCGGAGCACGGCGACTCGCCCAACCGCCACCGAAGTCGCCCGCCCCCCAGGCGATCGCGGAGCCGAGACCGAGGATGACGACGGCGGAGCCCGGTCCGAATGGCTCAGGCGTGGGCAGCGCCATGGGTGTTGCGGGCGACCTCCGCGAGATCGTCGACCTCGGTCGGGCCGGACAGCGGGACGACGGCGTCGGCGACGGCGTCGTATCGATCCGAGGTGGTCAGGTAGATGACCTGGAAGTCGCGGGCGACGTCGCGAAGGAGATCGAGCGCGCGGGCCGCGCGGGCATCGTCGAGCGTCACAAATGGGTCATCGAGGATGAGCGGAGGGCGCCGGTCCCCCGTGACGAGTCGGACGAGCCCGATCCTCGCGACGAGGTAGACGAGATCGAGCGTGCCCTGGCTGAGCGAGGTGACGTCGACCCAATCGCCGCGCTCCGGCGCGTGCAGTCGGATGTCGAGCGTCTTGTCGTCGACCGCAACCCGCCGATAGCGCCCGTCGGTGACGCGGTCGATGTCGACGACCATCTTGCGCTCGAGATAGCGAGTCGCGGACTTCATCGTCGCCTGCTCGGCGAGCTCGATCTCGCGAAGCGTCCGCTCGTAGACCCGCGCTCGGCGCTGCAGGGCGACGAGCTGCTCCCGCCAGCTGGCGAGCCGCTCGGCGTGGGCGGCGACGGCCTCGGCGTCGATCATGTTCGATTCGACCCTGGCCCTTGCGTTCGCTTCGTCGTCGCGGGCACGCTCTCGCGACGCGTCCAGGTCGCGCACCTCGACCTCGAGCCGCTCGCGCGCCCGCGGCTCGCGGGCGATGGGGCCGAGAGCCTCGAGGGCGTGCGTCTTCTGCTCGGTCTCGAGCGCGGCGGCGTCGCGCAGGCCGGGCAACGTCTCGATGGGTTCCTTGCCGACGAGTCCCTCGAGCTGCGCAGTCAGACGCTCGATCCGGAAGACATGCTCCTGCTCCGCCGCAAGCAGCGCTTCCGCGGCGGCGAGGTCCTCCAGGCCCAGGCCGGCGAGCTGTTGGACGGTGTCCGCCTCCGCCTGTTTGAGTTCTGCTTCCATCTCGGAGCGGCCGCGCAGCCGACGGTCGATCTCGACGTCGCGCAGCTCTGTCTGCATCCGGTCATTCCGGCGCAGCCACACAGCGACGAAGGCGAGGATGAAGCCGACTCCGGCGATCGCCGCGCCGATCAGCTCGGTCGCGATTCCGATGTCGACCACGCGTGTAAGGCGGGCGGTGAATGTGGCCGCCGCGAGAACCACGCCGATCACGACGAGAGCAATCGCGACACGCCACAACGGTCGCCACGTGGCAGCAGGCGGCACCTCGAACTTGACGGCGACCTCGCCACTCAGGGCAGCCCGCAGCTCACGGATCGTCGCGTCGAGCCTGCGCAGGCGGTTGACGACCTGCTCGAGCACGGGCAGCGAGTTCGCCGACGGATGGATCGTGTGCAGCGCAGCCAGCTCATCGGACGTCTTCACCGCGTGACGGAACCGCTCGAACCGCTCCTGGGCGGCGACGCGCTCCGCGGTCAGGCGCTCGGCCTGGCGGGCCTTCTCCAGCATCGAACGGCGCTCAGCCAAGTCGGCCTCCGCAGCGGCCCGGCGCTCCTTCGATCCCGACAACGTGTCCCGATCGCGCTCCAACTGCGACAGGGCGAGCTCGCCCTGCTCAACGGCGGCCTTTTCCTGCTCGACGGCTTCCTCTGCAACCTTCAGCCGGCCCGGATTCTTGGCGCCCTTGGTGCTGAGATCGAAGATCGCCCGCTCAAGCTTCCGCCTCGCCCGGGATGTGCCCCGATCGGCGCCGCTGATGGAGGCCTGGAGGCGATCCCGGAGCGCGGCCTCGTCGCGATCGAGATCGGCCAGCTCGTGGTGGCGGATCGAGGCGGTGGAGCGAAAGAAGGCCTCGGTCGGGATCCCGGTCAGCTCGGCGAGCGCCTGGTCGGCCAGTGTCGGATCGGTGATCTCCTGGCCGTCGATCTCGAGCTTGACCGTCCCCTTCGCGCCGCGAAACGCCTTCTCGATCGACC
>JBBSCI010000237.1:0-3060 GCA_038250445.1 Candidatus Limnocylindrales bacterium | reverse complement strand
CAAGACCTCCAAGGCCACGCCCGCAGCGAGGGTCCAGAAGCCGGGAGGAGCGCAGTCGAAGTTGGGCGCGCAGACCAAGCCGAAGTCCGAGGCGCCGGCCAAGAAGCCGCGCGCAACGAAGGCCGTTGCCAAGACAGCAGAGGCAGCGCCGAAGGCAAAGGCAACGATGGTGGCTGCAGCGAGCGCGGCACCCGCGGCGAAGAAGCCCAAGACGACGAAGAAGGCAGCCAAAGGCACCGACGAGGAGGCCTCGTCGTAGCCGCGCGACTGGTCGGCGCCGCGCCTCGACGGGTTCCGGCCCGGTCGTGCGTTGCCTGCCGCACGAAACGCGAAAAGCGCGAGCTGGTGCGCGTTGTGCGCGCCCCTGACGGACGCGTGACGATTGACGAAACAGGCCGCCTTGCCGGCAGGGGTGCATACCTCTGTCGCGAGGCCGGCTGCTGGACTACCGCTCTCGATCGGGGCGCCCTCGGGCGCGCCCTCGAGACGTCGCTTCCGGCGGAGCTGCGCGAGTCGCTCCTTGCCATGGCGACGACGATGACGATGACTGACGGAGGAGGAACCGATGGCCAGGAGTAGAAGCGGAACCCGCGGACGGCGCGGGCCGAGAAAGCCGCCGCGCCGCGACGGCAGTGGCGTTCCGGCACAGGTCCAGGTCGCGGATCCGCGCGAGCGCGGCGCGATCGAGCTGCCCGCCACCATCACGGTCAAGGAGCTCGCCGAGCTGCTGACCGTCAATCCGGCTGACGTTATCCGCGAGCTGATCAAAAGTGGGATCTTCGCGACGATCAACCAGCTGATCGACCGCGACACCGCGTCGCTGGTCGCGGGAGAGCTCGGCTACGAGGTCGCCGAGGCGGTCGCGCCCGCGGCCAGTTCGAACGGCGAGAGCGACGATGAGAGTGCGCCCGCCGCCGCGACCAAGGAAGTGCTCTTCGACGAGGACGATCCGTCGCTCCTCGAGGCGCGCGCGCCCATCGTCACGGTCATGGGCCACGTCGACCACGGCAAGACCAGCCTCCTCGACGCCATCCGCACGACCGAGGTCGCGTCGGGCGAGCGCGGCGGCATCACCCAGCACATCGGCGCGAGCGAGGTCGTCCACGACGGCAAGCGCGTCGTCTTCCTCGACACGCCGGGCCACGAGGCCTTCACGGCCATGCGCGCCCGAGGCGCCAAGGTCACCGACATCGCAGTCGTTGTGGTCGCGGCGGACGACGGCGTCATGCCCCAGACGCTCGAGGCGATCAGCCACGCCAAGGCGGCGAAGGTGCCGATCATCATCGCCCTCAACAAGATCGATAAGCCCGATTCGAACGTCGACCGGGTGAAGACGGAGCTCACCGAGGCCGGCGTCATCGTCGAGGAGTACGGCGGCGATACGCCCCTCGTGCCCGTTTCGGCGCGGACCCGCGTCGGGCTCGACGAGTTGATTGAGATGATTCTCCTGGTCGCCGATCTCCAGGAGCTGAAGGCCAACCCAAAGCGGGCCGCGGTCGGGACGATCGTCGAGGCCCAGCTCGACAAGAGCCGCGGCGCGGTCGCGACCGCGATCATCCAGACCGGAACGCTCCGCGTCGGCGACGTGATCGTCGTCGGCGAGACGTTCGGCAAGGTTCGCGCGCTCGAGAACGACGAGGGCAAGCGGGTCACGAAGGCCGGACCATCGAGCGCGGTGGTCGTGCTCGGCCTGGCGGCCGTCCCGGAGGCCGGCGACATCCTGCGCGCCGTTGCCGACGAGAAGGAAGCTCGGGCGCTGGTCGAGGCCCGCAAGGCCGAGAACGCCGCGAAGAGCGGTGAGGGAAGCGGTCGGGCGACGCTCGAAGACCTCTATAGCCAGATCCAGGCCGGCCAGGCAAAGGAGCTCCGGATCATCCTCAAGGCCGACGTGTCTGGTTCGCTCGGGGCGATCACCCACGCCCTCGACCAGCTCAACCAGGAGGAGATCCGGATCAACGTCCTCCACGAGGGCGCCGGCGACATCACCGACAACGACATCATGCTCGCATCCGCCTCGGACGCGATCATCGTCGGCTTCAATACGAAGATCACCGACACGGCCCGGCGGGCGGCCGATGCCGAGGGCGTCGACGTCCGGCTCTACGACATCATCTACAAGCTGACCGACGACATCACGGCCGCGCTCCAGGGTCTCCTCGAGCCGGAGGTCATCGAGGTCGTCGAGGGCCGCGCGGAGGTCCGCCAGATCTTCCGCGTCGGCAAGAGCACCGTTATCGCCGGGGCGTTCGTCACCGACGGCCGGATCGTCCGGGCCAACGCCCGTGTCTGGCGGAACGGGAAGGTCATCGCGTCCGATCGGATCGAGTCGCTCCGCCGGTTCCGCGACGACGTTCGCGAGGTCCAGGTGAACTACGAGTGCGGCATCGGGTTGGCCAACTTCCACGACCTGGAAGAGGGCGACATCATCGAGTGCTTCTCGAGCCAGACGGTCAGCCGCGTCCTCGCGAGCTAGAAGCTCGATGACCGCGCGCACAGATCGCGTCGACGAGCTGCTCCGTCAGGAGATCGGGTCGATCATCGCCCGCGAGATCGCCGATCCGCGGGTGGGCTTCGCGACCGTTACGAGCGTCGTCACGACGCCCGATCTCCGCCACGCCAAGGTGTTCGTCAGCGTCATCGGCCAGGCCGACGATCGGAAGGCCACGCTATCGGCGCTGGGTCGGGCGATGCCATTCATCCAGCACGAGCTGGGCAAGCGGCTCCGCATCAAGCGGATCCCGCAGTTCCACCTCGAGCTCGACGAGACACTCGAGCGGGGCACCCGCGTCCTCCACCTCCTGAACGAGCTCGAGGCCGGCCACGAGCCGACAGACGACGCGGCCGTCGGCGAGTCGCTGCCAACGCCGGTCGCGAGGCTTCCCCACGAGGGTGACGCTGACCCACCGGTCGGCGAGCTGGCTGGCGGCGTTCCCGCCAGACAGCTGCCGAAGCGGCGCGTGTTCAAGCACTCGCGCAACCGTCCCGTACCGGGCCGCCGGCATCGATGATCGATCTCGCCACCTGGGCCGAGGCTGTCCCGAACCCGGTCGTCGAGCGCAT
>JBBSCI010000236.1:0-3081 GCA_038250445.1 Candidatus Limnocylindrales bacterium | reverse complement strand
GAGCGCCGTCGCCGGGTCCAGGCCCGCCTCCTTGACGTCTGCAGCGAGCATGATCCGGACGAGCTCCGCGAACGTGGTCGTGGGCTTCCATCCGAGCAGTCGAGCCGCCTTCGAGGCATCGCCGCACAGCTCGTCGACCTCCGTCGGTCGGAAGTAACGGGCGTCGATCTCGACGAAGTCGTGCCAGTCGAGCCCGACGAGGCTGAAGGCCAGCTCCACGAATTCGCGGACGGTGTGCATCTCGCCGGTCGCGACCACGTAGTCGTCCGGTGTGTCCTGCTGGAGCATCCGCCACATCGCCTCGACATACTCGGGGGCGAAACCCCAGTCCCGCCGCGAGTCCATGTTGCCGAGGTAGAGCTTGCGCTCCGTGCCGGCCACGATCGCGGCGACGCCGCGGGTGACCTTGCGGGTCACGAACGTGGCACCCCGGCGGGGCGACTCGTGGTTGAAGAGGATCCCGTTGGCCGCGAACATGTCGTACGCCTCGCGATACTGGACGGTCATCCAGTGGGCGAAGACCTTCGACACGGCGTAGGGGCTGCGCGGGTAGAACGGCGTCGTCTCCCGCTGCGGGCGCTCCTGGACGAGCCCGAACATCTCGCTCGAGCCAGCCTGGTAGAACCGGATCGGGCGGTCCGCATGGCGGATTGCCTCGAGCAGACGGAGCGTTCCCATGCCCGTGGTATCGGCGGTGAATTCCGGCATGTCGAAGCTGACCTTGACGTGGCTCTGGGCGCCGAGGTTGTAGATCTCGTCGGGCTTGACGGCGTTGATCGTCGTGATGAGTGACGAGGAGTCGGACAGATCGGAGTAATGGAGGAACAGTCGCGCCTCTTCGTCGTGCGGGTCGCGATAGAGGTGCTCGATCCGACCCGTCGAAAAGCTGCTCGAGCGCCGGATCAGGCCGTGGACCTCGTAGCCCTTGCCGAGAAGGAGCTCTGCGAGATACGACCCGTCCTGCCCGGTGATCCCGCTGATGACCGCTCGTTTTGCCATCACTTGGCTCCGTCGAAGTCGTTCGCCGGGCGGGGCGGCCTGGGCGTCGTGGCTCGCGGGCGAGCTTTTGTTGTGCGACGTGGCTCGGCCGGAACGGCCTTGCTGGGGGCCGCGACGGTGGCGGTGGCAGCGTCGGGGAGCTCGATGGTCTGGTGGGGCACTCCGGTGAGGCCCTCCTGGTTCCGGCCGTAGTACGGCGTTGCCACGTGGCCCGGAACGTTGTTGAGGACGGCGCCGACGATCCGCGCATTGACCTTCGTCAGCGCCTCGAGGCCCTCGGCGACGATGCGGCTTGAAGCCCGGTGGCTCTGGATCACCATGATCGTCGCGTCGGCCTTGGCGGCCATCAGCGCCGCGTCGGTAACGGCCGTGACCGGCGGCGTGTCGAGAATGACGACGTCCGCGGAGCCCTTGAGCCGCTCGATGATGGCCTCCATCCGGCGCGAGCCAAGCAGCTCGGCCGGGTTCGCCGGGATCGTGCCCGCCGTGATGACCGTCAGGTTTGGCGCTTCGGTCGCCTGGGCGACATCCTCGATCGTGACGCTGTCGGTCCGGACGAGGTCGGTCAGGCCCTGCTCGTTCGGCAGGCCGAAGATCGTGTGCGTCCCGGGTCGTCGGAGGTCCGTGTCGACGAGGATCGTCCGGCGGCCGGCCTGGGCGAACGCCACCGCGAGGTTGCTCGCGACGACAGTCTTGCCCTCTCCCGGCAATGAGCTCGTGACGACGATCGTCCGGACGCCGCGGTCAAGACCGGCGAACTCGATGTTCGTCCGGATGGTGCGGAACGCCTCTGCCGCCGGCGACCTTGGATAGAGGAGGGTGGCGAGTCGGTAGAAGGCCTCACGGCGGCGATCGCCCGGCATCTGGGCAACGAGCCCGATCGTGGCCAGCGACGTTGCCGCCTCGACATCTTCAGGCGACTTCATCCGATCGTCGAACCGCTCCCACAGGAAGGCGGCGCCGATGCAGAGCAGGAAGGCAAGGGTGGCCGCGATCGCGGTGTTGAAGAGCGGCCGCGGCGAGGAAGGCGAGGGCGGGGCGATCGCCTCCTGGACGATCGTGATCCGGTTGGCCTGGGTCCCTGTCGTGAACTGGAGGTACGTCCCGTATGTTCCCTGCAGCGCCACGAGGCGGTTGTTCAACGTTTCGAGGCGATCGTCCAGGGCGGTCGTACGGCTCGACAGCGCCACGAGTTTGTCGATCTCCGCGCGTGCCTCGGCGATTTGGGCCTGGATCGCCCGCATCTGCGTGTCGACGAACTGGGCAAGGTCGCTCTGTGATCCGGTCAGGGTCGGCGACAGCGCGACCAGCTCGGCGCCCGTCGCGTTCGCGATCGCCGCGGCCTGGTCCGGATTGTCGCTACGGCCGACGATGTCTATGAATGGAAGGTCGCGGACGATATCGACCGACACCAATTTGGCGAAATCCTCGGCCGGCATGCTGATGCCGAGCCGACTCATCGTGCCCTCGAGGGCCGGCCGGTTGGCGGCCAGTGCCACGTATGCGGTGGCCAGCTGCTGGGCGGTCGCGAACTGGTTGGGATCAGGATTGTTCGACGACAGCGCCTGGCCGACGACGAGACGGGCGTCCGCCTCGTACACCTTGGGCAGGGTGCCGCTGATCAGGTAGGCGGCGACGCCCGCGATCAGCGTCCCGGCGATGATCCAGCGCGCCCATGACCGGAACAGCCGGAGCCTATGTCGAATATCCATGAATCCCCGAGAACCCCCGTACGACTGAGGGGGCAGTATACGGGCGATCCGTCGCTTTGGAAGAAGGCGACGGTCGTCAGAGTTGCCATGCCGCAACGCCGCGCCGCGCGATTTGGAGGGCCCACTCGGTAGCGACGGGTCGCCGCTCATCTATCCTTCGGACGTGGACGCCCGACCGATCCTCCTTCGCCGGGCGATCCTGCTATCGCTCGTCAGCGTTGCCTGGGGTGCCATCGGCGGCGCCATCGCGCTTGTTCTCGCTTACGCCGCGGGGAGCCTCTCGCTCCTCGGTTTCGGCGTCGATGCGCTCATCGACTCGATCGCCTCGATCGCGCTGATCTGGAGGTTCTCGATCGAAGGCCGAGAGCCG
>JBBSCI010000235.1:0-3129 GCA_038250445.1 Candidatus Limnocylindrales bacterium | reverse complement strand
GAGGAGGGCGTCTTCTGCGAGCCGTCGTCGGCGACGAGCCTCGCCGGGATCACGAAGGTGGCGGCCCGTGGCGACATCCCGCCCGACGCGCTCATCGTCTGCGTCCTGACCGGCAACGGCCTGAAGGACCCCACGACCGCGGAAACGCTGGCCGTGGGTGCCGTGTTGGAGGCGGAACCGACGGTGGGCTCGGTCTCGGTGGCGCTCGGATGGTGACGAACTGGCTGGCCGAGCTCGACGGACGGCGGGTGACCGTCGAGGTCCCGGGCTCCAGCGCGAATCTCGGTGCCGGGTACGACTGCCTGGCGGTCGCCCTCGGCCTCACGCACCGCGTCGAGGTCGAGGTCCGCGGCTGGAGCCGTGGCGAGATCGAGATGACCGTCCAGGGCGAAGGTGAGGGCGAGTTGCTGGGCGATCGGGAGAACCGCTGCGTCCAGGGAATCGAGGCCGCGCTTCGCGAGGTCCGCGGCGAGATCCCCGAAGGCGTCGGCTGGCGCATCGAGATGCACAACGAGGTGCCGCTGTCCCGAGGGCTCGGGTCGTCGGCCGCCGCGACGGTCGCCGGCCTCGTCGCGGGCAACGTGCTTTTGGGCGAGCCGTTGACCGGATCGGACCTGCTCCGCCTGGCGAACACGATCGAGGGCCACCCGGACAACGCTGCGGCGGCCCTGCTCGGTGGGTTCGTCGTCAGCGCCGCGATTGACGGCGATGTCGAGGCGCTTCGGTTTGACGCGCCGCGCGACATGCGGGCGGTCCTGTTCATCCCCGAGCTGCGACTCTCGACGTCCGACATGCGATCGGTGCTGCCGGAGATGGTCCCGCGCGAGGACGCGATCGCCAATCTGACCCGGCTCGCCGTCGGCGTGGCCGGAATCGCGATCGGGCGGTTCGACCTGCTGCGGGTCGTCACCGTCGACCGCCTCCATGAGCAGTACAGAGCCAACGTGTTTCCGCAGCTGGATCGCCTGATCGAGTCGGCCCGGGAAGCCGGGGCAATCGGGGCTTGCCTGTCCGGGGCCGGGTCGACCGTCATCGCCTTCTCGGACTCGGTGCGGCGGATCACCCGGATCGAGGGCGCGTTCACTGCGGCCTCGGTCGACACCGACCTGCCCGGTCGGATTGTCGTGGTCTCGCCGCGAAACCAGGGCGCCCAGGTCATCTCGCGTCGCTGAGGTGCGGTGCGGTGCGGGGCTGTGCGGGTCGATTGATCGCCACCCGCCCCGCCCCCAAACTCAGAGCGTGGGCGACTTCATCCAGGCGATCGGTGGCGGCATCGTTGGTCTCGTCGGTGGCGCATTCGAGGTCATCGGCGGAACGCTGCGCGGCATGCTCGCGAACGCGAATGCAGCACTGCCCGGCGGTCTGCTGATCCTGGTCGTCTTCGTGGGCCTGTTCGTCGCCGCGTGGACCCTCGTCAAGCGCTGAATTCAGGTCCAGGGCGGCTGGGCCTCAGGTGTGAGCGCGGATGAACCCGAGAACTTCAGCCCAGGCCGACTCGGACTCGCGGGCGTACTCGGCAGCCTTGCGATCGAAGAAACTGTGCGGCGCGTTCGGATACGGGATCAGCTTGTGCTCGACCCGGGCTCGCTCCAGGGCGACGTCGAACGCCGCGATCGCTTCGGGCGGGATGCTCGTGTCGGCGCCGCCGAAGTTGCCGAGGATCGCCGCCTCCATCACGTCGGCTACGTCGGCTGGGGCTGGCATCCCACCCCGTCCCGGGCCGACCGGCGAGCCGTAGAAGCCGATCGCACCGGCGAGGCCCAACCCGAGCGTCGCTGACAGGAAGGCCGCCCGGCCACCGAAGCAGAAGCCGATCGTGAAGAGGGACTTCGCACCGTCGGGGCCGAACGTCCGGGCGCGGGCAGCGCCGGCGGTGATATCGGCCGACATCCCGGCCCACGTCGCTGCGCTGACGTGGGGCATGTAGTCGAAGCCCTCTTCTCTCCGTCCCCGCCCCGCACTTCGACCGAACCAGTCGATCGCCACAGCGTCGATGCCGCTTTCCGCGAACCGCATCGCGAGCTCGACATAGTAGGGGTGCAGGCCGCGCACGTCCGGTAGGACGACGATCGCGGCGCCGGAGGGTTTGGCCGCCCTCGCCTCGAACGCGGTGAACCGATTGTCGTCGGCCGCCGTCAGCGTCACTTCCTGCGAGTCGAGCGCGCCGCCCGCAATCGGCTGGATCGGTGGCCGCGAGTCGTGGTCGAAGCACATGGGATCGTCCCTCCCGGTAAGGCGGAGGCAATCGGCAGTCACGAAGCGATTGCCATCATGCGGCCATGAATCGAATCAGGTTCGGGCGTTCCGTGCGCGAGCTTCGCGAGCGGCGTCGGTGGCGACAGGAGGACCTTGGCCGGCGCGCTGGCCTGTCGCGAAGCGCGATCGGGCGGATCGAGCGCGGCGAGATCGGGCGGGTGCCGTACGACCGGCTTGTCTCTGTCGCATCGGCGCTTGACGGTGTTCTCGACCTGGACTTTCGCTGGCGCGGCGACGCCATGAACCGCCTGATCGACGAGCGGCATGCAGCGATTGTTGACCAGCTCGTTGCGCTCTACCGGGCGGCGCGCTGGGACGTTGCTGTTGAGGTGACGTTCTCCGAAAACGGCGAACGCGGCTCCATAGACGTCTTTGCGTGGCACCCGATCGTCCAGATCGTCGCCGTCAACGAGGTGAAGGCATCGGTGGTGGAGGCGGGCAGAACTGTTATCGGCGTCGATCGAAAGTCGAGGCTCGCGCCAGAGATCGCGAAGGAGCGTGGCTGGATTTGCCGTGGCGTCGCCCGCTTTCTCGTTGTCGCGGAAGGGTCGACCACGCGTGACCGGATAGCTCGTCACGCGGACACGTTCCGAACGGCATTTCCGATGGGGGGACGGGAGTCTCTTGGCTGGATCCGCAACCCGACGAGCTCACCACCGAGTGGCCTCATCTTCCTGGCACCACGAAATGTGCGTGGTGTGGGTATCAGGCGGAAGTCGAGAGCCACCGGGGCGGGTCGCCCGGCCATTCCACGCACGGTTTCAAGGACCGACGACGTCTGACGTTCCGAATCGCCCGCCCAGTGAGCAGTCCGGGAGCCGGTGGCGCCATATGTGCACCGGACGAACATTTCGGAACTAGCAATGGGCGTGG
>JBBSCI010000234.1:0-3183 GCA_038250445.1 Candidatus Limnocylindrales bacterium | reverse complement strand
GGCTTGGTCGACGGCCCGGCCGCGACGAACTCCAGGCTGTCGCCGTGCGGGCCGACGGTTTCAGTGCTCTTCCCGAGATCGAAGTGGCGGCCAGGCTGCGGGACAGGCGGGCCTGGCCTTCTGTCCGTGGCTTGATCCTGGGCGCGTGCAGCGACAGCGGCGTCCGAGGAGCGCCCACGTCGCCACCTCGTCGAGGATGGACGCGCTCGGCACGCTGGCATGCCCGTCAGCCGGTCGCGAAGAGGCGGTACAGGACCGCGCCGAGCACCACGAAGGCCACGAGCACGAGCATGACAGCACCGCGCCCCGTCGACCGGCCGAGGAACGACCGGGCCAGCGGGATGAGCCCGATCGCGATCAGCGCGTAGAGCAGGTGAAGGCCATCGGCCGGCCGAGCGCCCGACACCAGCAGGAGCCCGCCGCTCGCCGCACCGACGATGATCAGAGCCACGACGGCGGCCTGGAACTGCTCAAAGCGGGGCCCCCCGGATCGCCCGGAAAGCCTGAGACCGAGTGCCCAGGCGACGCCGCCGGAGACGGCGACGACGACAGCATCGGCAAGGAGACGGTGGATCAGGTCCAGGGTGGGCAGCTCCTTTCAGTCGGGCTCGCGTCGCAACAGCTCTTCGAGCAGGCCGTGCGTCGCCGGCGGGATCTGTTCGCTGAGATCCAGGAACGCGCCCCGTGCGCAGTCGGCCGCGACACGCGCCCCGTCGACTCGCCGAAGGTTATGATGCCAGCTCTCTCGCGACCTCCGGCTCGAATTTGTGATTGTGGCAGTGTCCGGATGTCGCTGGGGTCGCTGTTCGAGGTGCGGGCCGCCCAGCCGCGTCGCGGCCGGATCGTCACGGGTCTCGCTGAACCAAAGCTGAGGCAACACCGAGGTTCGAGGTGGTCGTCGCAGCGACAAAAGCCTAGGATGACCAACAGCGGCGGAGCGACGGTCCGTCCAGCGCCACTCAGGAAGTCCCCAGTTTGCCCTCATCTGGCTTTCAGGTGGCAGGTGCCCACTTGCACCTGAGACCGTCGGCATGCGGTGCTGGCACGGGTCGAGATTACATTGAGGAGGTCTGACATGGCAGCCGACGCGACCGCGATCCGAGGGAGTCGCTGGCGTCGAGCATGGGGGGCAACCGATGAACGCCTCGGCTTGTCAGGCCTGGCGTATCCGGTCCCGGCCCATGCCAACGGTATCGGCTACATCCTCGGCGGGATCACGTTCTTCGGCTTCCTGATCCTGGCGGTCACCGGGATCTGGCTCGCCCAGTTCTACCACCCCACGCCGGAGGCAGCTCGCGAGAGCGTCGTCTACATCATGAACGTCGCCCCGGCCGGCGACATCGTGCGCGGGATCCACTACTGGACCTCGAACATCGTCATGGCGAGCGTCCTGCTCCATCTCGGTCGGATCTTCGTGACCGGGTCGTACAAGCGCCCTCGCGAAGTGAACTGGCTGATTGGCTTGGGACTCCTGGCGATCACGATGGGCCTCATTTTCACCGGCACCGTCATGAAGTGGGACCAGGAGGGCTACGAGGCGCTCGGTCACAACGTCGAGGCCGGCAGCCTCCTCGGCGCCCTCGGCTTCTGGTTCAGCAACGACTTCGAGGCAAGCCTGCCGATCCTTGGTCGGCTGTATATGGCCCACGTGGTCATCCTGCCGGCGCTCGGGACGCTCCTGCTGATCTCCCACTTCTTGCTCGTGAAGCGCCATGGGATCTCGTCGTTGCCGGCCGCGGCTGACGCGGCGGTCGACGGCGGCGCAACACCAGCGAAGAGCGGATCGACGTTCGCGGCTCACCTCGTCCGGATGGCCGGGTTTGGGCTGCTCATCCTCGCCGTTACGACAGTTCTGGCCATCGTCCTGCCCGCGACCCTCGGCCCTCGGCCGATCCCGGGCACCGAGACCACCAAGCCGCCGTGGATGTTCCTGCCGTTCTACCCGTTCGAGGACTGGTTCGGCCTGGCGGCGCTCATCTGGGTCCCGGCGATCCTGTTCGGCGCCCTTGCCCTGGTGCCATTCATCGATCGCAGCACGTATCGGTCTCCGGCTCGGCGACGTCTCTTCATGGTCATCGGCGCCGTCGTCGTGGTGGGTCTAGTCGGCCTCGTCGTTTACGCGATGGTGACCGTCCCGCAGGCGCACATCGGAGAAATGTGATGGGCGCCCTCGTTTTCCGGCTGGCGTTGCTCGCCGCCGGTCTGGGCCTCGGCCAGATGGCCCTGGACTCGTTTGCCCATCGCAATAGCGTTGCCCTCGTCCAGTTCGGCCTGGCGCTCGTCCTGCTCGTTGCGGGATCCGCCGGCTTCATCGTCCCGCTCCTCGCGGGGAGCGCCGACCAGGAGGTCTCCCGCCATGTCTAGCCGCCTGCTGCGAGCCGCTGCGACCTCCATGACGCTCGCCTTCGCGCTGGTCGCGCCAGCCTTCGGCCACGGAGGTGATGACGCCTCAGCGATATCGGTCGAGCCGGCCCAGGTCGCGGCTGGCGGCACCGTCGTCCTCGCCGGGACCGGGCTCGAACCCGACAGTGATCGCCAGATCAACCTGGTGGGTCCCGACGTGGTCGTGCCGTTTCCGAAGGCGACGACCGATGCCGACGGGATGTTCAACGTGACCCTCACGATCCCGGACCACCTGCCCGCAGGGACGTACACGTTCCAGGCGATCGGCGATGAGACGTTGACGACCGACCTGACAGTCACAGCCGCCGCCGGTGCGGCCAATCCAGAGCCCAAGAACGAGGCGGCTGCCGTCGTCACACCTCGCGACCGGTCGGGGCTAGAGCTCGGGATCATCGCGATCCTCCTCGTCGTCGCGGTCGGCGGCGGACTGCTCCTCGTCACACGGGCCGAGCGGTTCGGTCACGCCGCCCAGCCGTAGTTCGTGACTCAAGCAGCTCGTCGTCGCGCGCCGGCTGGGCCGCAGCGGGATCGGTCGCTCAAGCAGCGCTGATCCGCGAGGACCACGCGCTGCGTTCGGGGCGGCGCGGACGTTCCTCCGGCCGCCCCGCCCCATCGGTCCCGAATAGAGGCTCCGCTCTCACCTCATTCTCCGGGTCCGCTCATATGCCGCTCAGGCTCGGACGCGAATGTCGTGGCCATGACCACAGGATCGGCACGGATTGGATACAGCGGTTTCATCGGCGAAAAGGCATTCCGCTGATGGCACGACGGGCAACGTCC
>JBBSCI010000233.1:0-3193 GCA_038250445.1 Candidatus Limnocylindrales bacterium | reverse complement strand
TCGGTCGCCGACCGCCTCTTCCAGGCCTGGCAGGACGGGGTCATGACGCCCCATGCGCTGGCCACGCTATCCGAGGTCGTGCTGGGGTTCGCAGTCGGGGCCGGCACGGGACTAGCAGTCGGCTACGGGCTGGCCCGATCGGCCCTCGTCGAGCGCCTGATCTCGCCCTATATCGTCGCCGCCCAGGCTACGCCGATCCTGGCCCTCGCCCCGCTTCTCGCCCTCTGGTTCGGGCCCGGTCTGACGAGCAAGGTCGTGATCTGCGGGCTGATCGTCTTCTTCCCGATCGCCGTCTCGACGATGGTCGGCATCCGATCGGTCGACGCGGGCCTCCTGGAAATGGCCCGCAGCTTCCGGGCCACGCCGCGCCAGGTCCTCCTGACGCTCGAAGTCCCGGCGGCCCTGCCGTCGATCTTCGGCGGGATGCGCGTCGGGGTGACGCTCGCGGTCGTCGGCGCGATCGTCGGGGAGTGGGCCGGGGCGGAGCGCGGGCTCGGGGTTCTCGTCAATCTCGCCCGCGGCAGCCTTTTCGATATTCCGCTGATGTTCGCGACGCTCGTCACTATCGCCCTGCTCGGAATCGCTCTCTACTTGGTCGTCGTCGTCCTCGAGCGCCGCCTCGTCGGCGTCCGCTAGCCGCCCTGGAGGTTCCATGAATCCGCGCCGTTTCGGTCCCGTCATCGCTCTCATCACGACGCTCGCGGTGGCCGCATGCGGTTCCGGGACGTCGCCATCTGTATCGCCGTCCGCCGCGCGCGTGCCACTCGTCGTCGGGCTCGGCTACATCCCGAGCGTTCAGTTCGCCCAGTTCTACCTGGCCCAATCTGCTGGCTATTACGCCGACGAAGGGCTGACGGTCACGTTCCAGAACAAGATCGACCCCGACCTCGTCGCGCTCGTTGGCCAGGGCTCGATCGATCTCGGGATCTCCGATGGGACGAGTGTCATCCCTGCCGTCAGCCAGGCAATCCCGATCCGCTACATCGCAACGGTCTACGGCCAGTTCCCCTCGATCGTGTTCGGCAAGACCTCGTCCGGAATCAAGACCGCCGCCGATCTGAAGGGCAAGAAGATCGGCATTCCGGGCCGCTACGGCTCGTCATGGATCATGCTCCAGGCCCTGCTCGGCGCGGCCAGCCTGACGCCCGACGACGTCATGATCGTGGAGTATCCCGACTTCGGCCAGGGCGCGGCGGTCGCCCAGAGCGCGGTCGATGCGGCGACCGGGTTCGCCAACAACGAGCCCGTCCAGCTCGAGCTGAAGGGAACGAAGACGTTCCTCCTCCACGTCGACGACATCACCCCGCTTCCGGGGCCCGGGCTCATCGCCGCGACGGCGACGATCTCCGGCAAGAAGGATGCCGTCGCTGGCTTCGTGCGGGCCACGTTGCGAGCGATGAATGACATCATCGCCGACCCCGCTAAGGGACTCGACGCCTCCATCGCGGCCGTGCCGGACCTCGGTCAGGACCGCGCGACGCAGGCGGCGATCCTTGATGCGACGATCGCCGTTTGGAAGCGGCGAGGGGCGGCCGCAGGCGAGGGCCTCGGAGCGATCGACCGGGCGGGCTGGCAGGCGTCGGTGGACTTCATGACCCAGCTCAAGCTAGTACCGAACCCGGTCACTGTCGACAGCCTGGTGGTCGAGGAATTCGTCACAGCTCCATGAGGGCGGGCCGCATCGCCGCCTGTGCCCGATTCCCGCCCTACAATGGGAGCCGCGTCGCGGGGTATCGCGTCGGGGCGTGTCGGGGCGCCCATCGAGCGATCAACACAGCATCCCGTCTTTTGGGGCAGGTGTATCTTGTCCCGAAACAAGTGAGGCCCCGGTGCACGCTCGTCTCCGTCATTCTGCGCTGCTGATCGCCTTGCCCGTCCTGCTCGTCGCCGTTGCGAGCGCGCCGACCGGCGCCGTCGCTGGCGGCTGCGGCACCGGGGACACGTTCCTCGGCAACGGCGGCTTTGAGTCGCCCGGCGTCGCCCCTGGGACGTACACCCTGTTCGATGCCGCCCTGGTCCCGCCGTGGAGCACGACCGACGTCGCCAACCAGATCGAGATCTGGGGGGATGGCTTCCAGGGCATCCCAGCCTTCGAGGGCATCAACTTCGCCGAATTGAACGCGAACAGCGCCGGGACGCTCTACCAGGATGTCGTCACCACGCCCGGGGCGACCATGACCTGGACACTCCAGCATCGCGGCCGGGATGGCACGGATGTCATGAGAGTCCTCATCGGCGACTCGCTGACCGCCGATGTCTTCAGCGATGTCGGCTGGAACGCGATCTCAGCGGACATCTCGGATCCAGAGACAGCATGGGGCGACGCGACAGACACGTACGTTGTGCCGGCCGGCCAGACGTGCACCCGGTTCGCGTTCCGGGCGGTGTCGTCCGGTATCGGCATCCCGAGCTATGGCAACTTCCTCGACGCGGTCGGGTTCGAGGTGACGATCCCGGCCGAACCGACACCGACTCCGACGGAGCCACCGCCCGCGCCGACCGCAACCCCCGATCCGAGCCCCACCGGAACAGAGACGCCAGTCGCGACAACTCGGCCTCGGATCACGATCCCGCCAACGGATGTCGTCCGCGACCGAACCGCAGGCCTGAGTTCCGGGACAGCGGGGGATGCCCTGCTGGTGGGCTGGCTGATGGGGATCGGCGCGCTTGCGGCGCTGGCCATCCGACGCACCCGGCGAGGGCGCTGACAGGGTTCGTCCGCGCCTATCATCGGGCGATGCCCGACGTCGCCCTTCCGGATCGGCCGCCGTTCGCGATCCTTGCTCGAGTCCTGTCGCCGCTCGCGGCTGGCAGGACACTTCACGAGCCGGATGGCGTGGTCGCCGTGGACGAGGGCGGGGCTCTCACGTTCGTCGGGGCCGCCACGGCCGCCCCGCCCGATGTCCTTGCTGGCGCCGTCGACCTAAGGCCCTGGGTGGTCATGCCCGGTCTCGTCGACACCCACGCCCATCTCCCACAGCTTCCGAACGCGGGCCTCGGGTTCGCCCTCGATCTCCTGACCTGGCTTGACCGGCTGACGTTCCCGACCGAGCGCTCCTGGGCCGATCCGGCAGTGGCCGCGCGGCTCGCGCCACTGATCTTCAGGGCGTTCGCGGCGGCCGGAACCACGACGCTGCTCGCCTATGGCGTCGTCTATGAGGCGGCGATGGAGGCGTCGTTTCGGGCGGCAGAG
>JBBSCI010000232.1:0-3228 GCA_038250445.1 Candidatus Limnocylindrales bacterium | reverse complement strand
CGTCCCGGTAGGAAGCGCCTGCGGTGAGGTCGGAGTCGGCGATGTGGTCGGAGTCGGCGATGTGGTCGGAGTCGGCGATGTGGTCGGAGTCGGCGATGTGGTCGGAGTCGGCGATGTGGTCGGAGTCGGCGATGTGGTCGGAGTCGGCGATGTGGTCGGGCCTGGCCCGCCGACGTCTGATTGACCCGATCTACCGAGCACGAGGAAAGCGCCGCCTACCACGAGCACGCCGATGACGGCGGCCGTGGCGACGCGGGCTGGAGTGGTCATGGTGGGGAACCTCCACGGGATCCGGAGATCCCGCTCTTGTGGTGTCGTCTGGATCCGGAGGAGGGCGGCCTCCACGGCGCGGTCAGGCGCGTCGGTCGGCCCAGCCTCGAGCCACGACCGAGCGGCGCGTTCGAGCGAGCGATCGTCGGTCATGCGAGACGTCCTCCGTGGACAGCAGGCTCTCGGTCGGCCGTCAGGGCGTCGCGGAGCCCGCGCGTGGCGTAGTGCAAGCGCGATCGGGCTGTGCCCGCGGGGATCTCCAACATGTCGGCGATCTCCACGAGCGGCAGCCCGAGGTAGTGATGCAAGACGAAGACCGCCCGCTGCTCGACCGAGAGCCGGCGGAATGCCCGCTCCAGTTCGTCGCGGTCGGCGACGGCGTCGCTGCCGTCCGGGGTCGAGGGCCCATCGATGGGCAGGATCCGGACGGTAGCCGTCCAATGGCGCGCCCGCTGCGATTCGTCGTAGCAGGCATGGACGAGAATGCGATGGACCCACGCCTCGAACCGCTCGGCATCCCGAAGCTTCGGGAGCCGGCGCCAGGCGAGGACAAGGGCGTTCTGCAGAGCGTGCTCGGCGAGTCCCTGGTCGCGCAGGATCCGAAAGGCGATCGCGTAGAGGACGTCGCTGACCTGGTGCACCAGGACGGTGAACGCCTCTCGATCGCCCCGACGGGCCTGCTCGACGAGGTCTCGATCCACCTCGATCTCCGCTCGGCCGGACCAATGTGGCCCGGATCAACCCTTATGACGGGAGGCCGACCCTCAAACGTTCAAGCGCATGTCAGTTCCCGGCAGCCGCACTCCGGCGCTCGAGCAGGACGACGTCGCGCCAGCGACCTGTGACGTCGCGGCCGATGCGCTCCTGGACCCCGATTTGGCGGAACCCGACGCGCTCATGAAGGGCGAGACTGGCGGCGTTCTCCGACAGCACCCCGGCCGTCAGGGTCCAGACACCGACGTCTTCCGACGCCGGGATGAGCGTCTCCAGCAGGGCTCTCCCGACGCCGAGCCCGCGCGCCGATGCTGCGACGTAGACGCTTTCCCAGGCGACCCCGGCATAGACGTCCCGCGCGGAATACGCGCCCAGTGCCGCCCAGCCGACGACATCTGATCCTCGCCGGGCGACAAACCGGCAGTCCCTTCGATGCGTCGCGTTCCAGCGTCGCCAATCGGGGACGACCGCCTCGAGCGTCGCGTTGCCGGTGGCGATCCCCTCCGCGTAGGTCGCCAGAACGGCGTCGGCATCGGCCGGCGTCATCGCCCCGACGACCAGGTCGGCGGGTGCCGAAGCCCTCATCGGCTGCGGCCGCGGGCGTCGACCCGCCAGCGATCGAGGAACTCGCCGCCGCGGCTCACGACGAAGTCGTCGAACTGTTCGACGGCCGGACAGACGTGGTTCGGGACGATCGCGACGACCTCGCCAAGGCGTGGCGCTTCGGCACCAGACGGGATCGCGACGGCGGCGTGGTAGTCGAACAGCCGCTCGATGACCACGTCCGGGTAGGCGGGCATCGATCCGAAGCCCTCGAGGAACGCGGCCCGGTCCTTGGTCAGGGTCTTGGCTCCTGCGTCGAGGACGACCTGGCCCGGCACCGACGTGCTGACGACGGTCGCGGCGACGATGAGCGCGATGCTGTCCGGCGGGATGGCCTCCAGGACGACCTGCTGGCGGTCCCCGAGCAGGTAGGTTCCGGGCCGGATCTCATTTACCTGGCCGGCCGCGGCGAGAACGCCGGTCGGCGTCGACCCCGCGCTGATCCGCTCGACCGCGAAGCCCTCGGATCGGAGCGCGTCCGCGGCCGCCCCGAGCGAGGCGACCTCGTCGGCGGCCGCTCCGACACGGGCCTCGGGCGCTGCGTAACCGTGGCCGCCGTGGGTGAAGACGCCGATCACCTCGAGCCCGGCGTCGCGCGCCTGGCGGGCGACGGCCGCGGCGGCCTCGGGCGTCGTGACGCCCGTCCGACGCGCGCCCGAGTCGATCTCGACGAGGACCCGGAGCGGCGTGACGGCGCCGGCGACCGCGGCAGCAAGCAGGCGCGCGCCGGCGACCGAATCGACGCCGACGACGAGCGGCGTTCGGGTGTGAAGCGCCCGGAGCCTTTCGGCCTTGGGGCCTTCGGCCCAGATGGGATAGCCGATGAAGATGTCGTCGATGCCGCCCGCCGCCATCACCTCGGCCTCGCCGAGCGTGCCGACGGCGATCCCGGCGGCCCCGGCCTCGAGCTGGAGGCGGGCCAGCGCGACGCTCTTGTGGGTCTTGATGTGCGGCCGGAGGACGACGCCCCGCTCCGCAGCCCCTTGGCCGAGGCGCCGGGCGTTCGCCTCCGCCCGATCGAGATCGACCACCAGGCAGGGCGTGTCGAGGCCCGGCGGGATGGCGAAGCCCTCAGGGATGGGCGGGGCGGCAGAACGCACGGCGACCTCGCTCAACGGGGATGCTCGACGATTGGGGTCCGGAGCGAGCCCAGCCGTTCGATCCGAAGGGTGACTTCGTCGCCTGGCTCAAGGTACCGACCGAGGGTCGTCTCGCGGACCTCGAGCAGGCAGCCGGATCCGACCGTCCCGGAGCCGAACATGTCACCGGGGCGGAGGCGGACGTCCGCCGAGGCCCGAGCCAGCATGTCGCCGAAGCTGAACTGCGCGTCGCACCAGCGCCCGCGGGACGTCTCGACGCCGTTCACCTCGGCGGTCATCGTGAGGTCGGGGCCGGTCGAGCCGGCCGCTCGGGCACCTGCCAGCTCGTCCGGGGTGACGAGCCAGGGCCCGAACGACGAGGCAAAGTCCTTGCCCTTCGCAGGGCCGAGGCGGACGGCCGTCTCGTCGCGCTGGAGATCGCGAGCCGACCAGTCGTTGAAGATCGTGAAGCCACCGATGACCTCCTCGGCTCGGTCGGGCGACAGGTCGCTGGCCGGGGTGTCGACGAGCGCGGCGACCTCGAGCTCGTAGTCGAGCTCGG
>JBBSCI010000231.1:0-3265 GCA_038250445.1 Candidatus Limnocylindrales bacterium | reverse complement strand
GTCTTCGGCGGCGTCGAACAGCCTGGCGAGGTTTTGCTCTGTCTCGGCGATGTACTTGCTGACGACCTGGTCGAGCGCAACCTCGAGGATCGGCTGGCCGAGGTCCATGGCGACCGAGTCGGCTGCGACCGCCTTCGCCGCGATGTCGGTGCCTCCGAATACAACGACGAGTCCGGCCGTCGCCTTCGCGACGACGTCGTCAATCGTGCCGGGGATGAACGTCGGATTGCCAACCGTCAGCGCGAACGATGCCGTGACGCCGAAAGCGAGCCGAAGAGGCACGGACGACGCCGTCCACAGCGACGTGAGATCGTCGAGCGTGAGCGCGGTCCTCGTGAGGCGTACCTGAAATGGGCCGTCAGGCCCACCTGACGCCATGAGGACCGGGGTGCCTTCGATGGCTGCTCGAGCCGCACCGTAGGCGCGTTGGCTGAAGAGGCTCTCGTCCGCCGCATCGCTCGGATGGGTGCTGACCAGGTAATTGAGTTCGGCAAGGATGTGGGCGATGCCCTTGGGATCTGTCCCGTCGCGGTAGGTGACCAGCTCGTCGCGATACAGGAACAGGTTGACTGATGCGCCGGCGACCCCCATACGCGCGTCATCCAGCGTTCGAGTCGTCACCTGCGAAGTCGCACCTTCGAGCAGCTCCTCGATAGCGGCCGTGGTGGCGGCCATCGCTGATCCGTAGCTAGCGATTGATGGCATATCGGTCCCCGTACTCCCGTCGCTGGATGCCAAGTGTTCGACTGACGTGGCGCGATGTCGCGGCCGGCAAATTCCCGTATCGTCGGCAGATGATCCAACCGCGCTGCGCGTGGGCCGGCGCCGACGAACTGATGATCGCCTACCACGACGACGAATGGGGCTTGCCAGTCCACGACGACATCGAGCTGTTCGAGCGGCTCGCCCTCGAGTCCTTCCAGGCAGGGTTGTCCTGGTCGACGATCCTCCGCAAGCGCGAGGCCTTCAGGGCGGCCTTCGAGGGATTCGACCCGCGCGTCGTCGCCGCCTATGACGATGCCGATCGGGCGAGGCTGATGGCCGACGTCGGGATCGTCCGCAATGGGGCGAAGGTCGATGCCACGATCGGCAATGCTGGCGCGTTGCTTGCGACCTCCGCGGAGTTCGGATCGTTCGACGCGTATCTCGCAACCATGGTCCCGCGGCCGGTCCTCCGGCTGCCGCCCTCTGCGATGGCACGCGAGATCCCGGCGATCACGCCCGCGTCCGACGCGCTATCGGCGGACCTGCGCCGGCGGGGCTTCAAGTTCGTTGGCTCGACGATCGTCTACGCCTTCATGCAGAGCGTCGGGCTGGTCGACGATCACCTGTCGGAATGCTTCCGTTACCAGGGCGAGACAGCTGAATCGCGAGGCGACAAGGTCGTGACACGCTAGCTGTCACGGCGAGGGCTCAGGCTCCGGCCATGATCTTCATCGAATGCGCCTGGTGCGAGACCGACGTGGCCATCGACGGCCTCGACGCGACGAGCGTCGAATGCCCGGACTGCAACGTCACGGTCGAGCTCGCCCAGGACGATCCGCACACCATCTCGATCGCCGCCTGATACGCGCTCAGTGCGGCGCCAATGCGGCGCGGCGGAGAGCACCCATCGGGGCGAAGACGAGCGATAGCACGGCGACCACGACGCCCATCACGACGATCGTCGTGGCGCCTTTCGTGCCTTAGCCGGGTGCGCTGAAGCGCTGGGCGTTGCCCATCTGCGGCCACAGGCGAGCCTGCGTGTTCGCGAGCATCTGCCGAACGTGGTTCCGATCGTGATGGGCCCACTCTGAAGCGATATCCGCGATCGTCAGCCGGCCGACGACGTTGTGCGTCCCGGCCCGGCCGAGGTCCGCCTGGGAGAGGGAGCGGACGAGGTCCAGGCTGTCGTCACGGAGGGCTAGGAGCTCGGCCAGCAGCACCTCGGGGTTCGGTCTCGCAGTCGTGGCGGGCGGCGGCGACGCCCCGCTGGTCCCAGCCGGCGAAGGCCGGCTCATCCTCGGCGAGGATCGTCCGGATCCGGCCGTTGAAGCCGCGCCGCGAGCGCGTCGCCGGAAACCGGTTCCGCGCTCATCCCGCCTCCTCAGCTCGCGTCGCCATGACCGGCGGCAGGACCGGCAGTGCCCGGCCTCCCTCGGCCAGCCAGCAGGCCGCCGACTGGCCGCCGCCGACGTCGAACAGCGGCGGCTCCTCAACCCGGCAGCGATCGAATGCGTACGGGCAACGCGGGTTGAAGCGGCAGCCGGCTGGGATGTGGGCCGCGTCGGGCGTCTCGCCGACGAGGATCGTCCGCCTGGCCCGCTTGCCCGGCGTCGGCGGGTCCGGCGACGGCGACACTGACACGAGCGCCTGAGTGTACGGATTATGCGGTGACCGGATGACCTGCTCCGCCGGCCCGATCTCCATGATCTTGCCGAGATACATGACCGCGATCCGATCGGCGATGACCCAGGCGAGCGAGAGGTCGTGGGTGATGAACAGGTAGGTCAGTCCCCGCTCGACCCGCAGGTCGAGCATCAGCCGGAGCAACTCGGTCCGGATGGAGACATCGAGCATCGAGACTGGCTCGTCGGCGACGATGAGCTCGGGTCCCATGACGAGGGCGCCGGCGATGACGACCCGCTGCCGCTGGCCCCCCGACAGCTCGTGCGGATACCGGAAGAGGAAGTCCCGGGCCGGCCGGAGCCCAGCCGCCTCCAGCGACGAGATCACCCGAGCCTCGCGCTCCGCTTTCGTCCCGATCTTGTTGACCTCGAGCGGCTCGGCTACGAAGTCGTGGATCGATTGCTTCGGATTGAGGGTCTCATAGGGGTCCTGGAAGATGAGCTGGACGCGTCGCCGGTAGCCACGCAGGGCGCGCGTCCCCCAGGCGTTCGAGACGTCGGTGCCCTCGAAGATCACCTTGCCGCCGGTCTGCCTGGTGAGCTTGACGATGACCCGTCCGGTCGTCGTCTTGCCGCTGCCCGATTCGCCGACGAGGCCCAGGACCTCGCCCTTCCGGAGGGTCAGGTCGATCCCGTCGACGGCCCGGATGACGGCCACCGGACGGCGCATGATCGAATCGACGAGCGAGCCGCGAATCGGGAAGTGGACCTCGAGCCCCTCGAGGCGGAGCAGGTCTTCAGCCACCGGGCGCGCCCACCGTTCTCGACTCGTCGCGGCCGATCGCGTTCGGTGGCGCCTTCGTGACCGGCACACCGTCGCCTTCCTGCGGGTACAGGTGGCACGCGACCCGCACGCCCCCGAACGTCGTCTCGGGCGG
>JBBSCI010000230.1:0-3335 GCA_038250445.1 Candidatus Limnocylindrales bacterium | reverse complement strand
CGGCCCCGACGCCCGACGACACACCGGCTCTCGCCTCGATCGTCGCGCCGCTCTTCGCGCTGACGATCGTCGCGCTCGCGGTCATCGGCGCGCTGGCGGGCTGGCAGCTAGGCCCTCGCGGCCGGAAACCTCGGCGACTGCGCCGCGACCGCTAGACCGGTCGTTGCGCCGCAGCGCTGAACGGCTGGCTTGTCTGCGCCCGCGGGGGTCGAGTCAACGGCGCGCCTTTCGGCGAGCGCAGATCGCATGCAGAATATCGCGGCGATCATGAAACATTCGCCCCGCCCGAACAGTTCCACCACGATGGAGCCTAAGCCGACGGCGATCCCTGACGTCGATGCATCACCGGCCCGCGCAGGCGCCGGCGCGAGTGTCCATGGCTTCATCGTGTCCGCTTACGAGGAGCATCACGCCGAGCTGTTCTCGTTTCTCGCTCGTGCGGTGCGGGATCGATCCGTCGCCGAGGACCTGCTGCAGGAGACCTATATCCGCCTTGCCGGCGAGACTCGTGCCGGACGCGCTCCGGTCGAGGTTCGTGCCTGGCTCTATCGGGTCGCGACGAGCTTCGCGATCGGCAGCGCCCGGCGCCCGGCAAGGGCGTTCCCCTTGATCAGCCGGTACGGGCCGAAGGAGAACGACCAGCCGATCGCGTCGTCGCGGGAGGCGGGTGTCCCGAGTCGAGAGCGAGCCGCGGAGATGGAGCGAGTCCTCGAGGGGCTCAGCTACGATGCCCGGCTCGCGCTGCTCCTATCCGGCGTGGGGTTCGCGGGTGACGAGATCGCGGTCTCGATGGATCGAACCGCTGCCGCGACGCGGACCCTCCTCGGTCGGGCTCGAGCCCGAGTCCGCATCAGGCGCGACCTGTTCGCGGAGGAGGCTGATTGAGCATCCACGACGCGTTCCTCGAGCTTGCTGCGACCGCGATCGACTACCCGCTCGACGACAATGAGTGGGCCGAGCTAGATCGGCATCTCGCCGGTTGCGACGCCTGCCGGCGAGCGGCCGCCGGATTCGACGAAGATGCGGCGACGATTGCATTCGGTGCCAAGCCGAACCTGTCGCCGGGGCGCTCCGAGGCGATCCTGGCCGCGGCCATGCGGCCGCCGCAGCGCAGCTCGCCGCTGCGGCTCCTCGCCGTCGCGGCTCCTCGCCGTCGCGGCCCTGGTCGCGGTCGTTGCGATCGGACTGGTCGTCGCAGGCCTGGAGTACCTGAAGCGCTCGGATGGCCCGCTCGCGGTCGTCTCGAGCGCCGGCAACTCGTCGGGTGCGACCCAATCGGGCGGATCCGCGAACCCAGTCGAACCGACGCGGCATCCATCCGCCGGCACGCTCGGCCCGGCGGCGTCGCCGGTCACTGGCGCGCTCCCGGTCCGCGGTTCGGGACAGGAGCTCGGGACGGACGTCCGGATGGCCCCGTTGCCGGCCGGTGACCTGTACGTCTCGATCCCCGGCCAATCCGGCACGACGCTGGCGCGGCTCGGGGCGACCGGCAAGCCGGCCCCCGGCTGGCCCATCCTCCTTCCCGGTGCTTCGCCGTGCGACCTGCTGCTGGCGGCCCCCGATGGCTCGATTCGCGTCGTCTGCACCTCGGACGACCTGGTCTCGGACTTCGGCAGCGCGCCGGTTCGGGCGTTCGCCTTCGACGCCGGCGCCAGCCCGCTGCCGGGCTGGCCGGTCGACATCGGGTGCTGCTTCACCGGCCGGATGATCGGCGACGAATTGACGATGTACGCGCGGATGTACTTCGGAGACGTCCGGCAGGAGGGCCAACCGGCAGGCAACGGGTGGATCGTGAAGGTCGCCGCAGATGGCATGGTTCGTAATGGGGCGATGGTGCCGTTCGGGGACGATTGCTGCGTCGACACCTGGGCCGTCGGACCCGACGGCGTCGCGTATGGGACCGTTCACGATTTCTCGGGCCCCGAACCTCTCTCCAAGCTGGCGGCCGTGAACTTTGCCGGCGTCCCGCCGGGCTTTCCAGTGGCGATCGCCGGCGCGGCCTCGGGGCCTGCATTCGATGCGTCGGGCCGAATCCACGTGACCGTCGGCAACCCGACCGAGCCGCCGGCCGGGACGCTCGTCATCGGCGCCGACGGGAAGGCGATCGATTCGGGCTCCGGCGAGTTGCCGATCACCGCGACGAGCGACTGGCGCGGAGCCGGCGCCGACTTCCCCGCGCCACCACTCGTCGGTCCGGACGGGACGACGTTCATCGTTGATGACAGCGACGGGACCGCCGTCGTGAGGCTGGACCCAACGGGTCTCGCGATGTCCGGCTGGCCGTACCGATCAACGGTCAAGGTCGAGGAGACCGGGACGTGCGGCGAGGGTGAGACGGGCTGCGGCTGGTTCCGCGCTGCCCCGACCATCGGACTGGACAACGAATTGTTCGTGCTCCGTGCGGCGACCAAGACCTCCGCCGGCGGAAGCGTCGTCGCAATCGACCAGGATGGCCATGTCCACGACGGCTGGCCCGTCGGACTCCGCCGCCCGGGTGCCCGGTTCTGGTCGGTCGTCGCCGGCTCCGATGGCACGGCCTATGGCCTGGCGATCGAGCCCGAGCCGAACGGCAGCCATTCGGCGACGATCCTGTCGCTCGCGCCAAACAGCAACGTCGATTACACCGCCACGATCATCGAGCCGTAGGCCGGCAAGCAGCCTCAGGCCAGATAGCCGACCACCACCGCCATGTCTATCAGCCCGAGATCTCGGCCCGCTCGGTGAACAGCGACGTGACGACGAGTGCGCCGATGAGCCAGCCCGCGACGAGGAGCAGCGCCGTGTTCGGGTCCAGGGGCGACACGAGCGCGCCTCCGCCTCCGCCGCCGCGCGCGCTCACGTCGACCACCGACTGCGCGGCGTTGAAGGGCGCGTACTTGACGATGTCGGGCAGGAAGATCGCGGCGAACTGCTCGCCGAAGTACACCGCGATCCCAACGCCGATCCCGGCGAGCTGGCTCCTGGCAAGGGTGGCAATCGCGAAGCCGAGCGCGGCCTGCTCGATCATCGCGACCCAGCCGCGGGCGAAGAGCTCCGGCAGCTTGCCGAGAGCTTCCGAATCGCCGAGACCGCTCGTCGAGACGCCGGCGATCGTTGCCCCGATCGCGGCAACGAGGACACCGATCGCGAACGCGAGCAGGAGGCCGCCACCGAGCAACAGGGCGATCGCCGCGAATGACAGGAGCTGATAGCGGCTGCGGCTCTCGCCGCGAGCGACCGCGGCCTTGAGCGTGCCCCAGCTCCACTCAGAGCCTGCGACCGCCGCGCCGTAGATGACGCCGAACAGCCCGCCCAGGCCGAGGATGAACGAGAGGACGAACGTGTACGCTCCGGGG
>JBBSCI010000229.1:0-3345 GCA_038250445.1 Candidatus Limnocylindrales bacterium | reverse complement strand
GCTGGGGCTGACTCGTGATCTGGTCGAGCCATCCGACTTCGTCGGCGCCAGGATCGGGTTTGTCGGCTCGGCTCTGACCGAGATGACGTTGAAGGCGCTTGGCGCGTCGCCAGTCCTCTTCATGCCCGGTGACACCACCGGCCTCGATGGGATGGAGGCGAGCCTCGCTGCCATCGAAAACAACAAATACGACAGCGGCGCGAAGTCCCTGACGACGAACGTCATCTTCTTCCCACGCCCAGGGGTGATCTTCGCAAACGCGAAGGCATTCGACGAGCTCAGCGCCGAACAGCAGCAGATTCTCCGAACCGCCGGGGAGCGGGCCTATCAGGCGTCCGTGACGATGATCGCGGCGCAATCGGTGAGCACGGCAAACACCGTCTGCGGCCGTGGCCTCAAGTTCGTCACCGCATCCCAGGCTGACATCGCGGCGTTTCGAATCGCGGTCGAGTCCGTCTATGACGAGATCGAGAAGGACCCGGGGACGAAGTCAACGATCGAGGCGATCGATGCCCTGCGGGCATCCGCGAGCTCGGCGCCCGTCGCTATCGAGTGCTCTGCCGCCGCGGCGAGCCCCACGGCAGTGCCAGTCCAGCCGCCGGCCGTGGTGAGCCCCATCGACGGCACGTGGGCGGTGTGCTTCACGCGCGATGAGTTCCTCGCCGCCGGCCCGGGCATAGGCGAGGACCGGCCCGACAACATCGGTTGCTTCAATACGACCCTCCGCAGGGGCGAGTTCTGGACGACGGGCCCTGATGCCGTCCTCGACCTGGATCACCCGAACGGAACGTTCACAGCTGACGAGACGACCGTCACCCTTGTATCGCCCGAGTTTGGCGAGACGTGGCGATACAAGTGGAGTCTCTTCAAAGACACCATGACCTGGAAGAAGGACTGCGTCGTCTGCCCAACCGGACTCGCCGTCAAGCCCTTCCATAAGGTGGCGGACGCCAAGCCCTGATCTGCGAGCCGGACCCGATCGCCTACTTCACCAGGCCCCACACCTTCGGACGAGGCAGCCCATGGCAACGACCCAACGTGCACCCCTGCCCACCTCCATCACTCAGCGAAGGGACCGTGTCATGACCCGATCACATCTACGGCCGTCCTTGGCGGTCGGCATCAGCCTCGCGATCGCAATCGTGGGGACAACTTCATCGGCTACGGCCACCTACAAGGGGGCCAATGGGCGAATCGCATACACGCAGGACAACAGGCTCCTCACAGCGAGTGCCGATGGCAGCGACGTCAGACCCGTCATCAACGATGACGTGGCGCTCACGTTTGGCGCCGGACAGCCCGATTGGTCACCCGACGGCAGGACTCTCCTGTTCGATAGCGATCAAGACTCGACCGAACCACCTCCAGGTCCCGGGTTCCACATCGACGTCTACTCGGTCGACGCCAAAGGCGGGACCCCGCGTCGACTGACCTTCTCAGGACTGAATGGGAAGGCGTCCTGGTCGCCCGACGGACGTCACATTGCCTTCGAGCGCTCCGACGCCGACTGCACCGACGACCACATCTCGATCATGGACGCAGACGGCGGGAACGTCCGCGACCTCACGACAAATCCGTACGGCAACTGCCAGACCGAGGACGATGCATCGTTCTCGCCGGACGGCGAGCGGATCGTCTTCCAGCGTCATCGACCCGCTGGAGACCATCAGCAGTCGGCCTTGTTCGTCATGCGTTCTGACGGCAGGCAGCTGCACCGTATCACCCCGTGGGCCATGGAGGCCGGGCAGCCTGACTGGTCCCCGAATGGCAAGTGGATCCTGTTCAACTCATCCACTGAGAACTTCGACCCGTTGCCCCAGCTCTTCATCATTCATCCCGACGGCGACGGGCTCACTCGGCTGACCCATCCAACGGGATCCGACGCCTCGATCGAGCCAACCTGGTCACCCGACGGCAGGAAGATCCTCTTCAACCGCCTCCATTTCGCGCCGGGGGTCTTCGAGTCCAGCCTTTGGGTCATGAATGCCAATGGCACCGAACAGACAAGCCTGCCCGGGACTCCACAGTCCAGCAATCCCGATTGGGGACCAAAACCCGCTCGACGATGAGTCAATGAACTGGGGCCCCGATCGTCCGGTTCGCGACGTCGGGGCTCCGCAGTTGTCGTTGCCAGACTGTCGCGATCGCCTTTGCTGTTCGAGCTAACGTCGGGATGTGTGGAAATCGCGCCGAGCTCTGACGGCTCCTGAGGCCCAAGGAGAACGGCGTACCCTTCCGGTGGAGTTGGAAACCATCGAAAGGAGACGCCGCGATGCGACGGTACCAGACCCCGCACGCGCTCGCCCCTGAGGCGGGTGCCGTGATCACTGACACGCTCGAGACGGTCGCCCGGGAGGGTGCCCGGCGGATGCTCGACTGGGCTCTTCGAGCCGAGGTCGACGAGCACCTCGGGCGGGCCCATTACGAGCGCGGGCCCGCATTCAGCGGCTACCGCAACGGCTACGCCCGGCCGCGCGAGATCGGGATCGGGACCTGGTCGGTCGGGATTCGGGCGCCGCGCGTCCGCGACACCCCGTCCGATGCGCCGGCGTTCGAGTCGGCGATCCTGCCCAAGCGGCGCTACCTGTCGCTCTCGACCCAGCGCCTGTTCGCGCGGCTCTACCTCGAGGGCCTCTCCTCGGGCGACTTCGAGCCGGCCTTCCGCGAGTTGCTCGGCGAGCGAGCGCCGCTGTCGGCCTCCACGATCATCCGGCTCAAGGCGACCTGGGAGGCCGAGTACGAGACCTGGCGCGGCCGCCTGATCAGCGATCGCTACGCCTACATCTGGGCGGACGGCATCTATCTCGGCGCCGGACTCGAGGCGGAGTCGTCCTGCCTGCTCGTTGTGATCGGCGCCCGGGCCGACGGCGCGAAGGAGCTGCTCGCGCTCGAGCTCGGCTACCGCGAGAGCACCGAGAGCTGGGCCACCGTCCTGCGCAGCCTGCGCGAGCGCGGCCTCGCGGCGCCGCTCCTGGCGGTCGGTGACGGGGCCCTCGGGCTGTGGGCCGCGCTTCGCGCGGTCTACCCCACGACCCGCCACCAACGCTGCTGGAACCACCGCGCGATGAACCTCGCCGACAAGCTCCCCAAGCGCCTCCAGGCCGAGTTCCGCGACCGCTTCCGGGCGCTCTATCTCGCCCCCACGAGCGCTGCCTGCGAGGCCGCCCGCGACGAGCTGGCGATGTGGCTGCACGAGCGGGGCCAGGACAGCGCGGCCGAGACGCTCATGCGCGACTGGGACGACTTCACGACCTTCTTCGACTTCCCGGCCGAGCACTGGCTCCACCTCCGGACGAGCAACCCGATCGAGTCGGTCTTCGCCGGCGTCCGGCTGCGCACGAACGT
>JBBSCI010000228.1:0-3430 GCA_038250445.1 Candidatus Limnocylindrales bacterium | reverse complement strand
GCAGACGTGTTCCGCGTGATCTCCGATGTCCGTCTCAATCCGAGCTGGTCGCCTCCTCTGTCGCCGGTCAGCTCCTGACGCCGGAGCCGGTGGGTGTGGGCACGCGGGCGCTGGAGACGACAGTGGTGATGGGCCGCCGAGCCACGGTGACCTCGGAGATCACCGCGTTCGAGGCCGACCGGCACCTCTCATACCGGACGTCCGGCGGTCCATTCCGATTCGCTGGCCGCTTCAGGACTGAGCTGCACGACACGGGCACAGAGCTCTTTGCGACGTCGTCTTCACCTCGAGGGGGGGCCCGGAACCCGCGGCACGTCGAACCAGCGCAGGAGCGCGCCGTCGAGCGCGTCGCCGCGGAGCGTCTCATCGATCCGGCCGTCTCCACCGGTCACGACGAGGTGCAAGCCGTCGAGCGTCGCCCAGCCGCCGTTCGGCAGCGCACGGGCACAGATCCACCCCCGCCTGAACGGGGACTCGGGTGAGCTCGCGAGGAACTTGCACACCTCCACGAACGCATCGAGACTCACCGCCCTGTCCTCGAACCGGTAGTGCGGGCGCCAGGTGCCGTGACCGTGCAGCCACTCGACGTCGAGCGAGGCGGGGGCGTCGCGGCCCGGCACGAGCCGGAACCGCCCGCTCGGGTCTTCTTGCTCCCGGCCGACCGTCAGGTGGCGCGGCTCGCGGAATGAGTATCCGCCGCCGACGTCCACCAGCCATCGCTCCCCGTCCAGCGTGACCCGCAGCACCAGGTGCTCGTTCGGCGGCCCCAGCCCGCGATCCGACCAGAACCGGCCCGGCAGCAGCGCGACCTCGAACCCGAGCGTCGTCAGCAGCCACGCGAATGCCCCGTTGAGCTCGAAGCAGGAGCCGCCTCGGCCGCGATCAACGACCTTGTAGACGAGAAGCGCCGTGTCGAGGACGATCGGCTCGCCGCGCAGGACGCTCGCGTTCTCGAACGGGACCCGCTCGAGATGCGCCCGCTGGAGCGCGCGAAGCCCGTCGAGATTCACCGGCGGTACGTCGCCGAGACCGATTCGGTCCAGATAGGCGAGGGCGTTCACGACGTCGAGTATGGAAGACAATTGCCGCACGTTCGCACATACGTCTCGAACTGTCCCGGATCTTCTTCCTGGCGCACCAGGGACCTGGGTGGCAAGCGAATTCGACATGGCTTCGAATCGGATCCGCGGCGACCGGATCCGGAGACCGAAGTCCCAGCGCGGACCTCTGACCTGAGGCCGGTTCGGAGCCCCGCGTCCTGCCCGACGTTGGCCGCCGCGGTGATCGGTTCGTCGCCGGCGATTTCCCTGATTGTGAACAGAGGGATGGTCTCTCACGACGACGATCGGGACGGACGGCCCGACAGAAGGGGCCATTCGGCACGGTGTGCGTGGCCCGCCGGGCTCCAAACTCGCACCATATTGGTATGTGTTTAGAACGCCCGACAGCCCCGCCGGGGACAAGGAGATCCGGACAATGTCCCGCACGCTTCCCCGCCTCATCGCGATTGTCGGCCTCGCCATCGGCCTTACCGGCTGTGCAAGCGCCGGAGCACCCGCGTGGACATACGCGCCGGCCCCTCCACCGACGGGCAAAGCCACGGTCGGTCAATCAGCAACGGCCGGTCAAGTGGCGAACGCGAGCGCCTCGCCGGCCGCCGCCCCTGCCGCCGCGGTCGAGAATGCGATCGAGATCGAGGCCTTTGACCTCGGGTTCAAGCCCGCTGCCCTGACTGTCCCCGCGGTCGGCACGTTTGACGTGACCTTCCGCAACACGGGAGCCGCCTTCCACGACCTGACGTTTGCCGACGGCACGAAGATCGGTGCCGAGGCCGGAGCGATCGGGACCGGGAAGGTCACGATCCCGGCAGACGGGCTCACGTTCATATGCTCCGTTCCGGGTCACGAGCAAGGCGGGATGAAGGGCGCCGTCACCGTCGCCGGCGCCCCTCCGGCGGCGGGTGGCGACAACCCCGGCGGCCAAGCGCCATCGGGGACGATCGCCGCCGACCCGAACGCCCCGGCCTATGTCCCCCTCGACGCGACGGCGCCGGCGCTGCTGCCCGGCAAGACCCACGACATCGACTTGGTTATCACCGAGGAAGAGAAGACGATCGCCCCGGGCTTTGTTCAGAAGGTCTGGACGTTCGATGGCACGGTGCCGGGCCCGGTCATCCGCGTCAAGGTCGGCGACACGATCCGTATCCATCTGAAGAACCCGGCCGAGAACCAGCTTCCGCACTCCATCGACTTCCACGCTAGCCAGGTCGCATGGAACGACGAGATGACCTCGATCAAGCCTGGCGAAGAGAAGCTGTACGAATGGACCGCCGACTACGCCGGGGTCTGGATGTACCACTGTGGAACGGACCCGGCCCTGCATCACATCGCCAACGGCATGTACGGCATGGTCATCGTCGAGCCGGCCGAGGGCCTGCCCAAGGTCAGCAAGGAGTTCGCGATCGTCCAGAGCGAGTGGTACCTGGGTCCGCAGGGCAAGGAAGCCGACCTCGAGAAGGCAATGGCCGCGGCACCCGCCCCTGATCTTGTCCTCTTCAACGGAGTCGCCAATCAGTACAAGGACCACCCGCTCGAGGTCGCGACCGGCGAGCGCGTCCGGATCTTCGTCCTCAACGCCGGCCCATCGATCGATAGCTCGTTCCACATCGTCGGGACCATCTTCGACACGGTGACCAAGGAGGGCGTGGCACTCAGCCGTGGCAACGCCGGCAACTGGGGCGCTCAGGCGATGGACCTGGCGCCGGCCCAGGGCGGGATCGTCGAGTTCAGCACCGCCGAGGACGGCCTCTATCCGATCGTCACCCACGCCTTCAACTTCGTGGGGCGCGGTGCCCTGGGGCTCGTCCAGGCCGGCGACGGCGACCCGAAGAACTGATCCCCGCGATGCGACTCGAATTGACCAAGCGCGCCGACTACGCGATCCGGGCGGTTCTCGCCCTGGCTCGTGCCGCGGAGGGTGAGCGGCTCAGCGTCCGCCAGGTCGCTGCCGACCAGCGGATCCCGGTCCGGTTCTTGCCCCGGGTGATGAGCGACCTCGTTCGAGCCGGGCTCATCGAGGGGGCGACCGGGCGGACGGGCGGCTACCGCCTCGGGTTCCGCGCGAGCGACGTGTCGCTGCTCGACATCGTCGAAGCCGTCGAGGGTGACAGCCGTCGAAGGACATGCGTCCTGCGAGGCGGCCAGTGCCTGAGCGCCGATGTGTGTGACGTGCATGTGGTCTTTGTTGCGGCGCAGGAGGCGCTCCTTGGTCAACTCGCGGCGGCGAGCGTTGGCGAACTCATTGCGAAAGACTGATGGGACAGGTCGATCGACCGAGCGCAGATTCACATTGGCAGCGCCCAACCTCAGACGACAGCCGTCTGAGCCGCCCTCGGCGAGGATTGCCGGTGGCCGTTCTCGTTGACGGCCTC
>JBBSCI010000227.1:0-3457 GCA_038250445.1 Candidatus Limnocylindrales bacterium | reverse complement strand
GCCGGCACCACGACGTTGGCGACGACACCGCCCTTCAAGCAGCCCATCCGGTCGGCGAGCACGACCGCGGGCACGCCGCCGAGGGTCTCGAAGCACTCGGCGAGCAGGGCAAGCGTCGTCGCCTGGCTCTCGTCTGACGCGAACCGCACGAACCGGACCCGCGACCAGACCAGGACCGCGCAGAAGACGTGGAGGTCACCCTCGCTGCCCCAGTCGATGGCGAGGTGCTCGCCAGGGACCGCCTGCCAGGGCCGGTACACGCGGCGCTCGATGCGCCAGGCGGCCTTGGCGACCGCGACCGCGCGGCGCAGGGTGCGCGCCGAGCCCGCATAGCCGGCGGCCCTCGCTGCGGGCAGGAGGCGCTTGGCGCTGATCCGGCCGTCGGTCTTCCGCACGTGCTCGGCGAGCAGGGCACCGAGCGGATCGGTCGCCTTGGGGCGGGGTGGCCGCTCGACCGGTGGCCGGCCGCGGCGCTCCACGACCCGGCGGACGGTCTTGGGGGTCGTCCCGCACAGGCCGGCGGCAGCCCGATAGCTGCCGAGCTCGCGGTACGCGGACAGGATGTCCAACTGGATCCTCGCTGACTTCACAATGGGTGTCCCTCGGGTCTGCCGGTGATGGGTTCTCAACAACCGCATCGTGGCAGTCCCGGGGTGACTTCCCGGATGGCTCAGGTCAATCGAGGGGCGGGGACTTCCTGCTGGCCACCAGCGGGGACTTTCTCATGGCCACGGGCAGAAATGATGAGGAAACCTTCGTAGCACGCGCAACATGATGCCGAGTCAGGGGGTCACCGTCGCTCGTCCGATGCGGCCGGCCGTAGAATATGGGCCGATTTCTAGGTGTCCGCGTTGCGGCGGACAGTTGCGCACGACGGTCAAGTCCCGGGATGTGGTGTAACAGGGCGTCATCCGCGCGCCTGATCGGTCAGCTCGCCATGAGTAGCGCCGGGCCCACCTCCTCTGGCGTGGTCGGGGCGTCGATGCGGGCCATCGACTCAGGTAGGAAATAGCGCCGGCCGTCCTGCCATTCGTCGTCCTGCTCGAAGAGCACCATCCCGACGAGACGGATGCAGCTGGCCCGGGTCGGGCGCCGCTATGTCAAGCGGCGCCACTCAACGAGCACGCTTGACGCGCTCGCGCGTCGGCGACCATCGCGCGATACACGACGCCGGCGAGGTGGCGCATGAGACAGCGACGGGCCTCTGCGGGCGTCTTTCCCTCGCCGCGTTTCCGAGCGAGATACGTGCTGCCTTGGCTGTCCCATCGGGCCTGAACCATCGCGACGGTGAAGAGCGCACGGTTGAGCTGGCGGTTGCCGCCCCGGTTGAGGCGATGGCGGGTGGTCGTCCCGCTCGAGGCCGGGATCGGTGACACCCCGGCGTGGGCGGCGAAGGCTGCCGCCGACGAGAAGCGGTCGACGTCGTGCGTCTCGCCGAGGATCTTCGCAGCGACGATCGGGCCGACGCCGCAGATCGCCCGGAGTCTAGACGCTCCGGTCACCTCCACCCTCTCGGCGATCTCGCGCTCGAGCACGGCGGCCTCGGCGTCGATGGCCTTGAGCCGGCGGATCGCGCCGATCGCAAGGCGCGCCCGGATCGGATCGGTCACCTCGCCCGCCCGCACGAGCCGGCGCGCCGTCCGCAGCGCCGTGGTCGAACTCAGGGCGCCTGTCTCGGCGCGATACCCGGGTGCCAGGGTGAGGAGCAGCGCATGCAACCGGTTGCGGATCCGCGTGCCCTCAGCGACGAGCTGATCGCGCGCGTCGACGAGGAGCTTGAGGTCCGAGGCGAGATGCGACGCTCGGAGTCGAGGCAGACCGGGCTCACGCAGGGCCATGCGGGCGATCGTGACCGCGTCGGCAGGATCGTCCTTGCCGCGGCTCCGGCTCGACCGTCGTCCAAGGGCCGTCAGGTGCGTCGGGACGTCGACGACCTCGACGCCCCCGCCGAGAAGCCGACGGGTGATCGGCAGGCCAAAGCCCTTCGCACCTTCGATGGCTATGAGCCGCACCGCGCCGAGTTGCTCGATCCAGGCGATGAGCCGATCGAGCTCCGCTGGACGCGCCCCCACAGTGAGCGTCGCGAGCTCGCGTCCGTGCTCGTCGATCGCGGCGGCGGTATGGCTCTGGGTGTGTGCGTCGATGCCGACGATGACCATCTGCGCCTCCTTGCTGAGTCGATCCAGATGGCCTCGGACATTCCTGCCGTTGAGTCGTCACGCCGCTATGAGGTCACTCGGCCATCTGCCGCGGAACCGAGGGGACGTGCCCTAACCAAGGTCAAAGCCTGGTGGCTCGACAGAAAGATTCCGGGTCACCCTCGACCCCTCGGCAACGATGGCGCACCGAACGGCGCCAAGTCCAAGGAGAACACGCAGGAAGATGCCGACCACCGCGGTCCGCCGTTTGATTTCCTTGTTCAGTCGCTCCTGGGGGTTGGTGCTCCGGATCCGCGGTCGGTGGGCGTCGGGGAAGGTGAAGTGGACGAGGAGATCGGGCTCGGCCTCGGTCAGCAAGCTCGGCGACCGCCGGGAAGCGGGCCGTCAGGCCGTCCGCCACCCGCCGCAGCTGCTCGGACGCGGCGTGCTCGTCGGGCTGCTCGAAGATGCTCCGGATCGCCGACGCGACCATGCCCGCGGCACTGCGTGGCACGAGCGCCTGGGCATTGCGCGTGAAGTGGACCCGACATCTCTGCCACGCGGCACCGAGGAGCAGTTCGCGGACGGCCGCGACGAGGCCCCGGTGGGCATCGCTGATGACGAGGCGGACACCGGCCAGGCCGCGCTCACAGAGTCCGCGCAGGAACGGCGCCCAGGCGTTGCCCTCGTCGTTCCCCGCAGCCAGCTCGAGACCCAGGATGCGGCGCTCGCCGGTGCTCGCCACGCCGACCGCCACGAGCGCCGCCATGCTCACGACCCGGCCGCCGTCGCGGACCTTGACGTACGTGGCATCGAGGAACAGATATGGATAGCGTTCGTCGGCGAGGGTGCGGCTTCGGAAGGCCGCCACCTCGGTGTCGAGGGCGGCGCAGATCCGGCTGACCTCGCTGCGGCTCATCGAGGCGATGCCGAGAGCCTCGACGAGGTTCTCCACCCGGCGCGTCGACACGCCGGCGACGTAGGCCTCTTGGACGACCGACAGGAGCGCCCGCTCAGCTCGTCGGCGGGGTTCGAGCAGGGACGGGAAGTAGGAGCCGTCGCGGACCTTGGGGATCGACAGACCGATCGTGCCGACCCGGGTGTCCCAGCGTCGCTCGCGATAGCCGTTCCGGTTCGTCAGCCGGCGGTCCGGGGCGCGCTCGCCCTTTGCCACTCCGGTGAGCTCGGAGACCTCGGCCTCCATGATCGCCTCGGCCAGCACCCGGACCCCTTCGCGCAGGACGTCGACGTCGCCGTCGGCGGTCGCCTTGCGGAGCATGTCGAGCACGGCCATCCTGTCCTCGGCCATCGTTGTTCTC
>JBBSCI010000226.1:0-3490 GCA_038250445.1 Candidatus Limnocylindrales bacterium | reverse complement strand
TCAAGCACGTGATGATCAACACCGGCGTCTGAAAGTAGGGCGGCAGGGCCCACGTCGGTCAGCCGCTGAGACGTCGCAGCTCGTCGCGGATTTCGCCCAGCCGCCCGATCGTCTCGAGGTCCCACGGCGACCGGAAGACGAAGATCGGGTGGCGGAAGCCGACGGCCGCGTATTCGGCGAGCGTCGCCGCGATCTCGCGGGGGCGGCCGAGGGCGATCCGGCTCTCCCAGGCATCCGGCCGGTGCGTCGCGAGATACGAGTCCCAGACGGACTGGGCTTCCGCCTGCGAGTCCCGGGCGACGGCATTCATGGTGAACGTCCGCTCGATGGTTGCCTGATCGCGGCCGACGGCCTCGCAATGCTCGACCAGGATCGCGTCGCTGGCCGCCAGTGTTTCCGGAGTCCCGTATGCATTCCAGAGGTCGGCATGGCGGGCCACCATTGGGAGCGTCTTGCGCGGGCCTGACCCGCCGATGAGGATCGGCAGGCGTTCCTGGAGGGGTCGCGGTTCGCACAGCGCGTCGCGGAAGCTGTAGAACCGACCGCCGTGGCTGAATCGCTCGCCGTCGAGCAGGCGGCGGATGATTCCGACCGCCTCCTCGAGCCGGTCGAGGCGTTCGCCGAAGCCGCTCCCGAAGTCGATCCCGAACGCCTCGTGCTCGCGCCCGAACCACCCGCCGCCCAGCCCGAGCACCGAGCGCCCGCCGCTGATCTGGTCGACGGTCGTCGCGAGCTTCGCCGTGAGGCCGGGGTTCCGGAACGTGTTGGCGGCGACGAGCAGGCCGATCTGGGCACGCGACGTGGCGGCCGCGAGGGCGGCGAGGGAAGCCCAGCCCTCGAGCTTGCCGTCGTCCGGGTCACCCTCGTCGGACAGGAGATGGTCGTCGACCCACAGACTGTCCGCGCCGGCCTGCTCTGCGGCGACGAACGCCTCACGGAGGCTCGGCCAGTCGGTCCGCTGGATCCAGAACGCGGCGCCGATCCGGATCGGATGGGATGGGTCGAGAGGCTGCATTCATCGATGCTACGCTCGGTCGATGGTCGTCAATGCGGCGGTTGCGCCAGCCACGATGCCGGACGGGCTCCGCAAGGCGATCCTCGCCTGGTATGACGCTCGCGGACGGAGCCTGCCGTTCCGTGGCACGACGGATCCATACGCCGTCTTCGTCTCGGAGGTCATGGCTCAGCAGACGCAGATATCCCGCGTCGGTCCGGCCTGGACGGCGTTCATGGCGACCTTCCCGACGATCGGCGACCTCGCCGCCGCCTCGCCGGCCGATGTCCTGCGGGCGTGGCGCGGGATGGGTTACAACCGTCGGGCGCTCAACCTCTGGCGAGCCGCGCGCATTGTCGTCGAGGAACATGCCGGGCAGCTTCCGGCCGACGTCGCGACGCTCGAGCGGCTGCCGGGGATCGGGCCCTACACGGCGCGGGCCGTCGCCGCGATCGCATTCCGGGAGCCCGTCGGCGCGGTCGATACGAATGTCCGGCGGGTGCTCAATCGGGCGGTCGGTGGCGCGATCGATGCGTTCACTTCTAGAGAGCTCCAGCGGGTTGCCGACGCCGCCGTTCACGTCGATCGAGCGGCCGACTGGACTCACGCGCTCATGGACGTCGGGGCGGCCTTCTGTCGGACGACACGGCCACTATGCGGGGAGTGCCCAGCGGCAGTCGCGTGCCGATACACAGCGAACCCGCGGACCGCTCACGCGCGAGCTCCTCGCACCGCTTCGTCGTCCTCGCCCTTCACCGCCTCGGCCCGCTGGCTTCGTGGCCGGATCCTCGATCGGCTCCGGGAGGCCGACGGTCACGGCTGGGTGGACTTCGGCGAGGAGATCGGCGCCCATGACCGCGACGCGGTAGGGGATGCGCTCGGCGCCCTCGCCCGAGAGGGTTTGCTCGAGCTCCACCGGACGGACGCCCGCCGCGCTCGATTGCCCATTTCCTGAACGGGCGGTGTGGCGGGGGAGCGGCTAGGCTTGGCCGGTGACGACATCCACTGGGGCGACCTCCGGTTCGCAGACCGAGCCGCCTCTGCCGGCCGACGATCCCAGGCTGTTCGAGCTGGACCTGCGAGGACTCCGTGCCCGGTGGGCCGCCACCGCCAACCGGCCGCCGATGAGCGCCGAGGCGATGATCGGCGCTGATCGGAAGGCTCAGCTGCTCGGCATTCCCGGGGAGCGGCTGATGGAGCAGGCCGGGACGGCCACGGCGGCGGCGGCGCGGGCGCTGGCGCTCGAGACCGATCGGTGGCTCAAGGGGCCGATCGTCGTCTTTGCCGGCCCCGGCAACAACGGTGGCGACGGCTTCGTCGCGGCACGACGGCTGGCTCGCGCCGGCGCCCAGGTCGTCGTCGCGTTCGTCGCGGGCGAGGGCCGGCCGAAGGGTCGCGACGCCTCGCGCAACTGGGACCGCCTCGTCCACGAGCCGGGGGTGACGCTGATTCATGCGCCGGCGAGTCGGGACATGGCGATCCTCGGCCAGGGGATCGAGAAGGCCTCGATCGTGGTCGACGCGCTCCTCGGGACCGGCGTAAGCGGCGAGCTTCGCGAGCCGATCCGGAGCGCCGTCGAACTGATCAACCGGGCCCGCGCCGCGATGGTCCCTGTCCTGGCGGTCGACACGCCGACGGCCGTCGACCTGTCGAGCGGCCAACCATCGGACCCTGCCGTCCGGGCCGACCTGACGATCACCTTCCATCGCCCGAAGACCGGACTGCGAACGCGGATAGGCGCGGCCCTCGCCGGACGGATCCTCGTGGCCCCGATCGGCATCCCGGCGGAGGCCGATCGTGGCTGACCGTGGCTGAGCGAGCCGTCGGGCTGCGCGACGTCCTTGTGGCGGCCGGGCTGACCGTGGTCGTTGTCCTGGGTGCCGCGTTCGCCACGGGCCTGCTCCCTCCGGAAGGGCAGGCGATCGTCTTCAAGACGCCGCTGCTGATCGTGGTCCTCCTCGTCGGGACCGCTGCGGCGCTCTGGCGGATCGCCCGGCCGCGTCCGCCCGGCGGATGAACGGAGCGCCGGGCGACCGACGGCGCAACGATCTCGCGACGCTCGCCAACGAGGCTTTCGACGTCCTCGTGATCGGCGGCGGCATCGTTGGCTGCGGCGCGCTCCTCGATGCGACCTCGCGCGGGCTGCGCGCCGCTCTCGTCGAACGCGAGGACATCGCGGTCGGGACGTCGAGCCGATCGTCGCGGCTGATCCACGGGGGCCTCCGCTACCTCGAGCAGTTCCGGATCGGGCTCGTCCGCGAGGCGCTCGCCGAGCGGGCGCGGCTCCTTCGGCTGGCGCCCCACCTCGTCCGGCTCGAGCCGCTCCTCTTCCCGCTCTACGGCCGGCCGATCGCGACCCGCGCCTTCTTCGAGGCCGGGATGACGCTGTACGACATCCTCGGGGCGCGTCGCGACGGCGGCTGGCATGAGCACCTCTCGACCGCGGAAACGCTCGAACGAAGCCCGGCCCTCCGCCCGGCGGGGCTGCGCGGCTCG
>JBBSCI010000225.1:0-3508 GCA_038250445.1 Candidatus Limnocylindrales bacterium | reverse complement strand
GGGCGGGTCGCTTCGCGAGGCGGTCGTACGTTCGGGTGGGTTCGATCAGCCCCGAGCTCCCTGCTCGTGTCCGAGCTACCACTCCACTGCCGATCGGTCACCCGATGAAAGCTGGACGACGGCATGCCGCGGCTGCCCGATCGCTCCACGCACAATCTGCGGTCTCGGTCCGCGAGCACGCCTGCCAACTCGTCAGCCCGTGAACGGCTGGCAGACGGCGAGGCGTCCACCGTTCACCGTTCACCGGGAGGCGTTATAGCCGAGAGCTGTGGCGTAGCGGGTGCGTGCGCAAGGCGCAGGGGTGGTAGGCGAGGTCGGGGTCGAACCGACACGCCGCTTTCGCGGCACCGGCTCCTAAGGCCGGCGCGTCTGCCATTCCGCCACTCGCCCGCCGCGAGTCTAGCGCTCCCGGCCGATCAAGCCGCGGTCCTCAGAATTGCTCGACCTGTGAGCGCGGCGGCATGCCGACGCCGGCGCGCCGTCGCTCGGCGCTACGGAACCTACAGGCCCGCGCCGCTCTCCGGGCCCGCGGTCTCGTCCTTGTCGCGACGGCGGTTGCGGATCTTCTCCATCTGCTCCTCGAACGAGGGCGCGTCCGGGTTCATCATCCGCTCGGCGAGTTGTTTGCTGGCCCGCATCGCGACGGGCCGCAGCGCTCCCAGGGCGATGGCGGCGGCCGCGGCGGTCACGCCCTCCTTCTTCCGTTCCTTCGACCGGTCGTCGAGGTATTTCGCGAACTCGCGCTCGAGAGTGCCGCGGACCTGCTTCCCGTCGGAGCCGAGCTTCCTCACGGCCTTCTCGATCTCATTGGGGAGCAGCGACGGCGGCAGGGCCTCCTCCTCGCCTCGAATCGCGCGCTTGGCGCGCCGGAACAGGCGCTTCGGGCCGCCGGCGACAAGGAACGCGGCACCAGCAGCCAGGCCCGCTGCCTTCGCCGGCGACCGGCGGATCTTTGCCGGGATATCCACGGCAGCCCGGCCGGCGGCTTCAAGCCGGTCGAGCTCCGTATCAAACTCCGCGCGGGCCGCTACGACCTGCGCGAGAGCGGCATCCGTGCGCGTGCCCACTCGATCGTCTCCTTCGTCATGTCGATGGTCTTCTGGGGGATGAACCGTTTCTTGAGCTCCTCGCCGTCGACGCCGTGGCGGGCGACCTCCGCACCCATCGTGGCGATCCACGCGACCAGCCAGACGGTGACGCCGATCGCTGCCCCGACCCGCGGCCCGAGGCCGAGCGCCGACAACCCCGCGAGGATCACACCGACCAGCGTCCCGATCGCCAGGCCGCTGGTCAGCACGAAACCGGGCCGCCAGCCGCCGATCACGATGCTGATCACCAGCGCGACCAGGAAGCCGCCGACTCCGACGCCGACGATCGCCAGGTCGGGCCATGCGACGCGCGAGCTGTACGCGTAGAGGAATGCCGCCAGCCAGCCGACAAAGACTGCGGTCGGCAGGCCGACCGGGATGCGCTCGCCGACCGCGGGCGATCTGACCCCTCTCGACAATCCCCCGCCACGCGACGCCCGGATCACGCTCACCAGCGCGACCAGCACTCCCAGGACGATCGGCAGCACGACCAGGGCGGCAGCGAGCGGCCGAGCACCGGGGTCGCTGAGTGGCAGCAGCGAATCGCCGACGAGTCCCCAGCCACGGTTGGTCAGGTTGAGGCCGAGCACGATGCCGACGACGAGGCCGGCCACGATGCCCACGGCGAAGCCCCGGACGGCCGCCCGCGGGTCGACGCCGACCGCGCTCACGATCGACGCAATGGCGATCGCCGACAGGAAGAGGACCCCGTGAAGGAGCCCCCATCCGATCGAACCGAAGATCCACTCCCCGAGGAACAGCGGCAGACCGACGGTGACGAGGAGGCTGGCGACGATCGCCGCACCGATGGCGATCGCGGCGAGAATCGCGACGCGCTTGATCTCGTCCGCGATCTCGCCAAACTCGGCCTTTGCCAAGTCGACGTGGGCGCTGATCAGACGCTTCGTCGCGTTTCTCGTCGCCCCGATCTGAGCGCGAATGCTGGGCGGCGCGTCAGTAGACGCGCCGGGACTGGGCGCGGCGGAATCGGGCGCGGCCGGGTCCGGCTCGGTCGCCGGCCTGAGGTCGGGCTGCGGCGGTGGCTCGGAGTCGGCGCGCGGTGGGGTCGCCTGCGGCTCGTCCAGTGGGGTGGGCTCCCGTGCGTCCTTCTGGGGGGACCGGCCGATCATACCAGCGACGGTCGGTAGGGCCGGATCGGCCGGCGGTTCGCCTTAGGCGGTTCGGCCGAACGCCCCCAGTCCGAGCCGGTCAGCGGCATCGAAGAAGCCGTAGGCGCGCCGGAACTCGGGATCGCCCGGGTCGGGCGTCCGACCTGCTGCAGTCCGCCACAGCTGCCGTTCGAGCTCGTCCAGCCGGCCGGCCAGCTCGGCCGGTCCGCGCGGAGCCGGAATATCGGCGTAGGTGCGCCGGCCGGCCGGATAGCGGACCTCGTTGTCCGGGATCCGCGGCAGGACGGCGAGGACGAGGCGGGCGTGGGCCAGGGCGGCGAGGTTCCACGGCTCGGCAGTCCGCAGCGGTCGAACCGGATGCCCGGCACGCATGGCGAGCGACCGCTCGACCTCTTCCTCGGCAGCTGCCGCTCGCCGCTCGGGCTCGTCGGCGGCGGGCTCTACCCGGGTCGCGGCCACGCGGCTGAGCAGGAATCGGAGCTCGGCAATACCCGCCGTGTCCGCCCGGAGCCAGCCGATGAAGCCGACCTGGACCCCTTCGAGGTGCGGGAGCGTGCGATCCGCGAGGTAGTCGGCGCCGCCTGCCGGCAGGCCGCCCTCGTCGATCGCCGCGGCGAGCAGCTCGCGCGTCCGCCGGGCGAGCCCCAGCCAGCGATCGAATTCGAAGAAGCCGCTCTGCTCGATCTCGCTCACTCGGCACCTCCGCCGGACAATGTCACTGCGCCAGCGTCCCGTACCGGGAGCGTCGGCCGCGTGACGGCCGTCCGGCACGGTGCAAAGGTCGCATATCGGTTGGTCCGATGGTACCGCGCGAAACTCGCGCCTCCCGCGATGCCGCTGGGTTACGCTCAGCCCATGGTTGGGTCGCGATCGCTGTCCTCCGCGGAACTGTTGAGCATCGGCAGCGAGTTGACTGTCGGGGAGACCCGCGACACGAACAGCGGTGACCTGGCCCGGAGCCTCACCGGGCTGGGAATCGCGGTCACCAGGATCCAGGCCCTTCCCGACGACCTCGAAGCGGTCCAAGCGGCCTTCTCCGACGCGCTCGGCCGAGCCGACCTCGTCGTGTCGACCGGAGGCCTCGGGCCGACGCCCGACGATCTCACCCGTGAGTCCATCGCCGCCGTCGCCGGGGAGACGCCGATGGTCGATCCCGACCTCGAGACGTGGTTACGGGGCCTCTGGTCGCGGCGGGGCATGCCGATGCCGGAGATCAACCTCAAACAGGCCTGGCTGATCCCGTCGGCCGAGGCGCTGCCGAACGCGAACGGGACGGCCCCGGCCTGGCTT
>JBBSCI010000224.1:0-3557 GCA_038250445.1 Candidatus Limnocylindrales bacterium | reverse complement strand
CGATGTATAGCGTAAATGAGGTACGTCAACGGCACGTTCTGCGGACTCCGACCGAGTCGAGGCAGTGATTCGGGGCCGCGCGCTCAGTCGCGCTTGCGCGCCTTCCAGACCTCCTCGCTCGGCCACTTCTGCGCCCAGTCATTCGTGGCGTACGGGAAGTCCATCGCTTGCGCCCCTTCGGCCGGGTACAGCTCGACGAGGTCTTCCACCTCGAAGTCGTTCGCCCGGAGCAGGCGGATCCAGTCGCCGTAACCGAGGTGGAAGTTCACCGAGTCATCGCTCGCCCACTCCAGCCGGTGAAGCCCTCGATATGGCCGGAGCATCGCGTTCGTGGCCATCTCCTCCGCATCGGGCATGCAGAGCATGAGAATCGTGCCATTGACGAGGAAGATCAGGCGTCCGCCCGGCCGCAGGAGGCGCGCTGCTTCCGGGATCCACAAGTATGGATCGGCCCAGATCGAGGCGCCGTACTCGGAGATCGCCAGATCGAAGCTGGCATCCGGGTACGGCACGGACTCGGCGTAGCCATGGATCAACGGGAACTCGATGCCGTGCTCCTGCTGAAGGCGGCGGGCGGTCGCGAGCTGCTGCTCGGAGTTGTCGATCCCGACCGGCCTCGCGCCGCGGCGGGCGAGCCATGCAGAGACGTAGCCGGTGCCGCAACCGAGCTCGATCGTGTCCTTGCCCTCGAGGTCGGCGGGAAAAAGTCCGATAGTGGACTCGGGGATCTCCCAGACGCCCCACTTCTCGTCACCCGGTAAGAGCGGCCAGCTGCGTTCGCCGTTCGAAACGAACTCGGGTGCCCATTCATCCCACATTGCCCGGTTTCGTCGGACATGGTCTGGAAGCGGCTCCGGCGTCGTCATATCCGTTCCTCCAGGTTCGCAGCGAGCTGTTTCGGAGCGGTCAGCCGCCACGCCTGGCGGATGAGCCCGTCGAGCTCCGCCTCGTCGATCCGTGCAAGAGCGACCTTGACCCAGCCGAAACGCCCGACATAGGCGGCCGGCGTGAACGTCTCGGGATCCCGATCGACGAGGTCGGCCTGGATCGTCGGCGTCGCCTTGATCGACGCGTGATCGGCGCCGTCGCCGCCCATAGTGAAGATCTTGCTGCGGACGCGGAAGGTCACGTCGACCTCCCACGTAAGAACCTCCTCTGCCCCTGGCAGGGACATCGCGATGCGCCGAACGTCGTCGAACGTGGCCACGTCAGCCGATGGCCTTCCGCAGGTAAAGGCCGTTGACCTCGTAGCCGAGCCGTTCATAGAACCGCTGGGCCGCGGCGTTGCGGACCGACATGTCGAGAAGGATGACGCGGATCCCGCGGGCTCCGGCCCATGCCTCGGCTGCCGCCATCAGGGCGGTCCCGACTCCGGCGTCACGAGCATCGCCGAGTACCGCGATGCCCACCTCCGCGGTCGGCACGGAGGCCATCATCGAGCCCGCGGCCGGTATCGGCAGGAGGGCGATCGACACCGACCCGACGACGCGGCCGCCCGCCGCGGCGGCGAGGTAGCCCGACATCTGGCCATCGTCCGCGATGATCGCCCGCAGCCGCTCGGCAGCAGCGGCCCGATCCGGCACAGCGTAATAGTGCGGATCGAGGGCGACATGGTGCTCCGCGCTCGAGAGGTAGATATCGAGGAGATCGTCGAGATCCTCGAGCGCCGCCGGCCGGATCTCGACGTCCGGTTGCGCCTCATTCACTGGTTGTCGATCTGGGCTCGCTGCAATCGGCCGCTGAAATCGACGTAGATCGACTTCCACTCGGTGTACGTGTCGAGCGCCGCGTGGCCGGCCTCGCGGTGGCCGTTGCCTGTCTCCTTCCAGCCACCGAACGGGAGATGCGTCTCGGCGCCGGTCGTGCCGGCGTTGACATAGACGATGCCCGTCTCGAAATCGCGCATCGCCCGGAACGCCGTGTTCGCGTCGCGGGTGAAGATCGCCGACGAGAGGCCGTAGCGGGTCTGGTTGATCGCGAGAACCGCCGCCCCGTACGAATCGACCGTGATGACCGACAGAACCGGCCCGAAGATCTCCTCCTGGGCGATCCGGTCCATCGGCCCTACACCTGAGAACACCGTCGGGGTGAAGAAGTGGCCATGCGCCAGGTCGCCGTCGGTCGCCCGCTGCCCGCCGGTCACGAGCTCGCCCTCCGTCCGGCCGATCTCGACGTATGAGGTGACCTTGTCGACCGCGTCGGCGTTGATGAGCGGGCCGACGTCGGTGGCCGGGTCCGCCCCCGCTCCAAGGCGAAGCGACTGCGCTCGCGACTCGAGGCGGCCAAGCAGATCGGCGAGGACAGGGCGCTCGACGACGACCCGGCTGGCCGCCGTGCAGCGCTGGCCAGTGGTCCCGAACGCCGACCAGAGGATCCCGTCGGTGGCCAGGTCGAGGTCGGCGTCGGCCATGACGACGATCCCATTCTTGCCACCGAGCTCGAGGCTGACGCGCTTCAGCCGGTGGGCGCCACGCTCCGCGATCCGCTTGCCCGTCGTCGACGAGCCGGTGAAGGAGATGACCGGCACGTCGGGCGAGTCGACGATCGCGTCGCCGACTTCGGAGCCGGCGCCAGTCACGAGGTTCACGGTTCCAGGCGGAAAGCCTGCCTCGGCCATCAGCTCGACGACGAGCGTCGCGCAGTGGGGGGTATCGCTCGATGGCTTGAAGACGACGGTGTTGCCGGTGACGAGGGCCGGCATCGTCTTCCAGCACGGGATTGCGATCGGGAAGTTCCACGGCGTGATGATCCCGGCCACACCGATCGGCTGGCGGATGCTCATCGCCCACTTGTCGGGGAGCTCGGACGGGACCGTCTCGCCGAACATCCGGCGGCCTTCGCCGGCCATCAGGAAGGCGATGTCGATGCCCTCCTGGACGTCGCCACGGGCCTCGGCGATCACCTTGCCCATCTCGCGGCTCATCGCCTGCGAGAGGCGCTCCTTGTGCTCGGCCATGAGGGCGCCGAAGCGGTAGAGGATCTCGCCGCGCTTCGGGGCAGGCGTCCGGGCCCACATCGGGAAGGCGGTTACGGCGGCCTTCGTCGCCATCGCCACGTCGGCCGGGGTCCCCTGCTGGAATCGGCCGATGACGTCGCGGGTGTCCGCGGGGTTGCGGCTCTCGAACGTGGCACCGCTCGTCGATTCGCACCACTCGCCCGCGATGAAATGGCGGAACAGCGGGCTTGGCGCGGCGGACGATGGGCGCTCGGTCGTGGCGGCGTCGGTCATCGGGAACCTCGTCGGCTGGTCACGGAAGCATAGGCCGGGTCACCAGCGCCAGCGGGTCGCGGTGGGCATGGCGCGCCAGGCGAGGATCGTGCGCGGAACGACGCGGGCGAGGCCGCCGTTGTCCCAATCGGTCGGTTTCGGGTTGTAGTCCGGGTATTTGGCCGCCATGGCCGACGCGATCGCCCCGCCGAGCGACGGTCCGGGGACCACCGGCTCCGCCGAGCCGCGGACGATTACCACGTCGTCGACATCGTCGAGGTGGATCTGGATCTCGGCGTTGCCCTTCAGGTTGCGGCTCTTGGCCGTCGCCGGGCTTCCGATTTCGAGG
>JBBSCI010000223.1:0-3701 GCA_038250445.1 Candidatus Limnocylindrales bacterium | reverse complement strand
TGTTCGTCGCGGCCGCGCTGGTCGTGAGTGCAATGTCCAACCCCCGGACCACCGCCGCGGCAGATCCGTCCGCGAGCGCGGCTGCGCGATCAGCCGCGCCCTCCGCGCGCGCCGGTGATGGCGACAAGGATCATGGCGGCGGCAAGGGCTTCCGTGGCGGAGTGGCATTCGGCACGATCACGATCGCCAGCATCAACGGCACGAAGATCGGGCTCAAGACCGCCGATGGTTGGATCCGGACGATCGATGTCGGCGGCGACACGAAGGTCTTCGTCGGCAAGGCTGCGGGCCAGGTCAGCGACCTCTCGGTCGGCGATGAGATCCGGTTGCGCCAGAAGCGCAACGCCGACGGCTCGTTCTCGGTCGTGTCCCTCACGGTCCCCGCCGCTCGGGCCGGTGGCGAGGTCACCGCCGTCAATGACAACACGATCACGATCAAGCGCCGGGACGGGAGCACGACCATCCTGACCGTGAACGGCTCCACGGTCTTTCGACAGGGCGGCGCCGCTGCCACGAAGGCCGACGTGAAGGTCGGCTCCGTGATCGCCGCCGAGGGCAAGCCCGGCTCGAGTGACGCGTTCACGGCGACGACAATCAGGATCTCGCTGAGCCGCGTCGGCGGCGAGGTCACCGCCAAGACCGCGAACTCGATCACCGTCAAGCAGCGCGACGGCTCGAGCGTCGTCATCCACATCAACGCCGACACCCGCTTCCTCGTCCGTGGCACCAAGGGGGCCAAGGCAACCCTCGCCGACGTCGCCGTCGGCAACCGGCTCATTGCGACCGGGGTCAGGCGCGCAGATGGCTCGCTCGACGCCATGGCGGTCGGTGCAGGCAAGGCGAAGCCACAAACGACGACCAAGCCTGTGGCCCCGGCCCCGTCGGCGACGAACGGCTGAAACAACAGGAGTCGGCCTTCCGCGCTTGCCGGGGCGGCCCGGCCTCTGCCTATACTCGGTCCATGCTCAGCGGCCCGGTTGGCGCATATGGCGGCCAGATCGCCCCGCGAATCCTGCTCGTCGATGACGACGTGAACCAGCTCGTGCTGCTCGCGGACCAGCTTCGGGCCGATGGCTTCGACATCCAGACCGCCAGGGACGGCGACGAGGCGCTCCGACGGCTGAAGTCCGGCTGGCCGGACCTCCTGATCATCGACATGATGATGCCGCGGATGGACGGCCTGACGCTCGCGCGCGAGATCAAGGGCCAGGCCGACCTGCCGATCATCGTCCTGTCGGCGATCGACGCGAGCGACTCGAAGGCGGATCTCCTCGAAGAGGTCGCCGAGGACTATGTCACGAAGCCGTACCACTACCCGGAGCTCCGGGCGCGGATCCACCGGGTCCTCCGGCGCCTCGGTGACAAGGTCCCGCGCCAGAGCCTCCGTCTGGGGCCGAACCTGACGCTCGACCTTCATCGCCGCCAGGCAACTGTCGGCGCAACGCCGGTCCAGCTCACCCCAACCGAGTCGCGCCTCCTCTACGCGCTGGCGGCGAACCTCGGCCAGACCGTGGCGACCGAGACCCTGCTTGTTCGAGGTTGGGCCGAGACAGAAGATGCCGACCCCTCGTACGTGTGGGTCACGATGCGCCGGCTCCGCCAGAAGGTCGAGATCGACCCGAACCACCCGGTCCATCTCCAGACCGTGCGAGGGGTCGGGTACCGACTCGTGGCGGTCGATCAACTGGGCGATGGCTGACGGCCTGCAGCCGATCACCGACGTCGTGGCGGCCGACGGGCCGGCCGACGACGAGGAACGGACGGCGATGGTGGCGGCGCTTCTCGCGGTCGACGATCCGCGCTCGCAGGAGATCGAGGGGACCGGTCGGTCGTCGCTGAATCTGCCGTTTCGGTCGCGGCTCACGATCGGCCTTGTCGCCGCCGCTATCATCCCGCTGGCGAGCTTCGGCATCGTCGTCCTGATCGTCGGCAACAATGTCGGACCCGCCGGAACCGTGGGCCGGCTTCTCCTGTTCGCCGTCGTCATGGCATCCCTGCTCGGCATCCTGCTCGGCTACCTCCTGACGGCGGACCTGATGGGGCCGCTCCGGGCGATCGCCTCGGCAGTTGATCGCGTCTCCGCAGGCGACCTGTCGACCCCGATCAAGGTTCCCGGCGACGACGAGCTGGCCCATCTCGCCGACAGCCACAACCGGCTGGCGTCCACCCTCGAGCGCCGGAACAGGGAGCTGGGCAGGATCCTGGCGGCGATCGAGAGCGCATCGCCGCGCGACGGTGTCGAGTTCCTGGCCGGGCGCGCGTCGGCCGACGCCCGAGCCGCTTTCGGCATGGTCGACTGCTGGATCCTGCTCTTCGAACCGGACCAGGTCCCCCTTGAGCCGCGGATCCCGGGCGAGCCCCTCCCGGTCAGAGCGGTCCTCCGGGCCGGCGAGGAGGAGCTCGGCGTGCTCGTCGGCCACTTGCCGGCGACGCGCCGCTGGGAGCGCGCCGACCAGGATCTCCTCGAGCTGTACGCGAGCGAGATCGCCGTCGCCATCCGCAACGCGGAGCTGTTCGCCAAGGTCGAGGCCCAGAACAGCCAGCTGCTCGAGCTCGACGCGGCCAAGGACGACTTCCTCCGTGGCGTCAGCCACAACCTCCAGACGCCCCTGACGAGCATCCGCGCCTACGCCGACCAGCTCGACGGCGACCGGCCGGACCGCCGCCTCGGCATCATCGCGGAGCAGGCGGAGCGCCTGTCGCGGATGGTTCGCCAGCTGCTGACCGTGACCCGGCTCGAGTCCGGCGCCCTGCATCCGCGCGGCGAGGTGGTCTCACTCGGGCCCAGGGTGCGCCGCGCGTGGGAGGCGCTCGGCGCCGCCGACGTGCCGTTCGTGATCGACGACCGCTCCGAGGGCTGGCTGGCGATCGCCGACACGGACCAGCTGGACCAGGTCCTCTGGGCGCTGCTCGACAATGCCGTGAAGTACGGCAACCGCACCCCGGTTCGCGTCGAGGTTGCGGCAGAAGAAAAGGCACCACGGATTCGGATGACGATCTCGGACGGCGGACGGGGGGTGCCAGAAGCCGATCGAAGCCGACTGTTCGGCCGGTTCGTCCGGGGCGCGGCGACCGGCCCGGAGGACGGCAGCGGCCTCGGCCTGTACGTCTCGCGCGAGCTCTGTCGGGCGATGGATGGCGATCTCGTTCTGGAGCCCCGCGGAGCCGACGGCGGCGCCGCCTTCAGCATCTTCCTGCCCGGCGAGCCGGCCGGCGAGGCCTGACCACCCACGAACTGGGACCATCGTTGCAGCTCGGATGATCGGATGGGCTACGCGCCGACGCACCATTGCAAGGTTCGCCGCAAGGTCGCAGCCTCAGTGTTCGGAATCCCACGAACGCCGGTAAGGCTCTCACCTCAGGCGCTCCGGGATCATCTCGAAATTCTGAGTCTGGTGAGGGGCGCACCTCTAGTCGCCCAACCGTCCGCCTGGCTCGTCCGAACTTATTGAGCCGCGTCCACCTATCGGACGCGGCTCAATCTTTTTCCCGACGCACGTCCCCTGGCTGCAGGCAGTACTTCCGACCGCCGAGAAACCAGTCGAATGGACCATGCGCGGACGCACCGTTTCAAGGGCTTAATCAAGGTGACGGCCCTAGCTTGCCCCATAGAGCCCGCAAGCGGCGGCGACGGTACCTGGCCCAGCCGGGCGCAGGCGAACAAGGTGATGAACAGTGAAACTCGTGAACGAGACTCGGTT
>JBBSCI010000222.1:0-3907 GCA_038250445.1 Candidatus Limnocylindrales bacterium | reverse complement strand
GTCACGGCCGGCCCAATGATCGGCAGGTGATCGGGCGTGGAGTCGATCGTCGCGGCCCAGATCTTCCGGATCCCCAGGCCGCGCGTCACCGGTACGAGCGCACTCAGTCGCTCGCGAACCTTGTCGTACATCGGCCAGTTGATCGAGCGTGCCTCGCCGGGCGGCTCGTCCGGGTCGCTCCAGCCGAACAGCAGCCCGCCCTCCTGGAGCCGCCAGTACAGCCCTCCGCCGACGTCGAAGACCATCGGCATCCGCTCCACGTCGAAGACGTCGTTCGGTTCGAGGACGCAGACCGTGTGGCGCGCGGCGCCGGCCGTGATCCGGAGCCCGGCGAGCCGCCCCACGGATCGCAGCGACGGCCCGCCGGTGAGAAGCACAGATTCGGTCGCGATCGGGCCAGCAGACGTATCGACCGCGACGACCCGCTGTTCGCCGGAGGCCGCCCGCTCGACGATCAACCCGCCAAACGCCGTCCGCTCGCGGAGCTCCACGCCGGCCGCCTGCATCGCCAGCGAGTAGGCCCGAACATTCCGCTGCGGGTCGATGCAGCCATCGGTCTCGATGAAGCTGCCGCCTCGGTGGCCGTCGGGTGACAGGGTCGGATTGAGCGCGACTGCTTCGGCGGCCGACAGCCAGCGAACATCGAGGCCTGCCCGGCGTTGCATCTCGACGCGTTCGCGCCCTGCCCGCTCGTCGTCGTCGGTGACCGCAAGGATGAGATAACCAAGCTCGCGGAAGCCGGAGTCGGTCCCGATGGCGGCACGCTGGCCGTTGTAGAAATCGATCGTCCAGCGGCCGAGGGCGACCGTAACGGCCGTCCCGCCCTGGGCTCGCACGATCCCGGCCGCACGAGAGCTCGCGCCCTGGCCGACGAGCCCCTTCTCGAGGACGACGACCCGCCCGAGCCCGTCGGTCTTCGCGAAATACGATGCCCAGCCACCGACGGTACCGGCACCCACGACGACGAGATCCGCCTGCTCGTTCGTGGTCATGCGGCCTACCTCCTCGCCAGCGGCGTGTCCGTTGAGCATAGGCGGGACCTCAGGCCGACGGCGCTGCGACTCGTCGCTGCGCTCCTCGTGAGCTCCGCCTCGGACTCCGGTGCGCTATCAGCCGACCCGCTCGGTCGCCTTAGCAGCGATGCTAGCGGGCGCGGCCATAGAGGGCCGGACCCTCGGCGCAGATCGCGTTGACGCCGAGGCGCTCCAATCGGCTGTACGTCGGCCGGCTGCGGACCGTCCACGCGGCCACGTCGAGCTCCACGGCGCGAGCGCGTGCGAGCGAATGCATATCGATCGCCCGCCAGTCGACCGAGATCCCACGGCAGCCGAGGTCGGTTGCGGTCCGGATGGTCGTCTCCGACAGGTCCTCGGCGTTCAGCCAGCGCGGCCACAGCGCGGCCAGCCGGCCGACGCGTTCGAGCGTATCGGGCTCGAACGATGAGACGACCGCTCGCTCGAGCCCCGGCCCACGGCCGGCCGTCAGGACGTCGATCGCCGCCCTCCCCGGGTCCCCCTTGAGCTCGACGTCGAGGAACGCCCGCCGCGGGATCGCCGCGAGGACGGCTTCCAGGGTCGGCACGCCGTGGCGCTCGAGGGCGTCAGCCGTCAACTCGTCGACCCGCGCATCGACGCCCTGGACCCGCGTCAGCGTCTCGTCGTGGATGACGACCGGGACGCCATCGGAGGCCGCCCGGACGTCGAACTCGATACCATCGCAACCGGGCACCGCGATCGCGGCAACGAACGCCTCGAGCGTGTTCTCCGGCGCGCTGCGCCCGTCGCCGCGGTGTGCCAGACGGAGTGTCATTGGCTCGGGCTATCCGATCGCAAGGTGGGCCGAGATTCCGAGGTGATCCGACGGGTAGAGCGTCGCGTCCTCGGGATCGGGCCGATCGAAGGCCAGTCGCGCCGACTCGACCGACACCGCACGGCGCACCCAGATGTAGTCGAGGCACTCCGGCGACCCGTCGGTGTCCATGGCCGGCGCCTGGAGGCCCGACGGCCACGTCACGACCGGCTCCGCGCCGTTCGCCTCCGCGAACGCGGACCGGAAGCCTGCCGCGCGCATCCGAGCGTACGTTGGTTCGGTCGGATCCGCGTTGAAATCGCCCATGACCACGAGCGCGTCGGCGGTCGGCCCGGCGTCGATCCATTCGAGGAGCTGTTGCGCCTGCTCGTCGCGGAGCTGCTCGTCCGGCCCCAGGTGATGAAGATGGGTGACGACCACGACCACCGATGCGCCCCCGGGCAGGCGAACCGCCGCTCGATGCGCGGCCCGGTTCAGCCCCAGATCGACGCGGGCCTCGTCGGTGCCGGACAGCGGCTCCCGGATCAGGAGCGAGTTGCCGTACTCCGGGCGTCCTGCCCAGCCCCGGACGGCCCCGTAGCGGCCCTCGCCCGCAGCGCCGATCAGGCGGTCCTGCTGCATCACGTAGACGCACTCCTGGAGCCCGAGCAGATCGGGCTGGAGGCCGCTCATGTCGGCGAGGATCAGCGGCAGGCGCTCGGGCCAGCGGTCGGCGAGGTTGAGGATGTTGAGCGTCGCGACGTGGAGCCGGTCCATGTCGTCAGTTTGACGGGTTCGGGCCCCGCAGAATCGGCAGAGTGAACGAGAACGTCGAGCCGACGCCCTCGTCGGACTCGACCCAGATCCGGCCGCCGTGCTGCTCGATCACGTGGCGGGTGATCGACAGGCCGAGCCCCGTTCCCCCACCCCGCACGCGCGCCCGGTCGACCTTGTAGAACCGCTCGAAAATCCGGGCCTGGTCCGCTTTCGGCACACCGACCCCGCGGTCCTCGACCGAGATGACTAGCTCGGCATTGCCCTCACGGACGCGAACCGTGACGTCGCCGGAGTCGCCGCCGAACTTCAGGGCGTTGTGGACGAGGTTGACGACGACCTGGCCGATCCGCGCCTCGTCACCTCGAACGGGTGGCAGCCGATCGGGCAGTTCGACGACGAGCCGCAGCCCCTGGCGGTCCGCGAACAGGCGGAGGCGCTCGACGGATTCGGCGACGACGCGGCCGAGATCGACGTCGTCCAGAAGGACGAGCGGTCCCCCGCTTTCAATGCGGGCGAGGTCGAGGAGCTCGTTGACCATCTGGACGAGATGGCCCGTCTCGACCTCGATCTTGTCGATGCGGTCCCGCATCTTCGCCGGGACCGCCTGGTTCGCCGCGTCCGCTTCGCGAGCGAGCGTCTCGGCCAGGAGACTGATCGTCGTCAGGGGAGTCCGTAGCTCGTGTGAGAGGTTATCGATGAACTCAGCCCGGATCTGCTGCAGCCGGCGCAGCTCCGAGACATCCTCGAGGACCGCCCAGATGCCTCGGACCGGGGATCGGCGCGCCCGGACGACGAGAACAGGGCCATCCTGGCCCCGGAAGCGGAACTCGCCGGACGCCGAGCCCGTGTCACGAGCCGCGAGGAGCAATCCCTCGAACCGCGTGTCGACGAATGCCTCCATCGCCGACCGCCCGATGATCGTCCCGCGCGCGCGTCCGAGGAGCGCGTGAGCGGTGTCCGTCGCGACCTCGATCCGGAGCGAATCGTCGAATCGCAGGAATCCAACCCCGATGAGATCGGCCATGTACGACGGGTCCACCGCCAGCTGGTCGGGCTTGGACTCGCGCGCGGGCGGGCGGTCGTCCAGCAGCCGGCGAGTCGCCTCCAGCTCGTGGGTCCGCGACCTGACGACCCCGACGACGATCGCCAACAGGATCGCCAGGATGGCAATGATCGCAATGACTGGCACGTCCATCGACCGAGCATCGCACAGCCCGGAATGGCGGGGGGCCCCAACTGGCGCGCCCCCGAGACCCCCGCCCGCGGGGGGGGGGGGGGGCCCGGGGGAGCCCCCCCGCGGTGTGGCGGGCCCGGGGCCGGGGGGGCGGCGGGGGCGGGACCC
>JBBSCI010000221.1:0-3937 GCA_038250445.1 Candidatus Limnocylindrales bacterium | reverse complement strand
TCGCTTGAGGCGGCGCGTCTCTTCTATGGCGAGACCCTCGCGCTCGACGACCTTACACGTCCGCCCGCGTTGCAGGGCGTCGGCATCTTGTAAGAGGTCGTCGACCAGGAGCTGCACCTGTTCAGCGAGCCGTCGGGGGTCGCGGCGAACCCCGAATCCCTGCGTCATCCGTGTTTCCAGTTCGATGACGTTGCGGGATTGAGAGCACACCTCGTCGAGGCCGGCGTCACGACGCGCGACCATGACGGCGAGATTCCGGGACGCGACCGGTTCTTCGCGGTCGACCCCTTCGGCAATACCCTGGAGTTCGTCCAGTTCCAGGCGACTCATTGGTAGGGCGCCAATGAAGGCGCTGCGGCTCGACGCCGAGTGGGCTCCGCGGCCCGCCGCCGCTGCGACGATCGACCCGGCGGATGCAGCGGCACGCCTTGCCCGCAGAGGCAACCAGGTCTGGCGGAACCCGCGGATCACCCTCGACGCCGTGCCGGATCCTGCGCCCGGCCCTGATGAACTAGTCATCCGCGTAGGTGCCTGCGGGATCTGCGGCTCGGATCTGCATTTCGTCGAGACGGACGCCGATGGCTACATGCTGTATCCGGGCCTGATTCGCACGCCGGTCGTGACCGGCCACGAATTTGCCGGAGTTGTCGAGGCCGTAGGGGCGGCGGTCCGGGACTTCGCACCGGGCGACCTCGTCTGCGCCGAGGAGATCGCCTGGTGCGGCGAGTGCCTCGCCTGCCGGGCCGGCAGGCCCAATAGCTGCACGCGAATCGACGAGCTGGGGTTCAGCTTCGATGGCGCCCATGCGGAGTTCGTCGCGGTTCGTTCGCGCTACTGCTGGTCGCTCGCACCGCTCCTTGAGGCCGGCATCTCGACGGATCGCACCTTCCAGCTCGGCGCGCTCGTCGAGCCCACGGGCGTCGCCTACGTCGCGATGTTCGTGACGGCCGGCGGGTTCATGCCCGGCGCGTCGATCGGCGTCGTCGGCGCAGGGCCGATCGGACTTGCCGCGATCGCCCTGGCCCGCGCCGCCGGCGCGGCGCGGATCGTCGCCTTCGAGATTGCTGATGGCCGCCGGCAACTGGCCACGGCGATGGGCGCCGACCAGGTCCTCGACCCGCGGGACCTCGGGTCGAGCGGCATCGCGGAGGCCGCTCGTGAGGTCTCACGCGGACGTGGCATCGACATCTGGGTCGAGGCCAGCGGTGCGGCGGGCGTTGCCGAGGCGATGGCCGCCTCAGTCGCTCCCGCAGGCAAGCTGGTCCTGATCGGGCGAGGTCCCAACGAGATCGACCTGGACCCCGAGTTGCTCATCGTCCGGGGCGCCGCGATCCACGGCTCGATCGGCCACTCGGGATCGGGCACGTTCGGTCACGTGATCGACCTCATGGCCGCCGGCCGGCTCGACATGTCGCGAATCGTCAGCGCGACGGTCGACCTCGAGGGCGGGGCGCGCCTGCTGGACGGCACCCCGCGACGCGAGGCAGGAAAGACGCTTATCGTCCCGTAGGCGCGATCGTCAGGCCGCTGTCTCCTCGGGCTCGGGCTCCTCGAACTCGAACGTCTTGCGCATCGGTTCCTCGCGCAGGAACAGGACGAACAGCGCGGCAATGAGCGCGCCGGCGATCCCGACCCAGAAGGTCGATGCCAGGGCGATCGAGAACGCCTCGTGGATCCCGTTCACGATGCCCGGGATCAGCGGCGCGACGCCGGCCTGCAAGTCGGGAGGCACGGTCGCCAGGATCCGAGCCCCTAGGTCGCCCGTGCCCGTAAGATCGAGTGTGCCCCCCCGCCCCCGCCGCCGGCCAGTTGGGCCATGAACTCCGGAGGGACCCCCGCCTTCGCGAGCTGCGTGGGAATCTCCTCGGTGAGTCGGTCTGCGAACAGCGTTCCGGCGATCGTGAGGCCGACCGTTCCGCCGATCTGTTGGAAGAACGTCAGGCTGCTCGTCGCGACGCCGATCCGGTCCGGGGACACCGCGTTCTGGACGATCAGGGTGAAGACGGCGAACGAGGGTCCGATTCCGACGCCTGCCAGGATCATCCACAGCCACAGGTTCAGCCGATCGGTGTTGGCGTGAAGGCCGGTGGCCAGGAAGAGCCCGAGGCCCAGCAGCACGAGCGAGCCGAACAGAAGCACCTTGTACCGGCCGATGCGGGCGACGATCTGACCCGACGCGATTGCGCTGAAGATGAGGCCCGCCAGAAGCGGCAGGAGGCTGTACCCGGACGTCGTTGCGCTGTCGCCGGCGACGGACTGGAACCAGCGGGGCAGAAAGATGATCGCCGTGAAGAAGCCGAACGCCGCGAGGAACATCGCGGTGGCTGAGATCGTGAAGGTCCGGATGCGGAAGAGATTGAGCGGAACGATCGGCTCCGGGACCCGCGATTCAATCCAGACGAAGATCGCCGCGAAGACGAGGCCCACGAGGATTAACCCGCCGACCACCGGATCCGACCACTGGCCGGTCTGCTTGTTCGTGAGGCCGATGAGGAACGGCGCGATCGCGAGCGCGAACACGAGCGCCCCGATGTAGTCGATGTGGCGCGCCGCCTCTGGCCGCCGGATCGCCGGCAACAGGCGCCACAGGATGAACAGCGAGACCAGGCCGATCGGGACATTGACAAAGAAGATCCAGTGCCAGCCGACGGTGTCGGTGATGAACCCGCCAAGCCCGGGTCCAATCAATGACGACAGCCCGAACATCGCTCCGAAGAGGCCGAGGTACTTGCCGCGTTCGGCCGGCGTGTAGAGGTCCGCGACGACGGCGAGCGCGATCGGGAACACCGCCCCGCCGCCGAGGCCCTGGAGACCGCGGAACAGGATGAACTGCCACATCTCCTGGCTGAGGCCCGCGAGCGCCGAGCTGATGATGAACAGGCTAACGGCGAAGATGACAATCGGTCGACGCCCGAAAAGGTCCGAGAGCTTGCCGTAGATGGGGCCGCTGATCGTTGCGGTCAGGAGGTAGATCGTGACCGCCCAGGTGTAGAGACTGTTGCCCTGAAGGTCGGTGACGATCACCGGCAGCGCCGTCCCGACGACGGTCTGGTCGAGCGCGAACAGGAACATCGCGAGCAGGATCGCGCCGAGGATCTCGAGCTTCGCTCGCGGCGACAGATTGAGGGCGGCCCGTTCGGCGGCCGTCGGCTGCGTCATCTTCTTCCTCCAGAGAATCTCGGGGTGCTAACCAGTCAGACTGGCGTTCTGGCAAAACTCATCGGTCGAGCGCACGCCCGGCCGATGAGTTACAGGTGTTTGCGGAGTCTCTACTGACGCTAACCGATTGCGACAGCCCTAGTAAGGAGGAGGAGCCGTATGTTCCAGGACAGCCATGCGTTCTCCGGATTCTCGACAAACGACATTCCCAAGGCCAAGGAGTTCTATGCCCAGACGCTCGGCGTCGAGGTGACCGAGGAGAACGGCATGTTGACGTTGCACCTCGCCGGCGGCGGCAACGTCCTGATCTACCCCAAGGACAACCACGAGTCCGCGTCGTTCACCGTCCTGAACTTCCCGGTGGCCGATATCGATGAGGCGGTGGATCAGCTCACCAAGGCGGGGGTCGTGTTCGAGAAGTACGAAGGATCGGGTCAGGATGAGCACGGGATCGCCCGCGAGTATCCGCCGCCGATCGCCTGGTTCAAGGACCCGGCCGGGAACATCCTGTCCGTTCTCGAGGATGCGCGAGGGTCGAGCTGAGGATCTGGCCCGCCCTTTACCTGCGTTCCGGCTGCAACGCCTCGCTGGCTCCGAGTGCCTGATCGGCCTAGAGTCCGCATGGCCCGTCCTCGATCACGACAGCTCACGCTCCTGGTCAACCGCCATCAAGATGTGACCAGCGGTCGTCACGATGGCGGGTGTCGGGGGCGCAGGGCGCCCTGCAGGGCAGGGCGCCCTGCAGGGCCCTGCGCGACCGGTGGCGTCGTCCATTGAG
>JBBSCI010000220.1:0-3961 GCA_038250445.1 Candidatus Limnocylindrales bacterium | reverse complement strand
GGCGAGATCGATGACGCGCGGGAGGACTGGTGGCTCGACACCTACGTCTGTGTGAACGAGCAGGCGCTGGCCCCCCGGCGCTCGGCGCGGAGCCGCCCGAGCGATTCCGCCAGCGCGGGTCGGCCGGCGCGCCGTGATGTTGCCCGGCCGGCTGAGGGTACGGACGGATCGCTGGCATCGCCGCCGCCGCTCCCCGCGGGGTCCCGGTCCTCGCCGACACGTAGGGACCGGCACTCACGGCCGTCCTCGTCGAGCGCCCGGTCGTCGTCAAGGTCATCGCCGGCGAGGCGAGCGAAGCAAGCGGGCTGCCGGTCGAGGATGTTCGTTCGGCGGCCGAGGCCGCCGCGGTGTTGCGCGAAGGCGGGGCCATGTCGGTCGTCGTGACGCTTGGTGTCGGCTACGCGGTCGTCGTGACCGCCGACAGCAGGACGCACCTCGTTCAACCCGAGTTGCGTGGGCCGTATCCGGTCGGAAGCGGCGACGCTTTCCTCGCGGGCCGGGCAGTGGCGTTCTCGCGGGGCGGAGCCGTCGTGGATGCTGCGCGCCTCGGCCTGGCCGCGGGCGTTGCGAAGGCCCAGATCGCAGGTGCAGGTGAGCTCGACCCACACACAGTCGACGGGATCGTCGACCAGGTCACGCTGGACGTCATCTGACACCGTTGCGCCAATCCCCACTGCTTCTGTATGCTTTCTCGCGATGGTCAGTCACCGCATTGCCCGGAACATGGGTAGCCGGCGGCCCGGTCGCATCCAGCGTCGGGTCCGTAGCCTGTTCCGCTGAGCTGAACGTCGGCGGCGGGCTGCCGGATTCCCGCGTCCGGGCCGCAGCGCCGATTCCCCAACCATCCCACGATCGACCCCCACATGGAGATTGCCATGACCCTGCTTGCCAGCAGCGCCCCTGAGACGGAGCGCGCCCTCGCCGAGAACGCCCGATACGCCGCGGCGTTCGATCGACCGAACCTCGACTTGCCCCCGGCACGAAAGCTCGCTGTCCTCGCCTGCATGGATGCGCGCCTGACGGTCGAGGACGTCCTCGGCCTGCGCACCGGTGACGCTCACATCATCCGCAACGCCGGCGGCCTTGCCACCGACGATGCGATCCGCTCGCTGGTCATCAGCCAGCACCTCCTCGGCACCGAGGAGATCCTTGTCATCGAGCACACCGGCTGCGGCATGCTCACCTTCGAGGACGGCCCGGTTCAGGACACGATCGCGGCATCGACCGGAACGAAGGTCGACCTGCCGCTGCATGCCTTCCCCGACCTGGAGGCGAACCTCATCGAGCAGGTCGCACGGATCCGGGCTCATCCCTGGATCAAGGATGTTCCCGTGACGGGCGTCATCTACGAGGTCGAGACGGGCCGGCTGCGCCGGGTGGTCTGACCGCGAAGTCCGCTGAACGCCCGCCGTTCATACGAGCGAACGCCGCCGATACAGGCGGCTGGTAGCGTTGGTGCATGACGATCGAGGAGCGCACCCGGCTCGACGATGGCGTTCGTGAGGCCCTGGCGCGCTCTCACTTCCGGGACCTGCCCGACGATATCGCGGAAGAGCTCGTCGAGGGGGCGCGCCGAATTCACGTCCCGGCCGGTTCGACCGTCCGCGCCGCCGGCGAAGCCGGCCCCCACGTGGAGCTCCTTGTCGGGGGCTTCGTCCGCATCTTCATGACGGCTCCGGATGGACGGAGCCTCACGATCCGCTACTTCCGGCGGGGCGCCCTGACCGGCGTCGCCTCGCTCTTCACGCCGAAGTTCTCCATGCCCGGCTCGATCCAGGCGCTCGTGGACTCGGAGCTGCTGGCATTTCGGCCGGCCGCGGTCATCGCCCTTGCCGAGCGCGACCTGCGCGTGGCCAGGTCGCTGATCGACGAGCTCAGCGAGCGGGTGGTCAGCTTCGTCACGGAGATTCCCGGCAGCGCCTTCTCGACCGTTCGACAGCGCGTCGCCCGGCACCTGCTCGACCTGGCCTCCGAACACCAGCAGGGCGACCAACTCGTCGCCAAGGTGAGCCAGCAGGCACTGGCGGACGCGGTGGGTTCGGTCCGGGAGGTCGTCGTCAGAGTCCTGCGCGACCTCCGGGAGGAGGGAATTATCAGGACGAGCCGGGCCGGGATCATGATCCTCTTCCCGGAGCGCCTGGCCACGGAGCTGTTCCCGGCTTGACGGGCGTTGAACCCGACGGACTGGAACCTTGGTCCCTGACGCGTGCGCCTCGTTCGGCGAGGATCCGCCGCGAACGCGCGGCAGGCGCGACAAGCGGGGGATCGCGCATGCCTCCAAGTCACTTTGTCGGAATCCTCGCGAGAGACGACCGGCACGCCGCGAAGCGCCGGGACGACGAGTTCCGTGCTTGGCACCGCCGACCAGACGCGGATCCGCTGCCCGCTGAACCGCCGGCCCCTCCCAAGGGCGAGCGCCTCACGATCTTCCACAGGCTGGCGCGAACCGTGGCCCTGCTCGGCGCGTTGGGTCGAGGCAGCTAACCGATCTTGCGGCGGCGACTACCCTCACCGCCGCCGCTTGCAGCTCCGTCGGCGGCCTGGGTGAGCCGGGCCCACGCGTCCCGCATGAGGACCTCAGGCGTCGTCTCCCCGATCTGCGAGGAGCCTGCCGTCAGGATCCGCACCTCGTTGTCGCCCCCCATGCGTCGCGAGGCGCAGTTCGGGGATCACGCCCTCGGCGACGCGGCGCAGGACCGCCTCGGCCCCGCTGCCCGGAGGCACAACCGAGAAATCGGTGAAACCGAGGCTCCGATGGCGATTCACGTAGCCGGCATAGGCCTCGTCGGTCTCGAGCGCTGCGGCCGTCGTCCACGTCGATCGCCGGATCTCGGCCGGGTCGCGCCCGACCGCCACGCAGGCAGCGTCGAGCGCCAGGATCCGCTGCTCGATGCTCGCGGTGACGCCGTCGGTGGCCGTTCCGGGCATCTCAGCGAACGTGTCCCACTGGTCGGCGAACCGCGCGGCGAGGCGAAGCATCCGCGGCCGGTGGGCGGCGATAAGGATGGGAATCCGCGGCTGCTGGACCGGTGGCGGCTCGAGCGGAGCGTCGTCGAGGCGATAGTGAAGTCCGTCGAAGGTGGTGCGCGGCTGGCTCATCAACAAGCTGATCAACTCAACGGCCTCGGCGAACCGGTCGACGCGCTCGGCGGGCTCGGGCAGGTCGATACCGTAGCGGTGATGCTCGTCGGCGTGCCAGCCCGATCCCAGCCCCAGGATCAGGCGCCCGTCGCTGATGTGGTCGACCGTCACCGCTTGCTTGAGCAGGACGGCCGGGTTGCGAAACGTGTTGCTGGTCACGAGGACGCCCAGCCGGATCCGCTTCGTCCGCGCAGCGATAGCAGCGAGGAGCGTCCAGGCCTCGAGGCAGGGATGGTCGGGTGGGCCGTCGGTGTCGACGAGGTGATCGACCAGCCAGGCATGGTCGAAGCCGAGGTCCTCGGCCATCTGGAACTCGTCGTAGACGCGCGCCAGCGACTTGTTCGCCTGGCTGAGGAACAGGCCGAATCGCATCGTCGGCGGCGACGTCGTCATGGTGAGCCTCTCTCGTCGATCACAATCGCTGCTCCCGGCTGAGGTATCGCTGAACGAGCACCACCACAATCAGGAATACACCGCTGACGACCTGCTGGAAGTACGAGCTCAGCGTGCCGACCTGGTTGATGACGTTGTTGATGACGTTGAGCAGGAGGACGCCGGCAAGGGTGCCGGCGATTGAGCCAGAGCCGCCGGTAAGCAGCGTCCCGCCAATGACGACTGCGGCGATCGCCTGGAGCTCGAGGCCCACGCCGATTGTCGACTGCCCCGACGAGGAACGCGCGGCCACGAGCAGGCCGGCGAGGCCGGCGAGCAGCCCACTGACGAGGTACATCGCCATCTTCACCCGGGCGATCGGCAGGCCCATCAAGCGCGCGGCGTCCTCGCTGCCACCGATTGCGGTGACCGCCGTGCCGTACCGGCT
>JBBSCI010000219.1:0-3984 GCA_038250445.1 Candidatus Limnocylindrales bacterium | reverse complement strand
GGCGGGAGGCCGCACGGCGCACCCCACAGAGCCCGATGATGGCCCCCGACGCCCCGCCCGCCCCCGCGGCTTCGCCGAAGGCGAACGACGCGATCGAGCCGCCGGCAGCGGAGACGAGGCAGAAGAGGACCAGCTTGATTGGGCCGTAGATCTGCTCGACGATCGGGCCGCAGATGTACAGCGCGTACATGTTGAACCCGAGATGGATCAGAGCGAACGCGGGCTGGCTGGGATCGCCGCCGTGGACGAGGGTCACGGTCCAGAGCCGCCAGAATTCCCCGCTCGCGACCGCCGGCTTGAGCAACGCCAGGGCGTCGTAGATCTTGCCGCCGTCGATCGACAGGATCGCGGTGAGCGACACGGCGATCGTGAACCCGAGAATCGCGTACGTCGCGAGCGGGAGGACGCCTCCTCGGCCGCGGGCGAAGTAGCGACGCGAAGCTCGAACGTTGCCCGTCTCCTTGGCCAGCCAGCCAAGCCGATTGGCGATCTCGGCCTTTTCGGCGATCGGGGCTCGCTTGTCGGCTTCTCGATAGGCTGCGACCGCGCCGTGGAGGTCCCCGTCGCGGACGCGGGCGGCCGCCAGCTCTCGCCACGCGTAGTACGTCGTGGGCGTCTCTGGGAGCTCGAGAATCGCCTCCCAGGTCGCCACCGCACCGGCCTCGTCGTCCATCCGGTAGCGGCTCTGGGCCGCGCCGAGGAGCGCGGCCGCGGTCACCTCCGGGTCGTCAAATCCGATCACGCGCCGGTAGTGATTGAAAGCCTGGCCGAACTCGCCAGCTGACAGCAGCTCGGCGCCACGATCGAGGATGGCGCGAGCCTCCTCGCGAGCCAGCGGTCCATCGTCGTCGAGGGCACGGGTCCCGCCGGTCTTCGAGGGGCCGTCCATCGACCCGACGATACAGGACTCACGGCTAGACTTGCCCGGCATGTGCGGCCGATTCACCCAGCAGCGCCCGGCCTCGGAGCTGGCCGAGATTTTCTCGGCCGAGCCGCTCGTCGAGGACCCCGGCCCGCGCTTCAATGTCGCCCCGACCGACGAGGCCCTCGTCGTCGTCCAGCGTGACGAACGGCGCGCGATCACGGCGTACCGCTGGGGTCTCATCCCTCACTGGGCGGACAGCGCGAAGGTCGGGTCGCGGATGTTCAACGCCCGGGCGGAGACGCTGACGTCGAGCCCGGCCTTCCGCGACGCCCTCCGGCGAAAGCGCTGTCTCGTGCCGGTCGAGTCGTTCTACGAGTGGCGACGCGAGGGCACGATCCGCCAGCCGTACGCGATCGGCCGGGCCGACGGCCGGCCGCTCGTCCTCGCCGGGCTCTGGTCGGGCTGGCGGGATCCCAACCTCGAGCAGGTTCGCCGGACCTTCACGATCATCACGACGACGCCGAACGAGACGATGGCGTCGATCCACGATCGGATGCCGGTCGTGCTCGACGACGCCGGGTGGGCGACGTGGCTCGATTCGACGCTATCCGATCCCGGCGAGCTCCTGGCTCTGCTGCAGCCGCGGGACGAACCGGCGCTGGCGGTTCGGCCGGTCAGCCAGCTCGTCAACAACGTCCGCAACGACGGGCCGGAACTCGTGGTCCCGCTCGGACTCTGAGTCGCGCCGCCCGTCACTCGGCGACGGCTGCCCAGCCTCCAGCCGTCGAGACAGTCGCGAACGCCTCGGCCGGCTCCTCGCCGCGGTCGAGCGCGGCCGCGTACGCACCGACGACGCCGGCGAACGCGTCGTCCGGATCGCCGTCGGGCGCCTCGAGGACCGTCGCCTCCGGAATGAGCGCCGGCGCCTCCGCACCGTGCTTGACGAGGACGACGAGGGCCGCTCCGCTCCAGCGACTCGCCGCGAGGACGATCTCGAGCGATTCGGCGGGGATCGGGTCGGCAATGACCAGGACGCGGTAGTCGGGCAGATAGCGGAGGGCGAGCTCGATATCGGCCGGCTCGAGTACCGGTCCGGCAGGTGCGGAGGCGGGCGGTCGCGGGTCGCCGTCGGGCTCGTCGAAGAACGCGAGTTCGGCAGCGATCGGGTCCGCAGCCTGCGGCGTGAGAACGCTTGGGTCACGGAGGATGGCCACGTGTCCGACGCCTCGTCCGGCGAGATCGAGCAGCGCCGCCTCGCCGGCAGCGTCGTCGCCGGTCTTGCCGACGAGTTGGACGTCACCACCGGCCGCCGCGGCGGCTACGCCCACGCCGACGGCCAGGCCGCCAGCTCGCGGGCGCGGCTCGGTTGCGATGAGGATCGGGTTGCCGACGACGACGATCACGTCGCCCAGCCTACCCGGCCAGAGGCACGACGTGCGGCGAAGAGACCTCAGCCGTGACCGGAGCCGGACCCCGAGCCACTGTCGTCGCCTTCCCCGCCGCCACCGCCGCCGCCGCCGCCGCCTCCGCCGGGATCGGCGGAACCTTCGGGCGTCTCGGTTGGGCGCTCCGTCTCGCCCGGTTTCGCTGTCTCACCCGGCTTGAGCGTCTCGGTTGGCTCGGCCGTTTCGGTCGGCCCGGCTGTGTCGGTCTCGTCCGGGCTCGCGGTCGGGCCCAATGACGGGTCCGCGGTCGGGCTGATTGACGGCGACGGACTCGGCTCGATCGTTATCGACGGCGAGGGCGAGGGTGATGGCGATGCGACGTTCGGCGTCGGTCCGGGCGATTGATCCGGTGTGAGCCACGCCGCCGCTCCGGCCGCCGCCGCGCCTCCCGCGCCGATCGCGAGGCTGGTGATCACCAGGACGAGTGCCAGGGCCTGGGCGCGAACGGCGAACGGGCGGGGGCCACCGAACGCGACCCGCCAGGCATCACGCACGGCTGCGGCGGCGAGGCCGAAGCGGCGGCGACGAATCGCCGACCCGAGCGCGATCGCGGGCTGCGGCAGCGGCTCGTGGCCGATGACCGCCATGACCCGGTCCGTGAAATCGCCCGTCAGTTGCAGACCCGGGATCTCTCGGATCGATTCGAGCTCGCCGGCCATGTCGGCCGCCATTCGCCCTTCGTCCTGCGGATGGATCGGCCCCGAGTTGCTCACGTCCTGCCGCCTTCGATGTTGGCGCGGAGCCGGAGCAGGCCCCGATGGAGGTGGGTCTTCACTGTGCCAAGGGGCCGGCCCGTCTGGTCGGCGATCTCGCCCAGGGAGAGTTCACCGAAGAATCGGAGGGCGACGACCTCGCGGTATGGCTCGTCCAGGCGCGCGAGGGCGTCCCGGACATCGGCAGCGCGCTCGGCCCTGAGCGACATCGTCGCGGGATCCGGCTCGCCGTAGATGTTGCCTGCAGCCCCCGGATTCGCCGGATCAAGCCAGGTCACCGTGCGTCGCTGCTGCGAGCGGCGGATTGAGATTCGCACAGCGATCTTCGTCACCCAGGCCCCGAAGGGTCCGTCCTCTCGCCACGTGCCGAGCGCCCGGAAGGCGGTCACGAAGGTCTCCTGAGCCGCATCCTCGGCCTCGTGGAGGTCGCCGAGAACGCGGTGGCAGGCACGGAGGACCGAAGGGCCCTCGCGGTCGACGAGGATCCTGAACGCGTTGCGATCGCCGGCGATGACGCGAGCGACAACCGATCGGTCGTCGCCGACAGCATCAGGCGAGGAGGCTGTGTCAGGGTTCGTGGACGTCGGACGGCCTCGGGAAGGGACGGGGGCCATGGACGGCCCGGCGGTTGCCTGTCGTCCATGGTCCACCTTACGTCGCTGGATCGGATCTTGGACTTGATCTGAAGGTCCCGATCAGGCGTGGCTGATCAGTCGCCGCCGTCGCCGTGGTCGCCGCCACCGTGGTCGCTGCCACCCTGGTCGCCCTCGTCGTGATCGCCCTGGTCGCCCTGGTCATCGTCGCCGGCCTGGCCGCTATCGTGGTCGTTGTCGGCCGTTTCGGTGGGCTCGGGCGTGTCCTTCGGCTCCGCGGTCTCTTTCGGCTCCGCCGTTTCGGCAGGGGCAGCGGCGCCCGCTGGCTCGGCGGTGTCCGTGGGCTCCGCCGTCTCCGTCGGCTCGGC
>JBBSCI010000218.1:0-4020 GCA_038250445.1 Candidatus Limnocylindrales bacterium | reverse complement strand
CGACTGCAAGTGGGGCGCCCGCGGCATCTCCGGCGATGTGCTCCACCAGCTCGACGACGCGAGCACGCACGCCGCCGACGACGACGAGCGCCTTGGCGCGGTTCTCGTCATCTTCGACTCGCTCGTCTCCTGCGACGTCCGGCTCGAGCGCCAGACCGCGCCCCACGCGGGGACGGAGCTCATCGCCCTCGAGACGCTCGACGAGCTTGCGGCAGCGCCGTCGTGACCGGCCAGTCCCTGACCGAGTCGGCTTCCGACTCCGTCCTCCTCCACGAGGCGACCTACCGCGTTCGGTTCGACGAGGCTGGGCCGGACGGCCTCCTGCGCACGTCCGGCCTGCTCCGCTATGCGCAGGACGTAGCCTGGCTCCACTCGACCGCGCGCGGCTTCGATCGCGACTGGTACAGCCAGCGCGAGCTCACCTGGCTTGTCCGCTGCGCCGAGCTGGAGGTCCTCGCCCCGGTCCCGTTGGGTACGACGTTGCTGTCCCGGACCGCGGTCGTCGGCCAGCGACGCGTCTGGGCACGCCGCCGGGGAGAGTTCATCCTGCCCGACGGCACGCTCGCGGGTTGGGTCCACACGGACTGGGTGATGATCGACGGCCGCGGCGCGCTGACGCGGATCCCGGCAATCTTCGCCGAGGAATTCAAGATCCCCGAGTCGACCGACCAGATCGGGCGCGTCCCGCTGCCGCCGACGCCGGCAGGAACTCCGACGCGACAATTCGCGGTGCGTCCCCACGAGCTCGATCCGATGGATCATGTCAACAACGCCGTCTATCTCGACTGGCTCGAGGAGGCGATCCTCGCGGCCACGGACGGTGACCGGACGGACCTCGCGGCGGTGCCGCGGCGCTACCGACTCGAGTACGCGGCCGCGGCGGACCAGGGCACGGTGCTCGCGAATTCGGCCTGGCGGGACGGTGACGGGGCGTGGTCGTACCGGCTCAGCGGAGTCGAGGGACCGGACCTCTTCCGGGCGACGCTCGAAGGCGGAGGAGACCGATGACGCGAGTCGTGTTCCGAGGTGCGCGCGTGTTCGACGGCACCGGGGCCGATCCGGCCGGCGGCGATGTCGCCGTCGAGAATGGGCGGATCGTCGCAGTCGGGTCCGGCCTCGACGCTGACGAGGCGATCGATCTCACCGGCCGAACGATCCTGCCGGGGCTCTTTGACTGCCACGTCCACGTCACGATTAGCGACGTCGACCTGTGGCGGGAGGTCCAGCGGCCGTTCTCGCGACAGTTCTACGAGGCTGGCCGAAATCTCCTGGCCACCCTCCGGACAGGGATCACGAGCATCCGCGACGCCGGCGGCGCTGACCTCGGCATCAAGGAGGCGGTCAACGACGGCCTGCTCCCCGGGCCGCGGATGCAGATCTCGCTGATCATGCTGTCCCAGACGGGCGGCCACGGCGACGACTGGTACCCGTCGGGCGCGCTCGTCCCGTTCATGATCGAACACCCGGGCCGGCCGTCGGGCATCGTCGATGGGCCCGACGAGGTCCGGCGGAAGGTCCGCGAGATCATCCGGATGGGCGCCGACGTCATCAAGGTCGCGACGAGCGGCGGCGTGCTCTCGCCGCGCGACGATCCGCGCCACGCGCACTTCCGGCCGATCGAGCTCGAGACGATCGTCGAAGAGGCCACAGCCGCCGGGATCTTCGTCATGGCTCACGCCCAGGGCGCCGACGGCATCAAGAATGCCGTGCGGGCCGGAATCCGTTCGATCGACCACGGCATCTACCTCGACGACGAGGCGATCGAGCTGATGAAGGAGAAGGGGACCTGGTTCGTCCCGACGCTGGTCGCCCCGCAGGGCGTCATTGACGCCGCCGATGCCGGGGTTCCGCTGCCGCCATTCGTCGTCGAGAAGGCGCGGGCCGTCATCGAGATCCACCGGGCGGCCTTCCGCCATGCGGTCCAGGCCGGTGTCCGGATCGCTATGGGCACCGATTCGGGGGTCACGCCGCATGGCCGCAACCTCCGCGAGCTGTCGCTCATGGTCTCCGGCGGCATGTCTCCGGCGTCCGCCCTCGAGGCGACGACACGGAGCGCGGCGCAGCTCCTCGGCGTCGATAAGGATCTCGGGACGATCGAGGAGGGCAAGCTTGCCGATCTCGTCGTCGTGACCGGCGATCCGCTCGACGTCGCGACGCTGTCGGAGCGGATCGAGAGCGTCTGGAAGGCGGGCGTCAAGGTCGCCTGAGTTCGGCGCCGCCTCTCCCCGTTTTCGTGCCAAGTGCACGTCGGGTGAGCGTTCGTCACGAAATTCGTGTCAGGTGAGCATCAGGACGTCATATGTCACGAATTGAGCTCGCTGAGCGCAGGTCTCACGCTCACTGTGAGGCGCCGAGCCGGCAGACGCCTTGACGAATGCTCAAGGGGCGGTCATTTGACACAAACCTCGGGCCAATGGCGCTGCGACTCGTCGGTCCGCTCCTCGTGGGCTCCGCCTCGGACGTCGGTGAGCGAGCGTCCGGTCAACGGCTGAGGGTGCCGATTCTCCGTCCCCCGTCATCTTGGAAATAGGCTATTGACAATAGCCATGAAGGCTATGTAGTGTAGCCATGCCGACCACGGACCCTCGGGGATCAACCGGGGCGAGTCGGCACACAGGAGACACGCAGATGCCGTCCATCGACTCCCAGGCCCGCCGCTGGCTCCGACTCGAAGGTCTCGCCGTACTCGTCGCGGGCGCGATCGTCTTCGGCCGCCTCGGTGGCGAGTTCGCCTGGTTCCTGCCGGCGCTGCTGATCCCGGATCTCGCGATTGCCGGCTATATCGCCGGTCCGCGCGTCGGCGCCTTCGTCTACAACCTGGTCCACAACTGGGCGTTCGGGCTTGTGTTCCTCGGAGCCGCACTGGCCCTGTCCGTTCCGCCGCTCGCACTCGCCGGTGCCGTGCTCATCGCCCACACCGGCATGGATCGCAGCGTCGGTTACGGGTTGAAGTTCGTGTCCGGGTTCGGCGATACGCACCTCGGCCCCATCGGGAAGGCGGCACGAGGCAACGCCCGCGACGCCGACCGACATGGCGAGTTGGCCGCTGATACGGTGGCCGGGTGAGCCCCGCCCGTGCCCGAACCTCGAGCAATGCGATCGTAGGTGCCGGACGAGCCCTCCTCGAAACGGGAGGGCTCGACGGGGTGACGATGCAGGCCGTGGCCGATGCCGTCGGGGTCAGGGCCCCGTCCCTCTACAAGCGATTCGCCAACCGCCAGGCCCTCATTCGAGCGATCGCGGACGATGTCGCCGCCGAGCTCGACGACGCGGTCGCCCCGGCGCTCGCAATCGACGACCCGGCCGAAGCGATCCGGGTTGTCGCCGACCGCTACCGGGCGTTCGCCCATCGGTCGCCCGGGGCCTACCAGCTCCTCTTCACGAATCTCCTCCCCGAAGCGGCGCCGACGGCAGAGGCCAATGCGGCGGCGGCTGCCGGGATCCTTGCGTTGACCGAGCGTCTCGTCGGTCGCGAGCGCGCGCTAGAGGCGGCGCGCCTCCTGACGGCATTCGCCCACGGGTTCGTCAGCATGGAGCTCGCCGGTGCGTTCCGGCTCGGCGGCGACGTCGACGAGGCCTACCGCTTCGCGGTCGATTCGATCGTCGAGGGCCTTCGAGCGACCCGCGCCAGGCAGGCCCGAAGCATCTGAACCCAATGCATCGCTCGTTCATCGTGGCGCCAGTCCTGGTCGAGGAGTTCGAGGATGCGGAGAACTGGGAGTGGGCCGAGAAGGCCCCGCGTCGCCGCGTCGCTCTCATCGATAAGCGAGGACGCCACGAACGCCCGCCACGCGGCCGGTTCATCGGCCGGGTGATGGTAGGCGACGATCCAGTCGAACCACGCGGCATCGAGTAGCGGATCGGCGAGCCGGACGAACTCGAGGTCGAGCAGGGCGGCAAGTGTCCCACCGCGAATCACCACATTGACCGGGGCCAGGTCGCCGTGGGCGAACCCCGCGCGCCGACCGGAGAGCCAACCACCGGCAGCGTCGATCGCCGCGGCCAGCTGCCGCCGTTCGG
>JBBSCI010000217.1:0-4028 GCA_038250445.1 Candidatus Limnocylindrales bacterium | reverse complement strand
TTCCTGGCGATCTCTGGCACGGCCTCCGCGGCGGCCTCGGTGTTGACCGTGATCCGAACGAGTTGCGAACCAGCGTGGACGAGGCGCGCGACCTGGATCGCAGTGGCGTCGGCGTCGGCCGTGTCCGTGTTCGTCATCGACTGGACGACGATCGGATGGGCGCTCCCGACGAGGACCCCACCGACGTCGACGGAAACGGTGAGTCGACGGGTCGGACTATCGATCATGTGCCCTCCGACGGCCAAGCGCGCTCTCCGGCGCGCATTGGCCGGAGGATTCGTCGCCGTGGTCGCAGGCGTCGAGAGAGGTCATGTACCGCCGCCGAGAATCCTCAGCAGGTCGAACCCCGTTACCCAGATGAGGAACGCGAACAGGAACACGAACCCGACGACGTAGGTGAGCCGCTCCGCGCGAAGGCTGATCCGGGTCCCGAAGATCCTCTTGAGCACGATCATCAGGGCCCGGCCGCCGTCGAGCGGCGGGAACGGCAGCGCATTCACGAGGGCCAGGTTCGCCGACAGGATGCCGGCCACGTAGAGCGTCATGATCGGCCCGACGCCGAAGAACACCTGCCCGATCTGGGTCGCGATCCCGACCGGCCCCGAGACCCCGGGCGGGGCGGTCGGGTTGGCGACGAACTTTCCGACCAGGTCGCCCAGGCCGGCGAGGATCAGCCCGAACCAGCGGAACGTCTCGCTCGTCCCGATTCCGATCGCTGCAGGCAGGTCTCGGCCCGTGTACTGGCCGGTGAAATGCGTCTCGAAGAACGGCTGCGTCTCCGTAGTCCGGATCCCGAGCGCGCCCTTGCCCTCCGCGACCTCGGCGGGGGTCCTGAGCGTGACCGTGACCTCGCCGTCGGGCCCGTTGGCCCGGTCGACACCGAGCACGACGGTCTGGCCGGCATGCGAGCGCAGATCGTCGAGGAGCTTGTCGCCGTTGAAGTACTCGTACGTCCGGCCGTTGACCGAAACGATCGCGTCGCCCGGCAGCAGGCCGGCCCGCGCGGCCGGTGACCCCGGATCGACGGCCGGGAACTTGATCCCGATGATCGGCGTGGCGAGCCAGGCGATGATCGTGAAGATCGCGAGGGCGACAATCAGGTTCATCAGCACGCCGGCGGCGAGGATGATGAGCTTCACGGGAAGTCGGGCGCGGACGAAGGACCGTGGGTCGTCGGCCTCGTCGCCGTCCTCGCCCTCGAGCTTGACGAACCCGCCGATCGGCAGCCAGTTGAGCGTGTAGAGCGTCTCGCCCTTGGCCCGGAGAACCTTCGCCCGCGGCGGAAAGCCGATACCGAACTCGAGGACCCGGACGCCAGCCAGCCGCGCGGTCACGAAGTGACCGAACTCGTGGACGAGGACCAGCGCCCCGAGGATGAAGAAGAACAGGAAGATCGTGATCGCGCCCTGGAAGACCTCGGTCACGAGCGGCTCCCGATCGGGCCCGTGGCGTAGGCTGCTCGCACCTCGGCATCGAGGGCGATGAGCGCATCGAGGCCCGGCGCCTGGTCGGCCGCTGCACCGTGCCGCTCGACGGCCGACTCGAGGAGGCGCGGGATGCCGGCGAAGTCGAGGCTGCCTGCGAGGAACCGCTCGACCGCGACCTCGTCGGCGGCGATCAGCGCCGTCGTGGCGCGCTGGCCGATCTGACCGGCCTCGCGGGCGATCCGGAGAGCCGGAAAGCGGTTCTCGTCCGGCTCGCGGAAGTCGAGACGGCCGGCGGCAACGAGGTCGACTGCGAGCGAGGCAGATGGGCGGCGGTCGGGGTATGTGAGCGCGTACTGGATCGGTAGTCGCATATCCGGGGTGCCCAGCTGGGCCTTGATTGAGCCGTCGACAAAACGGACGGCTGAGTGAACGATGCTCTGAGGGTGGATCACCACCTCGATCGCGTCGTAGTCGACATCGTACAGCCAGTGCGCTTCGACCACCTCCAGGCCCTTGTTCGCGAGCGTGGCCGAGTCGATCGTGATCTTTGCCCCCATCGACCAGGTCGGGTGGCGGAGGGCCTGTTCAGGTTGAACGGCGGAAAGGTCGGGAGGCGAATCGAGGAATGGTCCGCCGGATGCGGTCAGGATGAGCGCGGCAACGCTCGCCATTGGCTCGCCGACGAGGCACTGCCAGATCGCGGAATGCTCCGAGTCGATCGGGCGGAGCCAGGCGAGCGGACTCGCGAATGGATCCAGGGGCTGACCGCGCCCGACACGCTCGGCGAGATCACGGGCGAGCGGCATCACGAGGTGGCCGCCGGCGACGAGCGTCTCCTTGTTCGCCGTTGCGACCACCTTGCCGGCCCGCAGCGCGGCGATGACCGGCCGGAGGCTGACGATGCCCCCGGTCCCGACGACGACCAGGTCGACGTCCTCGCGGGTCGGGAGTTCCTCGAGCGTCTCGTTGCCGCGAAGCAGCGTCGTCCCGGCTGGTAGATCGAGACCTGACGCGTCGACGTCGGCCGCGACCACAACCACCGCCGGCTTGAGGAGACGTGCCTGTTCGGCAAGGAGCGCGGTGTTTCGGCCGGCCGCCAGCGCGACCACGGTGAAAGCCTCGGACATCGCCGCCAGGACATCGACCGCCTGGCGTCCGATTGAGCCGGTTGACCCGATGAGCGCGACCCGCCGGACGGCCCGCTCCGATGGCGAGCCCACCTCAGCGGACCGCCGCGAGCACGAAAAGCGTGACGACCGGCGCGGCGAAGAGGAACGAATCGACGCGGTCGAGGATCCCGCCGTGGCCTGGTATGAGCGTGCCCGAGTCCTTCGCGCCCGCCGCCCGCTTGAGCATCGACTCGGCGAGGTCGCCCGCCTGCGCAGCGGCGGCCAGGAGCGGCCCGAGGAGGATCCCGATCCCGGGTGGCTCGCCGAGACCGACCGTGATGAGCGTCACCACGACCGTGCAGGCGACGAGCCCGCCGACGAGCCCGGCGTACGTCTTGGAGGGAGAGATGTGGCTGAGGAACGTCCGACGGCCGAAGTGCCGGCCGACGAAATAGGCGCCGGTGTCGTAGGCCCAGACTCCGAGGATCAGCACCAGGATCCAACCGCGTTCGCCGCCTAGCGCCGCGAGCGGAGCGGTGGGCGGCGGTTCGGGGCCCGCCTGACCGAGTCGGATGACGAACCCGAGCAACGACGCGTAGAGAGCTCCGAAGATCGTCGAGAACCATGTCGGCAGCCCATCGCGCGGATCCCGCTTGGCGAACGCCCCGACGGCCGAGAGGATCACGCCGATCGCGACGAGGATCAGGCCGCTTCCTTCGAGCTCGACCGGGGCGGCGGCGTCGATGACGATGCCCAGAGCCAGCACGATCCCGAGCGCCGGCACGGACGGATAACCAGCCGATCGGAGCAGCCGGAACATCTCGACGGCCGCGAGGACCGTTGCGACGACCACGACGGCGACGATCCACGCCCCGCCGAGGATCACGACGACGATGAGCGGCGGGACAAGGACCGCGGCGCTCAGCGCCCGCTGGCGAAGCATCCTAGGACCCGCCCGAGGAGTTCGAGCGGATCGTCAGCGCCCGAATCGGCGCGTCCGCCGGGCGAACTCGAGCAGGGCGGCGTCGAAGGCATCGGCCCCGAAGTCGGGCCAGAGGACCTCCGTTGAGTAGAACTCGGCGTAGGCCGACTGCCAGATGAGGAAGTTCGACAGCCGCTGCTCGCCGCCGGTCCGGATCACGAGGTCGGGATCCGGCAGGCCGGCCGTGTAGAGGGCCTCGGAGATCGCCTCCTCGTCGATCGCCTCGGGGGCGATCCCTCGCTCGGTGAGGCGGCGAAACGCATCGACCAGCTCCGTCCGACCGGCGTAGTTGAACGCGACGTTGAGCAGGAGCCGATCGCCGCCGGCGGTTTGGGCGAGCGCGTCGTCGATCGAGCGGCGGGTGTCGTTGGGTAGCTCCTCCAGCCGTCCCAGGAGCCGGATCCGGACCCCCTGGGCGCGGAGCTCCGCGGTATCACTCCGGCTCGCCTGCTCGAGCAGGCCGAACAGGCCGGCCACTTCGTCGTCCGATCGGGCCCAGTTCTCGCGGCT
>JBBSCI010000216.1:0-4106 GCA_038250445.1 Candidatus Limnocylindrales bacterium | reverse complement strand
GAGGCGCGCGAGCGGATCGAGGCGGGGTTGGCCCACGCCGCCCAGCGCGGGCTGCTCGACGTCGATCGCGCAAGCCGCTCAGCGGCGCGTGTCGACGACCTGCGAGCCTGGCTGGCGACCTTTGACCAGCCGGAGATCGGCATCGTCGGCGTTGACGAGCATCGTGCACTCGCCGATGAGCTGGCGGCGCGATCGCTGACATTGGTCCGGGACGACGACGGCCGGCTGCCCCTGCGGCTCGCGGTTGGTTCACGGATCGCCGCGATCATGCCGCGTCCGACGGACCAGACGCCGGCCGACACGTCGTCGACCGTCGCACCGGGCCTTGCGGCCGCCCTTCACCGCCGTCATCCGAACGTGGACGAGCACGTCGTCGCATATGCCCCCAACGCGACAGAGATCGCGGCCGTACGCGAGGCGGTCCGCGGACACGATCTCGTCGTCGTCGGGACGACCGCGGCGTTGCTTGAGCCGGCGCAGGCGGCGCTAGTCGAGGCAGTGCTCTCGACCGACGTGCCCGTCGTGACCGTCGCCCTGCGGACGCCATTCGATCTCGCGGCCTACCCGGCCTCGCGGACCCACGTCTCGACCTACGGGATACTTCCGCCGTCGCTCGACGCGCTTGCCGACGCCCTGTTCGGCGCAAACGGGTTCAGGGGCCGGCTCCCGGCGGCGATCCCAGGCCTCCATCCGACCGGGCACGGCATCCAGACGTGAGCCTGCATGGGGAGATCCAGGAGCAACCGGCTGTTGCGGCGCGGCTCCTCCGCGACGGCCGCTCCGCCACCGAGGCGATCGCCGACCGAATCGCCCCGCGAATCGCCGACCGCGACATCGATCATGTCGTTGTCGCTGCCCGCGGCTCGAGCGACCACGCGGCGATCTACGCCCAGTACCTGTTCGGGGCTCATCTCCGCCTGCCGGTCGCGCTGGCGACGCCGTCGCTCATCTCGCTCTACGGCGTCGAGCCGCGGCTCGATCGCTCGCTCGTCATCGGGATTTCCCAGTCGGGCCGCTCGCCGGACATCGTCGGCGTTGTCGCAGCCGCACGGCGCCAGGGCGCGCCGACGATCGCGCTGACGAACGACGCGGCCTCGGACCTTGCGGCTGCCGCGGAGCACCACATCGACCTGCGCGCCGGCGAGGAGCTGGCCGTCGCTGCGACGAAGACGTATACCGCGGAGCTGCTCGCCACCGCGATGCTCGTCACCGCCATCGAGTCGCGGCTCGCCTCTGTCGATCGCCGCGAGGCCGAGTTGGCGGCCGTCCCAGAGGCGCTCGGCGAGGCGCTCGCGACTGAGGCGGATGCCACGGCCGTCGCCGGACAGCTGACAGGACGTGATCGGCTCATCGTCGTCGGGCGCGGTTTCAACTACTCGACGGCCCGGGAGATGGCTCTCAAACTCAAGGAGCTCGCCCGCCTCGCGGCCGATCCATACTCTGCGGCCGATTTCCTCCACGGCCCGATTGCCCTCGTCGAGCCGGGCTATCCGGTCATCGCGATTGCCCCGTCGGGCCCGACGGCGGCCGACATGGACAACCTGATCGAGCGGCTCGCCGAGCTCGGGGTCGAGCACATCGTCCTCTCCGACCGGCCGGGGGCAATTGCCGCAGCCAGCCTTGCGATCCCCCTGCCGGGCCTCCCGGACTGGCTCATGCCGATCGCCGCGATCGTTCCTGGTCAGCTCCTCGCGCTCCACCTGGCACTTGCCCGCGGGATCGATCCGGAGACGCCGCGCTGGATCGGGAAAGTCACCTTGACGAACTGAGGCCGCCGACGCGAACGTGAGGGTCGATGGAACCTCACGTCGCCGTGGCCGACATCACCTGGCTCACCCCCGACGGGACCCTGGCAATCGGACGGGAGCTGTTCCCGGAATTCGACGCGATGGCGGCGCGGGGGATTCACGTCCAATCGGAGCTGGTGCATGTCGCGATCCAGCCTCGTGAGTACGTAGCTACTGGCCTGCAGGCTCTGCGGGAGGCCTGCATCGAGCTCGGCATTCCAAAGGCGTTTGTGGCATTTGTCGAAACCGTCGTGCCGCCGCCGGCTGTCGGCCTGCGCTACGGCTTCCAGGGCGCCTACACGACCGACTTCCCCGACATCATCTGGATCTTCGCCAATTGGACTCGCCAGGACGAGCTTCGGCGAGTCGTCAGACACGAGGCCGCCCACCTGGCGTTTGCGCGGACCCATTCGGCGGAAGAGTCCGCTGGCCACTCCGGCCCGTCTGAGGAATTCGCGCTCAGGTTCGAGCACGCGGAACCGGCCGGCTGATCCGGCCGAGCGCGCAGCGGCTGCGGAGAATTAACCGCTTGACATGTCCTCTCCGACGCGTATTATGCCGTTAGGTTAATTAACCACGTAGAGAAATGGACATGGAAACCGACCGCCTCAGCACCACGTTTGCCGCCCTCGCCGATCCGACCCGCCGGGCGATCCTCGCCCGGTTGGCCCTCGGCGAGGCGATGGTCTCGGAGCTGGCGGCGCCGTTCGACATGAGCCTCCCGGGCATCTCGAAACACCTCAAGGTGCTCCAGAAGGCCGGACTGATCGAACAGGGGCGCCAGGCCCAATGGCGGCCATGCCGGCTGAAGTCGGAGCCGCTTCGGGACGTCGCGGGATGGGTCGACCAATACCGCCGCCACTGGGAGGAGAGCTTCGAACGGCTGAGCGACTACCTACGCGAACTGAAGGACAGTCAGCAGCAAGGAAAGGGAGCTGGCCATGACAGCGACGCGAATCGACCGGGGTAGCACCGACACGACCGCCGTCTATTCGGACGGGGGCGACCTCGTCTTCGAGCGGACGTTCGACGCACCGCGCGAGCAGGTGTGGAAGGCGTTCACGGATCCTGAGGCGATCCCGCTCTGGTGGGGCAAGCACGGCACCACGACGATCGTCTCCGAGATGGACGTCCGACCGGGCGGCAAGTGGCGCTACATCAATCGCGCCCCGGACCGTGAGGAAGTCGCGTTCTACGGGGAGTACCTGGAGGTCGATCCACCCCGCGGGTTCAAATGGACGTTCATGTTCGACGTCGAGGGCGTCGGCCCGATGGGCGGCCCCGAGACCTACATCCTCGAGGAGGTCGACGGCAAGACCAAGGTGATCTCCACCGGGCACATGGGGTCGGTCGAGGTGCTCGAGGGCGCGCTGTCCACGGGCATGGTGGCCGGAGGGATCGAGACCTGGGACCGCCTCGCGGACCTGCTCGCCAAGGACTGACCCCCCAACCCCGCTATCGCAAAGACCGGCCTAGCCCTTGGGCAGGCCGGTCTTGTCGTTCGTCCGGGCGTCCGGTCAGAATGAAGGGCCGTGGATTTCGTCGACGCTATCCGGTCGTGGGCCAACAGACCGACTCCGCGAGTGCCGCGACCTCTACCGCCAGTGGTAACCGCGGAGTAGCCATGGCCGGCGAAGGAGGAAGGGGAGTGGTTCATCCTTAGCGAAGCGTTGGCAGTGACGACCATCGCCGTCGCGGATCTCGAACGCGCCAAGGAGTTCTACGGCGGCAAGCTTCGGTTGATCGTCCTCGACGAGATCTCATTTGCCGTGCGTTACGGAACCGCCCGCGGATCACAGCTCTCAGTCAGGGGGACACCGAACGTCGGTCAGACGGTCGCCCACTTCGAGATCGACGACATCGAGCTGGCGGTGAAGGAGCTCTCCGAGCGAGGCGTGACCTTCGAGGAGTACGAGAGCCCCAAAACGGAGAACTACATCGCGGTCGTCGGAGCCGCTCGTGGGGCATGGTTCAAGGATCCTGACGGGAACGTGATCGGCTTGCGCCTGGGTCCAGTTCCAGGCGACGCCAGCTGAGCGACACGCCTGATCGGACCTGGACATGAAAAGCCCGTCGACTGGACGGGGCCTGTAGCCCCGCCGGTTGTCGACGGGCAATGGTTTAGTGACTAGCCGACGAACGAGATTGGCGAGTCCGACGTTGCGCTCACACCAAGCCCGATCGGGCACGAGACGCCGGTCGAGTGGTCGGGGCAGTAACCCCGCGGGTTCTTGGCCAGATACTGCTGGTGATAGTCCTCGGCGTAATAGAAGGGGCCTGCCTCGGCGATCTCGGTGGTGATCGCCCCCATGCCCTGGT
>JBBSCI010000215.1:0-4109 GCA_038250445.1 Candidatus Limnocylindrales bacterium | reverse complement strand
GAGGCTGAAGATGCCGTAGACGCCGAGGAGCGACAGGGCGACGACGAGGAAGCCCGACACCGCGCCACCGCGCATCGCGACCTGGACCGCCTCGACGAGGCTGCGGCGTGCCGCCGCGGCCGTCCGCACGTTCGCCTTGACGCTGATGTACATGCCGATGATGCCGGACGCCATCGAGCACGCCGCCCCGACGAGGAAGGCGAGACCGGTCCGCCAGCCGAGGTCGAGCCCGAAGACCTTCGTGTCGGCGACGTCAGCCGTCTCGAAGAGGCTGATGACGGCGCCGATGACGACGGCCCCGACGACGGCCAGGATGGCAATCGTCGTGTACTGGCGCCGGATGAAGGCCACCGCGCCCTCAAAGATCGTTCCGGCGACGTCCTCCATCTCCTTTGTTCCCGTATCGCGCGACAGCACGTCTCGGGCGAGGTAGATCGCGAACAGCACGGCGATGATTCCCGCCGGCAGGATGATCAGCTGGAGCGCACTGGCTGGCGTCATCAGGGGTCGTTGGGTCCTCCACGTGTGGGTCTTGCGCACGACGAACGGTCGCACGCGACGGCCGGCGCAGTCCGGGATCAACAGCCTGGGCGGAGTGGGTGGCCTGCTCGATGGGTGTTGGGAGTTTTCAGGCCGCGGGCGAGTGTATCAAGGCGGAATCCACTGGGTCAAACACGCTCGCCGGCGCGGATATGCAGTGTCCGACGGGGCCCGCGGCGGGCGGGGTCTTCAGCACCTATACTGCCGGACTTGTGACCAGAAGACCCGCTCTAGGGTGTCTCTTCGAGATCGTCGAGACACTCGTTTTGACGTTGATCATCTTCTTCGTCATCCAGACATTCGTCGCCCAGCCCTATCAGATTCGCCAGCAGTCGATGGAGACGACGCTCGAGCCCGACCAATACGTCCTCGTCGACAAGCTCACGCCGCGCTTCGACACGTACAAGCGCGGCGATGTCGTGGTCTTCATGCCGCCTGAATCGTGGGCCCAGGCCGACGGCACGCCGTACATCAAGCGGGTCATCGGGGTTGGCGCCGACACGATCGACATCCACGACGGCAAGGCCTTCGTCAACGGCGTCGCGCTCGTCGAGCCGTACGTCTTCAAGGAAGAGGACGGCACCACCCAGTCGACGGAGGATCCGCTCCAGCTGAACGAATGGACCGTGCCTGCAGGTGAGCTGTTCCTGATGGGCGACCATCGCAAGAGCTCGGCCGACTCGCGCGAGTTCGGGACCGTGGCGGTCGACAAGGTGATCGGGCGCGCCTGGCTCCGCTACTGGCCGATCAGCAAACTGACGATCCTGCAAACGCCGACCCATCCGGAGCTTCAATCGCCGGCGCCGTGAACCTCGCTCTCGCAGGCCTTGCCTGCGTCCTCGTGGCGGGGGCGGTTGTCGCGGTCTCGGCTCGCGAGACCCGCGCGGCGCTGCTCGGCCTGCTGGTCGCGCTCCTCGCGGCATCGCTCCTCGCCGACCCGCTGCCGGCTCCCCTCCCGATCGCCGCGCGACTCGCGTCCGCCTTCCTCGCCTGCCGTCTCGTCGCCGTCGCGATCCGCAACCTGGACGAGCCGACGAGCGGTTCGCGACTCGGCTGGCCGGTGGAGGCCCTGGCGGCGGTAGCGGCGGCCGTGATCGGATTCGGGACACACGGTCTCGGGGCGCCCGGCGCGGGACCCGCCGAGGCCCAGGCGGCGGGATTCGCGATTGGCGTCCTCGCCGCCTCGCCGATCGTGTCCAGCCGTGACGTGTTCCGGCTCGGGACCGGCGCGGTCCTGCTGCTCGTCGGCGGACTGCTCGTCCGCGTCGGCATCGGGGGGACGCCGTCGGAGCTCGAGCAGCTGGTGACGAGCGGGCTCATCGTCGGACTCGGCGGCGCAATCGGCGTCGTCATCCTTGGCGCCAGGTCTGCCGTTGGCGGCCTCGCGGTCAGCGACGAACCTGCCAGGGACGTCCCCCCGCGTGACAGCCGCCACATTCGCTCATGACGATCCTCCCGTTCCTCGTCATCACGTTCGGGGCCGGGGCCGCCTCGATCCTCACCCGCGACAGGGCTCGATTATCGACCGCGATCGGGATCATCGGCCTGGTCGGCGCGGTCATCGCCGCCGCCGCGATCAAGGCAGACGAGACCATCTCGATCGGTGGCGGTGGCCTAGTCGGCTCGGCCTACCTCCGCTTGTTCGTGGTCCTTGGATCGGTCGTCTCCCTCCTCCTCGCCGTCCTCGGCCTGGCGACGACGTCGCACCGGCATGCGCCGAGCGTGCTGCTAGGTGGGATCGGCGCGGCCGGTCTGGCACTCGCCCTGCCCGATGCGAGGATCGCGGTCGTCGCCGCGACCGCGGGCGGCCTCCTCGGCATCCTGGTGACCGTCGTCCCGCCGGCCACCGCCCGAGGGGTCGTCGTGGCCGGTCGCGAGCTCCGGGCGGTCGCGATCGCGGGCGTCCTCGCGATCCTGGCGGCCGCCTGGATCGGCCGGCCACTCGAGGAGGTCGCGGCCGAGCCGGCGGTGTACGGCCTCGCCTCTCTCGGGGTCGCGACCGCGGTCGCGATCCGGTTCGGAGCGATCCCGTTCCACTTCTGGGCGGCGCGTCTCGCAGACGCCGCGCCGGAAGTGACCCTGCCGATGCTGATGGCCTGGAGCCCGGCTGCTTTCGCGGTCGTCGCCCTGGCCTGGGTCGACCAATCGGTCGCGCCGCTGGTCCTGCCGCTCAGCTTCGAGCGAGCGCTCGTCGTCGCGATCGGTGCCGTGAGCGTCGTCCTCGGGTCGCTCGCGGCCCTGATCCAGGACGATCTCGAGCATGTCGTCGGCTACACGATCATCTCCGATGCCGGCATCGCGATCCTCGGCCTCGCCGCGCTGGGACCTGACACCTGGGCGCCGGCCCGAACGTGGGTCATCGTCTTCGTGATGGTTCGGAGCGCCTTTGCGGCGTGGGCCGTCGCGATGCGCGGCGCGTTCGGGACGCGCCGAATCGGGGAGCTCGGCGGCTGGGTCGTCCGGGCTCCAATTCTTGCCCTCGCCCTCGGCCTCATCGCGGCCGCGGCCGTCGGCTGGCCAGGGCTCGTGGCGTGGCAGGCGCGCTTCACGCTCGTCGATCTGACCCTGGACAGCATCCTGGTCGTGGCCGTCATGGCCGGGGCCCTCGCCCAGATCGGCGTGTACGGCAGGCTCGTCTGGATCGGCCTGGGCCGGCCGTCGGAAGCCGTTGCGCGCGGGGTGAGCGAGCGGCCGCGCTGGCCGGCCCCACTCCCATCTCGCGCGACGGTCGGCCGGGGGGGCATGGAGCGGGCGTTCGAGCGGACCAGCCACCTGCTGAGTGCCGCCCTCGACGTCCTCTGGGTGGTGCCGGCGGCGCTTCGCGCCAATCGCGTCCTCATTGCCGGGCTCCTCGTGGTGGCACTCTCGGGCCTGGCCCTTGGCACGGCGGCGGGCGGATTCGGTGTTCCCGAGGCGGCGGCGGCGGCGCCCGGCGACGTTTCGGGCCTGACCGGCAGCGAGCCACCGGACGGCGAGAGTCAGCCTCCGGCGAGCGCGGCCCCTACCCGGACGCCCGCGCCGCCGACGGAGTCGCCTGCGGCGTCGGAGCCGGCGTCAGGATCTCCCTCGTCGAGCGGATCTTCAGGCGCATCCCCGTAGCCCTGAGGATCCCCCGCCTATTCGTCCGGGGCGAGCGCCCAGCGGTCGATCTCTCGCTCGTACTCGATGAGCTCGTCCGGCTTGAACCAGAGCGCAAGCTCCGTGGCCGCAGTCTCGGTGCCGTCGGACGCATGGATGAGGTTCTGGGCCGTCTCGAGAGCGAAGTCGCCGCGGATCGTGCCCGGCGCCGCGTCGTGCGGGCGGGTCGCGCCGACCATCGAGCGGACGACGGCGATCGCGTTCGGACCTTCGAGGGCGGCCGCGACGAGTGGGCTCGAGGTGATGAACGCGACGAGGCCGGCGAAGAACGGCTTCTCTCGATGCACCGCGTAGTGGCGCTCGGCAAGGTCGCGATCGACCGCGACCAGCTTCAGCCCGACGAGCTTGAGGCCGCGTTCCTCGAACCGGGCGAGGATGCGCCCGACGAGCAGCCGCTGGACGCCATCCGGCTTGACGAGGACGAGGGTGCG
>JBBSCI010000214.1:0-4117 GCA_038250445.1 Candidatus Limnocylindrales bacterium | reverse complement strand
CAACCCTCACCCGGCTGAACGGGCGGCTCGTCGGGGAGACGGGACTCAACGCGTCCGTGCTGGGTGCGTGGGGAATCCCGGTCGGACTCGTCGCCGGTGACGATGCGCTGGCCGGCGAGGTCGCCGACTGGCTGCCGTGGGCCGAGCGCGTCGTCGTCAAGGAGTCGGCCGGCGGCAATGCCGCGGCCTCGCTCCACCCGGCGGTGGCCGCCGACCTTGTCAAGGCCGGAGCGGAGCGGGCGGTGAGGCGGGCGAGTGCCGGCGAGCTGAGCGCCCTAAAGCTCGACCCGCCGATCGTCATAGAGGTCGACTACCGCAACGCGATCACCGCCGACTACGCCGCGATCGTGCCCGGCGCGCAGCGGATCGGCGACCGAGGCGTCCGCTTCGAGGCTGGCGATCCCGTGACCGCGTACCGCGGCTTCCTCGCCGGCGTCCGGCTGGCCGGCATCGTCGACTGAGAATCGCGCCCAAGCGTCGGAGTATTCGTCGCCCACGTCACGACTTGGCGCGACGTTCGGACCTTCATCCCCGGCGAAGTACGGTATTCGGGTGATGGCTCGGCCCCGGTCCACCTTCTACGCTGGGGTGGCACCCAGTATCTGAGCGGGGAATCGTGACCGGCCAGCACCGCAACCCACCGGCGAGGCCGGGATACATCGACCCCGGCGCCTCCGCGCGCGCCGAGGCGCTGCTCCGCGCCACGAACGAGTTCCTCCGATCCGATGGTCTCCCGGAGATGGGCCGCGCGGTGATGGATGCGGTCGTCTCGATGTTCGGCGAGGCGAATGCGGCGGTCACGTTCGTTGGTCCGGACGGGTCGATGGCGCTCATGTCGACGGTCGGCTACGGCCCAGACGACGTCGCCCGACTAGAGGCGCTCATCCGCGATGGGACGGGTCTGTTCCGGGCGGTCATCGCCGGGATGGAGCTGTGGTCGGATGACGCCGGATCTGACGAGCTCCGGGAACGAATCACCGACTGGGGCGGCCGTTCCGGGTTCAGTATACCGATCTGGACCACGGCCGGGGTGGCCGGCAACCTCAGTCTGATGTTCGACGACGACCGAACATTCGATCCGAGCTTCCGCGGCGCGGTTCGCAGCCTGGCCGCCCAGGCCGGCCTCGCCCATGAGCTGTTAGATGCCCGCGATCGGCTCCGTTGGGTCGCGGCGGATGCGGATGCCCAGCGCCACGTCGCGACTGCCTTCTACGCGGTCGCCTCGCGACTGGCGTCGGTGACCGAACCCGCGGTTGTCCCGGGGGAGCTCGTCGCCGCCATCAGGCTGGCAACCGGGGCGATCACGGCGGCGGTGGCCCTCCGCAAGGGCGATTCCGACGAGTTCGAGATCGCGGCGCTCGAGGGCGCCTCGTCGGAACAGGCCGCGATCATCGCCGGAACGCCACTGACGCCCGAATACTTCCCCAGCCTCCGTGCCCTCGTCGACGGCCACGCGGTCGCCGGCAGCGATCGCTCGGCGATGGCCGTCCGCCTCGATCTCGGCGGCGGCGCGGCTGCTCCGATCGTCATCGACGGCACGGTTCGAGGGTTCGTTAGCATCACGGCGGCCCCCGGCGACACGTTCGATACAGTCAACTGGCAGGAGCTCGTGATGGGGTTCGCGTCCGTTGCGGCGACTGCCCTGGCTCGAGCGGAGGCGGTCGCCGAGGTCAAGGCCCAGCGCGAGCTGCTCGCCGCGGCAGTCGCCGAACAGACGATCCAGCTCAGGGAGGCGATCACGGAGCTGCGCAGCATCAGCGCCGCGAAGACCGACTTCCTCGCCAACGTGAGCCACGAGCTGCGGACGCCGCTCACCGCGATCCTCGGCTACACCGAGATGCTCGTCAGCGGCGCGGACGGTTCGCTCAACCCACGCCAGCACGAGGATGCAACAACGATTCTGACGAACAGCCGGCGGCTGCTCGAGCTGATCAACGATCTCATCGGCATTTCGCGGATCGAGGGCGATCGGTTGGAGCTCGAGATCCAGCCGATGGCGCTCCAGCCGCTCGTGTCGGGCGTCGTCGAGGAGCTCCGGGCGCTCGCTGGTGCGAAGGGCATCCAACTCACGTTCCGGGCCGCGGCGGTACCGCTGATCCTCGACGCCGACGAGGCACGACTCCACGAGGTGTTCCTCAACCTCGTCTCGAACGCCGTCAAGTTCACCCGCTCCGGCGGCACGGTCCGGGTCGATGTCACCGATACCGGGATCGGCATCCCGGCCGATGAGCATGAGCGGATCTTCGAGAAGTTCCATCGCATCGCGGGGCCGGAGTATCCCGGCACCGGACTGGGTCTCGCGATCGCCCGGGCCCTCATCACGCGTCATGGCGGCAGCCTGACGGTCGAATCGACGGTGGGTCTCGGCAGCCGCTTCTCCGTGATCCTGCCGCTGGCGCGCGCGGCGGTACCCGCGGCATGACTCAGCGGCCGCTGATCCTGGTTGTCGACGACATGGTCGAGACGCGGCACCTGATGCGGCGGGTCCTCGAACGGAGCCTGTTCAAGGTGATCGAGGCCGGCACGGGCGAGGATGGGCTTACGGCGATCGAGGCCAATCGGCCCGAACTCGTCGTTCTCGATCTGCGCCTGCCGAATATGTCCGGCTTCGACGTGGCCCGGGCGGTTCGTTCGAGCCGGGACACCGACGTTGCTGCGACCGTGCTCCTCGCCTGCAGCGCGTCGGTCCAGCCGGAGGTCCAGCAGGAGGCGATCGATGCCGGCTGCGATGCGTTCGAGGGCAAGCCGTTCGACATCGTCGCGTTCCCCGAGCGAATCCGCGACCTGATCGCGCAATATCGCCGTCACTAGCGCCATACTCAGGCGATCACCGATCGCCGCGGGCCGAATTGACGGGCCCACGATCGGGCTGCCGCGAGGAGCCGTGTCGAGGGTCAGCGCCACGCCATCGCCGCGCCCGGCGACGCCGCACACGGGTTGCCGCTAATGGCCGCGTCCAAATTGTTCGGCCCGCTCGACCGCCTCGCGGAACGCGCCGAGACCCTCGCCGGGGCGTGGGCCGCGCGTGCTCGCGCCTCGACGACGATAGGTCGGGAGCGAGCGCTGCTCCGACTCTGCGGCGTCGGGGGACTCGACGCGGCTGGCCGGCCGCTCGCCTGGTCGGTCGTCGACCGCTATCTGGCGGGTCACCGGAACCGGCTCGGCAGCGGCGTCCTGCTGCCGTTCTCGATGGCCCTCGTCGAATATGACCTTCAGCCGCAGCGCCTCGCCCTCGACATCTCTTCGGGTGCGGTCGATCTCGGGATGGAGGCGGAGCTGCTCCGCGAGTCGGACCGACGGGCGGTGGCCGAGGAGGCCGCGCGCGAGCTGGCGCTCACTGCGCTGGAGCGGATCGATGCCAACCGTACGGCCAGACGCGAACTTCTCGGCGTCCTCGGCGACCCGGCGCGACCGTGGATCGGGACCACGCTGGCCGACCCTGAGATTGACGAAGCCATCGGCGCCGCCGGCAGGGCACTCGACGCGGGGGCCGACCTCGTCCAGGTCGCCGTACCGATCGGGCGCGAGCTTGCCGACCGGCTTCGCGACGCCGGCCTCGAGGCGCCGGTCTGGCGGCCGCGCGAAGGCGAAGGCGTGACGGATGCCGCCGATCACGCCCCGACCGGGAGCCAGCGCGCGCTGACTGCGCTCAGGCACCACCTCGACCAGATCGCCGCGCAGCGCCGGAACTACGTTCGGCTGGCCGCGGTCCCAGCGGCCCTCGGCGGACCGGAGCTTGCGGTGGTCGCCGCGTTCGAACGCGTCGACGTCGCCGATTCCGACGTCATGACGGAGATCGTCGGGGGGCGGGTCGCCCCTGAGCGTGCCCTCGCCGACCACGCGTTCGCCCACATGCTGATGGCCCGGGCCGGGGTCATGGTGTCGCTGTCCGCGGGTCCGCTCGTCGTCGCCCCTGACATGGCCCGCGGGCTGCCGTCCGACGCGGCAACCCGGGCCGGCCGGGCCCTGGCCCTCCAGGCCCTCTCGGTCGCGATCGCGCGTGGCAACGGGTTGCCGCCGGAGCAGCTCCTCGTCGGTGCGATGCCGTCGTGGATCGTCGGCGAGCCGCAGCCGGCGGCCCGGGCAGCGGCCGAAGTGGCCGTTCGGCGCACACTGT
>JBBSCI010000213.1:0-4134 GCA_038250445.1 Candidatus Limnocylindrales bacterium | reverse complement strand
TCGTCGGCCGAGAGGAGTGGGTGGCGAGATCGCGGCACCCCGACATCGTCGCTCATCGCCGGAGGCGAGCCGCGGCGCCGCCGCAGGCTCAGTCGGGCCCGGCCGACATCTCGTGGTAGACGGCCCGATCGATGGTCCGGAGGAACTCGACGACGTCAAGCGGCTTGCTGAGGTAAGCGAACACGCTCGTCGCTTGCAGCCGATCGACGTCCTCGACTGTCGCGTCGGCCGACACGATGATCACCGGAATGTTGCGCGTCCGCGGACGGGCCTTCAGCTCCACCAGGACCTGATCCCCGGGCATATCGACGAGGTGCAGATCGAGGAGGATCAGGTCCGGCGAGTTCCGCTCGGCGAGATCGATTCCCTGGCGGCCCTGAGCTGCGGCGATCAGGTCGATTCCTGGTCGCCATTTGAGGATTCGCTCGACGAGCTTCCAGTTCGAGACGTTGTCCTCGATCTGGAGGATGGTCCGGCCGGGCCGGTCTCCAACGGGCGTGTCGCTCACCGTCGCCAACCGCTCATAGCGCTCGACCGGGCCCTCGGTGACGACGAGCTCGATCGTGAACGTCGTGCCGACGTCGAGCTTGCTCGTGACGTCGATCGTGCCCCCCATCGCCTCGACCAGACCACGGGCCAGCGCTAGACCTATCCCGGTGCCCTCGATCGACCCGAGCTCGGCCCCGAGTCGGTCGAACGGCTGGAACAGGCGATCGAGTTGCTCTGCCGCGATCCCGTAGCCGGTGTCTGCGATCTCGATCTGCAGCCGGCCGCCCGGGATGCGGTCACAGCCGATCTTCACCTTGCCGCCGTCGCGGTTGTACTTCATCGCATTCGACAGCAGGTTGAGGATGACCTGCCGCAGGCGCTGCCGATCGGCCACGACGTGCGCTTCGATGCTGTTCCGGCGCTCGAACGAGATCTCGCGTGCGGCGGCCAACGGCGTGACCTCGGCAATGACCTCGTCGAGCAGCTCGGCTACGGCGACCGGCTCCGGCGAGATCGTCAGCTGGCCCCGCTCCATGCGGCTGATGTCGAGGATCTCGTTGATCAGGTCGAGCAGGTGTCGGCCGGCCTGGAGGATGTGGGTGATGCTGCTCCGATGATCGTCCGAGAGCTCGTCCAGCTCGAGCAGCTGGGCGAAGCCGAGGATCGCCGTGAGCGGAGTCCGGAGCTCATGACTCATGTGCGCGACGAAATCGGTCTTCGCCTTGTTGGCTCGGTCGGCTTCGCCTCGTGCCGCACGGAGCTCCTCCTCGACCTGCATCCGCTCCTCGTCGGTCCGCCGCAGCTCGGTGATCGCCTGGGTCAGGCGCCGGTTTCCGTCGGCGATGTCGCTTGCCCGCCTGAACAGGCCGGCCTCGAAGCCGATCCCGGTGCCTTCGAGCCCGCCGCCGCCGCCATTCAGGGTCGGCTCGAGGTGCCTGAGGTGGACGAGCTCGGTGACGTCCTCGACCTGGTGGATGATGAATCGGAGGCCGCCCGCCGCGTCGAGGACGGGCCAGTTCACGAGGCTCCAGAACCGCTCTTCGAAACCGCCACCGTCCGATTCCCTGCGACGGATGTCATACCGCTGAACGACCATCGTGTCGGCGACCCTGGCCGCCCGGACCTGCTCCAACGATGCCCGGAGGTTGTCGACGCCGTTCGCGGCCGGATCTCCTGGATTGTTCGGGAAGACCTCGAAGAGATGCCGCCCGGCGATAGCCGACCGCTCGGTCATCGTCGCCTCGAGGTAGGTGTCGCTTGCGGCCACGATCCTCAGGTGCGGGTCCAGAACGAGGTACCGGCCTGGGATCGCCTCAAAGATCGCCCGGAAGTCTAGCCCGCTCGCCCGTCCGCCGCGGGCGGCGGCTGAGGCGGGCCCCTGTTGGTGCGGCCCCCGAGTCATTGTGGAGTTGACTTGCGCACGCCTCATTCTAATCCTTCGCGCGAAGAGGCGGCCCTCCTCTGTCAACGTCCTCGATGGTGGCCTTACGGGCCGGCCGGCGGCCCGCTTCCGGCCTCGGCCGACGTCGCAAGCTGGCCGGACCTGAACGTGGCGATGAGACGTGTGTAGTCCGGCAGGCCGCGCTCGTAGCCGATGGCCCAGAAGCCCGCGCCGGCAAGGCCCCGGTCGTCGGCCAGCACGAGCTTCGGTGTCAGGCTGACCGGCGCATCGAAGTAGGTCGCTCGCCAGCCGGTGTCGTCGGGGATCGCGAGATGCTGCACGCCCTCGAGTGGATCAAAGTCCGGGATGAGGCTGGGATCACGGATCGTCGCGAGATTGTCGCTCGGGATCCAGACCGAACCGCGTCCGACCTGAAGCGCTCCCAATTCTGGCCCGACAACAGGCCAGCTCATGCCGTACAGCGGCAGCCCGAGGATCGTCCGCTCCGCGGGCACGCCGGCGTCTCGATACAGATCGAGCGACCATGCCAGGTCCTTCTCACTGCCGTCGCGGCGATCGAGCGGCGCCGAGGCGCCGGGTTCCGAGCCGGACCAGTGGTAGTCGTAACCCATCATGAAGATGCGATCCGCGCCGCAGTTGGCGGCGGCGAGGGCCATCGCCGTTCCGCTGATGTTCGCCTGGGTCGCCACCGAGACCTGGGCCGCGGGCGCGACCGCACGCAGGGCCGAGCGGAGGCCGCCAACGAACTCGCCGTAGGCGACGACATGATCCGGGGCGAGCAGCTCGATGTCGACGTTGATTCCGTCGACTCCGAGCCTCGTGGCGAGGGCGACCAGGTCCGCGATCGTCCGACCGCGGGCATCGGCCGAGGCGAAGAGGAGGTCGTTCTTGGCCCGACCGAACGACGTGTAGACGAGTTCGACCCGGACGCCACGATCGTGCGCCTCCTTGATCAGGCGGCGGCCGACCGGCCCGTCGATCCGAGCGTAGCCACGCTCGGTTGGCACGAGCGCCCCGTCCTTGCGGTGGGTGACCGAGAAGAGCGCAAGGGTCGTGAGATCTGTCCCGGCCAGGTGGTCGGCGATGCCGTCGGTCATCTCCCAGTACGGCAGGAATCCGTAGACCTCGTGGCCCGGAACCGGGATCGGAATCGCCGTTCGGGTGGAGGGGCGGGCGACGCCGAGGCTGGGCGCGCCGCTGCCGTCGGCTGGCTGCGTGGCCGGCCGCAAGATGGCGAATACGAGGGCTGACGTCACGGCGAGCGCGGCGACAACGGCCGCGACGAAGCGCCGGCGGGTCATCGGACAAGCGTGCGAGCCGGTCGCCGAACGGTCAAGTGTTCGCTTGGAGTACACGGTTGAGGACGCGCGAGATCGAGGGACTACACTGTCCGGGCCGATCGCACCGATCGGCCGGTGATTGAAGTGAGGATCGATGGCAAAGCACTCGAAATCAGAGCGCGAACGGCGCGCCCGCGAGACCGAACGGGTCAAGGAAATCGAAGACGCGTGGATGAAGAGCCTGCCGGCGGCAACCGCCGAGGCGTTCGCCCGCTCTGTCAAGGCGGCGCGCGAGCGTCCGCCGCGCGAGCGTCCCGCTGACATGGCCAAGGGCACGTTGCCGCGGCCGCCACGCCCCGGTCATGAGCCACGTCCGCCCAAGGAGACCGGCCGCCCGGAGCGGGGCCGATAGATGCGCAAGCGCAAGGTCACCTACCCGACGCCGCGCAACAAGAAGGCCCCGCCGCCCAGTGATACTCCGGAGCCCACCTACATTCGTCCGACGGTCGTGTCGATCGACATGCGAGCAGCCGCCGGCCGCGATCTCGCGATTGGCGACCGAGTGACGATCATCGGCTCCGGCCTGTACAGCGGCGAGGCCGCGGTCGTCGAGTCGCTACCGGGCGGTGTCATTCCGTCGGCACTCGTGCGCACCGAAGGCGGCCGAACCCGTCGCGTCCGGACGATCGACCTGGAGCGGATCGCCGCCGAGGCCTGACCTCGCAGGGGCTTACTTCCGCGGGTTGACCCGCTACCCTCGGACGATGATCCGCCTCGCGATCGTCGACGACCACCCGGCGATCCTGGATGCCGTCGCAGGCGCAGTCGCCGCACGGCCGGGGATCGCTATCGTCGGGCGAGCGACGGGCGTCGACGAGGCCGTCGAGCTCGTCGAACGGACCACGCCGGACGTCGTGCTGTGCGATGTCTGGATCGGCGGACAGCCGGGCGGGCTCGAGCTGG
>JBBSCI010000212.1:0-4152 GCA_038250445.1 Candidatus Limnocylindrales bacterium | reverse complement strand
TGCGATCCGGTCGATCTCGCGAATCTCTGCCGGCAGGCGTTCGTCGAGGGCGCCCTTGCCGAACGCCACGATTCCGGCAGCGTCTCCCTCGGGCATCAGGGCCAGGCTCTCGCGGACGAACGCGACGGCGTCCTCGCGACCTGCCTCACCGACCGAATCCGAGAGGTCGACCACGAACACCGTGGCCAGCCGATCGACCGGCAGGACGAGCCGGAAACCAGCCAGGGCGAACACGAGTGAGAGCAGCATGAGCGTCCGGACGACGAGTGCGACCCGGCGCCTGCCTTTGCCCGTTCGCCGTCGAGCCGCGGCGTAGAGGCCGAACGTCAGAGCGAGGGCAGGGACAAGCAGCAGGAGCGCGAGCGGGGTGTCGAAGGCGACACCCATGTCAGGCGCTCCCTCGAGCGGGCCGCTGAATGCGGCTCCGGATCGCGCGCCAGCCGCGCGTGACGACGTCGCGATGGTAGAGCGCCCACTCGACGCACAGTCCGATGAGAACGATCAGGACGATCGGGAACCAGAGCTCGTCGCGGGCCGGTGGACGAGATTCGATGGCCGGATCCGGCGCAGCGGAGGCGCCCGGTGCCGGCGCCGCATGGCCGAGCTTCTCAAGCATGGCGGGGGAGCCCGGGCTGATCGCCGACTCCCCGACGTCGAAGAGATCGACCGCGAAACGGATCGGGGCGTTCGGGTCGACGGCGCCAGCGCCGGTCCCGGGGCTACCGGACGCCCCGGCCGACGCTGCCGGGGTCGCAGAGGGGCTGAGTGATGGGCTCGCTGGGCTGGCTGATGGATTGCCGGCGGCCGGCCGGATCGCCGCCGCGACGTACACGCCCAGCAGCTCGGTCTGGGTGAACGTCACTGCCGTCCCGCCGGCCGTGCCCGGAGCCAGTTCGACAACGGAACCGTCCGGCCGCTCGACGCGCAGGCCTGTCGCCCCGGCCGGCATCGGTAGCGTGACGGGATCGCCGGGCTTGACGGCGTCGGCGGGGGCAGCGCCACCGCCCATCAGCTCGCCGGTCAGATTGGCGATGAGGATCGGGAACGCGACCTGGAGCGGGAGGTCGGAGCGGCGCGGCTCGAAGGCGAGCACGGCTGTCGGGACGCCGCCCAGGACGCCGGCGTATAGCAGCGGGGCGCCCTTTGGCCCGGGTATGACCGCTCGAGCCCACGCCGGCAGCTCCAGCCGGGCCGCTTCGGCCATGTGGATCGTCGTCAGGTCGACATAGCGGAGGATCGGCTCGTCCGGCGAGACCGCCCCGATGCCCGGGTTCGTCAGCTTGCCCGAGACTCCGCCGGCCGGGCTCGTCCGCGGCGGCGCGATGATGAGGGTCGGCGTCCTCGGCAGCGTCGCCGGCACGAACCCCTCGAAGATGATCAGGTCCCAATCGGTCCCGTCGCGCCGCTGGGCATCGGCCGGGTAGCGCGCCGGCTTGACGCCGAACAGGTTCGAGTTCGGCAGGTACGAGAGCGCGGTCTCGAGGTACGGATCACCCTCGCCGACGAGGAGGATCTCGCGCTTCCGATCAGGCGGCACGATCGCCCAGGCCCGATCGTCCACCGCGAGCTGATCCGGTGGCTTGGCCGGGTCGGAGCTGCCGTCGGCGCCGACGAGGCGGACCTCGACGACCCCGACGCCGAGGTCGACGTCATCGATGATGACGTCGGCCCGCTGCAGAGCGTCCATCCGGACGTCGCGCGCTTCCAGCAGCCGGCCGTCGCCCCAGAGTTCCAGGCGGCGAGCCGCGGGTTCGACGTCCAGGTTGGCCATGCTGACGAACACCGACCGGGTGACCGCGGACGGAGCGGTCCGGATCGCTAGCGCGACGATCGCCTGGTTGCGGCTGCCGCGCTCGTTCCCGACTCGAAGGACCCTGACCTTGGCGTCCACGGCGGTTGTCGGGACGGAGGCGAGCGCGGCATCGGTGGCGATCAGCACTTCGGCGTCGCCCGACTGGGCCGCGAGCTCGGAGGCGAGCTCGAGCGCGTCGGTCAGGTTGCCGGCCGCTGTTGTCGGTCGGATCGACTCGATTGCCAGCCGGATCCGGCCCAGGTCCGACGAGCCAGCGGCCACGATCCGTGCGGTCCGCCCGGCCTCGATGACGCTCACCTTGCCGCCGGACGGGAGGTCCTTGAGCGCAGTCAGGGCCGCCTCCTTGGCCGCCGAGAGCCGGTTCGGCGAGACGTCCGTCGCAGCCATGCTGGCCGACGTGTCGACGACGAGGACGATGTCCCTGGCGAGGCCCGCGGGCCGTTCGATGAACGGCCGCGCAGCGAGCAGGACCAGGACGATCACGAGGAGCAGCTGGAGGAGGAAGAGGAGGCTCCGCCGCAGCCGCTGCCACGGCGCGTTCGCCTCGACGTCGGCCACGAGGCGCTGCCAGAGCAGGGTCGAGGAGACCTGCGTCTCCTCGCGCCGCAGCTTCAGGAGGTACATCGCCACCACGGCCGGCACGAAGAGGAGGCCGAGCAGCGCGAGCGGCGTCGTCAAGGGCATCGGCGCTGGCCTAGCCGAGCACCCGTCGTCGCCGGAGCTCGGCGAAGATGAGGTCGTTTAGCGGTACGTCGGAGGAGAGATCGACGTAACTCGCCCGCCGCCGCGCGGCCAGATCGGCGAACCCCTCCTTCCACGCCGCGAGGCGCGAGCGATACGCGTCGAGCGTCGGCAGATCGGCAGTGATGTCGACGCCGGCCCCGGTCTCGGTGTCGACAAGTCGAAGATCGCCCTCGAGCTGCGGGTCGAGCTCGTCCGGCGACAGGATGTGCAGAATGATCAGTTCGGAACGAGTCGCCGCGAGCTCGCGGATCACCCGATCGGCAGCCGGATCGAGCAGGTCGGACATCAGGACCACGACCCCTCGCCCGTGGAGTTGGGCGGCGGCGTGTCGCGCGGCGGCGACGAGGTCCGTCGGGCCGGCCGCCGGCTGGATCGACGACAGGTTGGAGAGCAGCCGGAAGACTCGCCCTGAACCCCGCAACGGCGTCTGTCGGCGACTCGTTCGGCCGCCAAGGGCGCTGACCGCCACGCGGTCCTCCGAGGCGAGCCCGATGTACCCGAGCGCCGCGGCCGCCCGCTTCGCGAAGAGGAGCTTCTCCGGCTGACCTGAGGCCATCGACGCGGACGTATCGAGGAGGATCGTGATCGTCACGTCCTCCTCCTCGACGAAGAGCTTGACGAACAGCTTCTCGAGCCTGGCGTAGACGTTCCAGTCGAGCTGCCGCAGGTCGTCACCGAGCGCGTAGTCCCGGTAGTCGGCGAACTCGACACTCTGGCCTCGCTTCACGCTGCGGCGGCCGCCCTTGAGGCCGCCCCGAACGGGGGACCGCAGCAGCAGGAGCAGGCGCTCGAGCTGGCGGAGGAAGCCCTCGTCGAAGACCGTCGGGTCGAGGTCGTTCGGGAGGAAGGCGGGACGGGAGCCCTGCTGCGGCGGCGAGCTGGCCCGCGGATGGGTCATAGCCGAACCACCGTCGGATCCGTGCCGGCGCCCAGCCTCGGCCCCGCAGGACCGACGCCGCTCATTCCACTGCCGGCGGAGGGACCGAGTCGAGGATCGCGCGGATCGCCGCTTCAGTCGTGATGCCCTCGGCCTCGCCCTCGAAGTTGAGGATCATCCGATGGCGAAGGGCCGGCAACGCCGCGGATCGGATGTCGTCGGCTGAGACGTTGAAGCGGCCGTCGAGGAGCGCGAAGATCTTGCCGGCGGTCACAAGCGCTTGGGCTCCGCGCGGGGAGCCGCCGTAGCGCACGTACTCGCGCACGAGTTCAGGAGCGCGCGGCTGATCCGGATGGCTGGCTGCCAGCACGCTCACCGCGTACGCCGTGATGTGGGGAGCGATCGGGACCGCCCGCGCCAGCCGCTGCATCTCGACGATTTCCTGCGCCGTCGTGACCTTATCGGCGGTGACGGACTCCGCGCCCGTGGTCCGGTCCATGATCGTGATCAGGTCCTCTTCCGAGGGGAACGGGACCATGACCTTGAACAGGAACCGGTCGAGCTGGGCCTCGGGCAGCGGGTACGTCCCCTCCATCTCGAGCGGGTTCTGGGTCGCGAGGACAAAGAACGGCGGATCGAGCGGAAAGCGCTGGCGAGCGACGGTGACCTGGTGCTCCTGCATCGCTTCGAGCAGGCTCGACTGGGTCTTCGGGGTCGC
>JBBSCI010000211.1:0-4227 GCA_038250445.1 Candidatus Limnocylindrales bacterium | reverse complement strand
GCCTACAAGTCGGCAGGCGACCTGGCGCTGATCGGGGGCGGCAGGTACCGCTCCGCCAGTGCGCTCTACCAGTACTTCCGCAGTCGCGGCAAGACGAGCCGGACGACGGCCACCCCCGGCGATCTCGTGATCTGGGGTGGTGGCAGCCACCTCGGGATCTATCTCGGCAAGGGCCTGGCGATCAGCACGCTGAACGGCGGCGTTCGCGTCCACGCCGTGAACGCGTTGACCGCCCCGTTCACCGCGTATCTACGGACGGGCATTTACCAGCTCAAGCCCACGACCCCGACGCCCAAGGCGATCCCATCAGCGCCCGTCGTCGGGTCCGTCATCGTGAGTCGCTAAGGGCCGTCGCGCCGCCGATCCATCGCCTCGAGCACATCGTCGAGGGTCTTGCTCGCCCGACTCAATTCGCGCTCTCCGACTGCGGCTCCGAGGGTGTGGGCCGGTCCGACGGGCGCCGAGACCGGAGCCTCCATTGAGGAGTATGCCGCGCAACGACGCGAGCGGAGTCTCGCCATCGCCTCGGGGTCCAGTAGGCTCTCCGGACATGAGCTTGCCCGCGACCCGCGATGGATGGCTGCGCCGCCACCTGCGCATCGAGGACCTGTTCCTGTTCTTCGCGCTCATCGTCGTCGAGCCGCTGCTGTTTCCCCCGCGCCAGACGAGCTCGGGCGGTGGCCCCGACCTCTTCATCGGCCTGCTCGACCTCGTCGGGCTGCTTGCCTTCGTCGCCTGTCTCGCGGCTCGCAGTCAGCCGGGTGTCGTCAGCGGGCTGATGGCCAAGAACGACGTCCTGTATGCGGTCGGCCCGCTGTTCGGCGCCTTTGCCTTCACGCTTGACGACACGATCGAGAATCTGGGGCTGGACGGTAACCTCGCCCTCGTCCCGATCGTGGCAGGGATCGCGGTCGCCGTCGTGGTCCGGCTACGGGTGCCTCCCCTCTCGGCAGAACAACGGCGTGCCCTCGTTACACCCTTCATCCTCATCACGAGCCGGTTCTTCGGTGCCTTCCTGTCGGGCCTGACCGGCATCTTCGATCTGCGCCAGCTCGCGGCCTCAGCCGCGAACCCCGACGATCTCGCCGGCACCTTGTTCCTCGTCGTCATCGGGGCGGTCGGCATCCTGGTCTTCTACGTGATGCTCGTCTTCGCCCCGCGGCAGGTCGCCGACCGGGAAGGGACCGCCGGCACGTGGGCGGTCCGATTCATGCTCTTCCTCGTCAGCCTGGCGCTGGGCCAGACGATCTCGGGACTCCTCCACCCCACAGGCTGAGGTCGCCGGTCGCGCCAACGGGAACGGCTGACTGCCCGATTGGGCGCCCCGTCGACACTGGACAGTCGCGCCGATCCGTGTGACGGTCGCCTCGATGCGGACGCACACGCATGCCTCTCGCCCGTCGCCGCGGGCCGCCACGCCGCGGCGCTCCGGTGCGGACGCGGGCGCGGTCGGCCCGAACCGGGCTCCATCCCCGGCGACCACGCCCGACGGGCTGCTCGGGCTGCAGCGCTTGGCCGGCAACGCCGCGGTCGCCTCTCTCGTCGCCGATGCGTTCGTTCAGCGGGACGACACGCCCAAGCCAGCCGACGCCAAGCCCACCGGCAAGTCGATCGAGCTCATCTTCATCATCCGCAAGCCGAACGACCAGTACACGAAGGACATGACCGACTACGTCAAGACAACCCTGAAAGGGCAGGAGTACCGCGAGGTCGCGAATATCGAGGAGATCTGTGCCGAGGCGACGAAGCTCGCGGCGCAGGGCCTTTCCCTGAGCAAGGTTCGCATCGTCGGTCACGGCCAAACGGTGATCGGCGGCGTCGGGATGACCCCGGCCAAGGAGAAGACGTGGCGGTTCGTCAAGCCAGAGGAGGTCAAGGCATACATCAAGTCGCCTGAGTGCAAGGGGCTTCGCGGGGCGATGGCCAAGAACGCCGAGGTCGAGTTCTGGGGTTGCTACCTGGGCGGCCTGCCGCAGGCCGGCGAAGCCTGGGCGGACCTGTTCGGCAAGCCCGTTCGCAGCACGAAGGGCGAGGTCAAGATCGGCGGCGACGACTTCGTCGTCAAGAAGAAGGGGGCCGCCAAATCGTCGAAGGACGTCCCGAAGGGCGTCAGGAAGTATTTCAGGAAGTGGCTGCTCGAGAAGTACGACCTCCTTCGTTCCACGGGAGAGGCCCCGTTTCTGAAGACGGAGGACGAGCGGGTCGCGCACATGACCGACCTGTTCGACCGTTCGGGAGGGAAGATTCGAACTCGGGTTGTGCAAGAGAAGGGCGCGACCCGGGTGATGAGGCCGGGCGAGAAGGACGAAATGGACATCTGGGAGACCGTCCAGCCCAACCAGTGAGCGCGGGGGGCACCGGGGCGTTCGAAGCGAAAGGGAGACCCGAGTGGCAGAACCAGGCCCGCTCGCGATCGCGCTCCAGCGTGACGAGGCAGGCTGGGCGCGGGAGCATCTCGCGAGCGATGTCGTCGCCTGGCTGACGACGGTCGCCGATGGCGGGATGCCGCAGTCGTCGGTCATCTCCTTCCTCTGGGAGGGCGACACGATCGTCTTCTACAGCCAGCCCGACACGCCCAAGCTTCGGAACATCGCCCGCTCGCCGCTGGTCTCGTTCCATCTGCAGTCCGATCCGTACGGCGACCACGCGCTGATCGTCGAGGGGAGCGCCGAACCGGACCCGACCATCGTGCGATCGGATGTCCACCCCGCCTACGCGGCGAAGTATCACGAACCGTTGGCCCACTGGGGCATGGACGAGGCCGCAACGGCCCGGGATTTCTCCGTGCCGGTCCGGATCACGCCGCAGCGGGTTCGACTCGAGTGACGATGGCGCCCCAGGGCCGGCCCTTCCTGAGATTGCTCTCAGACAGTTCGAAGAAATCGGGGGCTACCGTGTCCTCACCCAGCGACACACGGCGACGGAGGCCCCGATGACCCAGCTCATGCACACCCAGCACGCCGACCACGACCTCGAGGATCACGACCGGGGACTCGTCTTCGACCTGGCCACGCTGGATCGTCGCCGGATGCTGAAGCTGCTCGGGTTCGGGGGCATCAGCGCCAGCGTTTTCACGATCGAGGGATGCGGACCAGCCGGAGCCACGGGCACGCCGCTCGGCTCGGCGAGCGGCACCGCCGGGGCCGCCACGTCTGGCGCGAGCTGTGCCGTCATCCCCGAGGAAACAGCCGGGCCGTTTCCGGGCGACGGGTCGAATGGGCCGGACGTCCTGTCTGACGCCGGCGTCGTCCGGAAGGATATCCGCCCGAGTTTCAGCTCATCGACCAATGTCGCTGCAGGCGTTCCGCTGACGATCGACCTGACGATCCAGGACGCCGGCGGCGACTGTGCCGCGCTGGCCGGCGCCGCTGTCTATCTCTGGCATTGCGACCGCAACGGCGCGTATTCGCTCTACTCGGCATCGGCCGCCAACGAGAACTACCTGCGCGGCGTGCAGGCGGCCGACGACAGCGGCCTCGTGACGTTCACGAGCATCTTCCCCGCGTGCTATTCCGGGCGCTGGCCACATATCCATTTCGAGGTCTACCCGAGCCTCGCGTTGGCGACCGATGAGAAGAACAAGATCGCCACGTCGCAGATCGCCTTGCCGAAGGACTCCTGCGAGCTCGTCTACGCGACCGACGGCTACGGTCAGAGTGTCCAGAATCTCAGCCACGTGAGCCTCACGTCCGACATGGTCTTCAGCGACGACGGGGCCGCTCGACAGCTGGGGATTATGAGCGGGAGCGTCGCCTCGGGGCTCACCGTGACTGCCGTCATCCCCGTCAACACCTGATCCGACCTCAGATCGGCGGACGCTGCCAGCCGCCCGACGCCGCCTCGACGATGATGGCGCCGGCGAGTGCGACGTCTTCCCGCCACGGCGGCGCGACCAGCTGCACGCCAATCGGGAGGCCCTCTCCGGAGGTCCCGCCGCGGACGACGACGGCTGGCCACCCCGTGAGGTTGTGGACGTCGCTGTAGGTGTCGCCGAACCACGGGGCTGAACCGTCGCCGTGGTGGACCGCCGGCTGAGGCATCGCCGGGCAGACGATGAGGTCGGCATCGGCGATCCAGCGGAGGTATCGGGAGCGGACCGCGTCGATCCGTTCGACGAGTGCGGTCAACTCGTCGCCTGGCAGCGGCTCGTGAGCGTTGATCCAATCGGTCGCCGCGTATGAGCCAACGCCCTCGGTTCCCGCCGCCGCCTTCAGCCGCTTGAGCCAG
>JBBSCI010000210.1:0-4249 GCA_038250445.1 Candidatus Limnocylindrales bacterium | reverse complement strand
TGAGATCCGCGCGATCAACTACGTGGAGCGGGCTCGAAGCGCCTGCGACGTCTGGCTCGAGGCGGGCGCGGTCGCGCTGCGCCTGTCGATCGGCTGGGCGGAGATCGGGGCGAACCAGCCGGTCGCGGTGGCCGTTCAGACGGCGGAGCGACGGCTCAACGAGGAGCGCCAGCGCCTTCGCCCGCGACCCGACCTCGAAGTGGTCGACGCCGAAGCCGAGCCGGAGGCTGAACCGGAGACCGAACCGGGCGCCAGGCGCGACGCGACGCCGGAGGCCTGAGTCGAGGCCTAGGAACCCGCGGCCTCTCGCGCTGCGTGGATCGCTTTGCGAGCCTCGGCTGCACCATCGGCGACCCGTTCGGCAGCGGACGCGATCGGCTCGGCCGACCCGCGGCCGAAGACAGTCGCCTCTGCCCGCCCATAACCGGCCAGCAGAAGGCGCGCGAGGCGCTCGGGCTCGGTCGGGGCGTGGCCGAGCATCGCCAGCGTCTTCTCGACCTGGATCGTGTGCTCGCGGAGGTGCGACGACCAGCGTCCCAGGCGGAATCCGACGGTCACCGCGAAGCCGGACCAGCGCGCCGCGAGCCCAAGGCTATCGTCGGGCAGCCCGGCGAGACGTTCGGCGCCGAGGTCGAGGATCGCGTCGAGCCGCGCTCGCACCGCAAGCGCGGAGCCATCGCCTTCGGCGGCCTCTTCGGGCATGGCCGTCCAGAACTCATCCGGCACGCTCGCAGGTAGCTGGGGGTCCCCGGCCTCATGCGGGTTCGCCAGCCACCACGAGGTTCCCCAGCCGTACGCTCGCTGGCTGGAGATCGTGTGGGCGAGCGTGAGGCGGATGGTCCACTCCCCCCCGCCCGGGTCGGCGTCCAGGAGGGCATCGGGCAAGGGCATGACAAGGCCATGCAGATCCCAGCGAGCAGCGGTCGCCGGAGCGACGATCCGGGCCGCCTCGCGCTCGACGGCGTCGGCCGCGGAGACCCGCGTGCGCGCCTCGATCTCCGCCTGCTCGAGGGCCTCGACGGCGCGATACGCTCCGTAGCGGACCTCCTCCTCGCTCCCACCGATCCACGTCCACGGCCGGGCAAGCGCCGCCTCGGGGATCGCCAGCAGGTCGCGCGCGGCCGCGAGCGCGTCTTCGCGGGCCGTGGCGAGGGGGACCGCCAGCGGCCGGGCGAGCGAGGGATCGGTCGCGTCGAGGAGCGGTGTGTCCAGTACGGGCGTGGTCATCGAAGCAAGCCTATACCGGGCCCGGCCTTCAGTCCCGGCCGCTGTGGAGTGCCCGGCCGGGCGTCCGGCCCGTGTGCGCACCCCCGTCGACGACGAGGTCGCCGTTGACGATCACCGTCTCGATCCCGTCCGGATACTGGCGCGGCTCGTCGTAGGTCGCGTTACTGCGGACCGTCGCTGGATCGAAGACGACGAGATCGGCGATGGCGCCGTCCCGAATGACCCCGCGCTCTCTCAGCCTGAGTCGGGTCGCCGCCGCCGACGTCATCCGCCGGATCGCCTCCTCCAGGCTGAGCAACGCCTCGTCGCGGACGAACTGGCCGAGGATTCGAGGGAAGCTGCCGTAGGTCCGCGGGCTCGGCTTCGCGCCGACGAACGTGGAGTCCGTGCCGACCATCCCGATCGGGTGGCGGAGGAACCGGCGGATCCCGTCAGTGTGCGGGCCCATCGTGACCTCGTTCGGGCTGAGGTCCTCGTCGAGGAGGAGATCGCACAGCGCGTCGACGGGGTCGCGGCCGGTCGCGTCGATGAGCTCGCCGAGCGTACGGCCCTCCCATTGGAGGTTATCCGGCCGGTGGAGGTAGCCGATCCGGACGCCTCTGAGGCCGCCGGCGCCGGCAAAGAGCACGCCACGCTCGTCGAGATCGCGACGGATCCGGTCGCGGGTGGCTAGGTCGGCGAGGCGTTCCTTCGTCTTGATCGGACCGCCGGCCTGGACCCACGTTGGGATGAGGATCAGGAGCCGGGTGCTCGCCCATTCGGCCGGGTAGGCGTCGAACGTGACGTCCTGGCTTGTGGCGCGGGCGTCGTCGACGAGTTCGAGCATCTGGTCGGGGGTGCCGGGGAATGTCACGCGGTGGTAGAAGTGGGTGATGTGGGCCGGGGACTCGCCGCGTCGCCCAATCTCGATCGCCTCTCGAAACGGGTCGAGGAACCGGTCGCCGAGCGAGTAGCGGACATGGGTGTGGTAGAAGCCGCCGCTCCGTGCCGCCTGCCGGCTGAGGTCGGCAAGCTCGTCAGTTGTGGCGTAGCTGCCCGGTGGGTAGTCGAGCCCTGAACTGAGCCCGAACGCACCCTCTGCCATGCCCTCGCGGAGCATCGCCGCCATGCGGCTGGTCGTTTGTGCGGTTGCCGGCTCGTCGTCCCAGCCGATCGCGCCGATCCGTAGGGCCGAATTGCCGATCATGTACGCGATGTTGACGCTCACTTGGCGATCGAACCGGCCCAGGTACGACGCCACCGTGTCCCAGTCGTAAGCGATGTCGGGGCGGCCGTCCACGCCGCTGTTGAGATGGACGAAGGCCTCGAGGTCGCCGGGGCTCGCGAACGGCGCGTAGCTGTTGCCGTCGACGCCGATCACCTCGGTCGTGATGCCCTGGCGGACCTTCGGATCGTGGGTGGGCTCGGCGAGGATCATCAGCCCCGAATGGGAGTGAAGGTCGATGAAGCCCGGCGCGACGACCTTGCCGGTGGCGTCGATCGTCCGGGCCGGATGGTCCGGTGCGTCGGCCCCCGCGGGGAGCACGCGCAACCGGTCGCCATCGACAACGACCGTGCCGGCTCGCCTGGGCGCTCCGGTGCCGTCGACGATCGTGCCGCCGGTGATGAGGATGTCGGCATTGCTCATCGCCGGCCTCTCGCTCCGTTTGCGCGGGCGTGTACCGGGGGCAGTGGCATCGTCATTCTCTGAGTCGCGGACATCAATCTGACCAGGCTTGCAGCTCGACGAAGTTGCCCTCGGGATCGGTGACGTACGTCCACGTGACGCCGCGGCCGTCGGCCGTCGCGACGGTGACGATCTCGCCGACCTTCCCGCCGCCGGCGGCGAAGACGGCATCGCGGGCCGCACGGACGTCGGGTAGGGCGAAGGCGATGTGTTGAAAGCCGGGCCGGTTCGCCGCCGAGGTGACCCGCTCGGGGCCTGATTCGTACTGGTAGATCTCGAGGGTCGGGCCGTCGGGGCCGAGCCCTGGTAGTCGGAGGTCGGCCCCCGGGAAGGCGGCGCCAAGGACGCCGGTGCCGGCCTCCAGGTCAGGTCCGCGATAGTCGCGCAGCGGCGGGACGATCTCCATCCCGAACACCTCGCTGTAGAACTCAGCCAACCGCTGCCAATCGTGAGCGATGACGTTTACGTGGCCGAACCGGGCGTTGATCATGATGGCCCCTCCAATCGTCTGCCTCGGACCCAGGCGCCGCGGACCATGTCCGGGTGGGCTCGAAAGATGAGCCTGCTGACGAGCGCGCTCGGATCGGCGAGCAACTGGGCGTCGGCATCGGTTCCTAACGGCGCGGTCAGCGCCGGGTCGACGACGATCATGTCGGCCTCCTTGCCCACCTCGATCGACCCGATGTGGTCCTCGAGCCCGAGCACTCGCGCCCCATCGATCGTCCCGAGCCGCAGCCAGTCGAGGGGCGCGAGGGGCCGGTTCGATTCGCCGGCAAGCGATCGGCGGGCCATCTGGGAATAGGCGCCCGCGCGCATCACCGAGAACAGCGACGGATCCGGGCCACCCGAGACGTCCGAGCCGAGCCCGACGGCGACGCCAGCCTCCTGCCAGCGCGCGAGCGGCATCACGCCCGCGCCGATGAAGAGGTTCGACGCCGGGCAGTGCGACACCCGCGTGCCGGTCTCCACGATTCGTGCCAGCTCACGATCGGACAAGTGGATGGCATGGGCCAGGACCGACCGTTCCCCCAGCGCGCCTGCCCGGTCGTAAACATCGACGTAGTCGCGCGCCTCCGGGAAGAGCCGGGTGACCTCGGCGATCTCGCCAGGGTCCTCCGCGACGTGGCTCTGCCACCACGTCCCCGCCGAGCGAGCGAGCGACGCCGACTCACGCAGGAGCTCCGCGGTGCAAGAGACCGCGAACCGCGGCGTCACCGCATAACCGAGACGGCCGTCCGCCGCACCGTGCCAGCGAGCGATCAGGTCGGCCGACTCGCGGAGGCTCCGCTCGAGGATCGTCGACGGCTCGATGGTGGGGTCGTATGTCACCCGATCCATCATCACCTTGCCGAGGAT
>JBBSCI010000209.1:0-4312 GCA_038250445.1 Candidatus Limnocylindrales bacterium | reverse complement strand
CGTCGCCGGTCTCGAGCGTCGCCGCCAGCGCCTCCGCGTCCATCCAGGCGACCATCAGCACGCGGCCGTCCGCAACGTCCTGCACGACGGCGGGCACGAGCCCGTCTGCCCCGTAGCGGACGGTGGGCGCCTCCGTGCGCGTCGATGCGGTCATGCGGCCACCCCGGTCAGCCTCACCGGCAGCCCGGCTGCGGCCATCGCGGCCTTCACCTCGCCGATCGAGTGGATCCGGCGGTGGAAGATCGAGGCGGCGAGGACGGCGTCGGCGCCGCCTTCGGTGACGGCCGCGACGAAATCTGCCGGACCCGCCGCGCCGCCGGAGGCGATGACCGGGACGGTGACTGCCGAGGTGATCGCCCTCAAGAGTTCGGTGTCGAAGCCCGATTGCGTGCCGTCTCGATCGATGGAGGTGACGAGCAGCTCGCCGGCACCGCGTTCGGCTGCTTCGCGGGCCCAGGCGACGGCTTCGAGTGACGTCGGCTCTCGGCCGCCGGCGACGAGGACTTCCCAGCCGCCGCTGGGGGCCGATCGAGCGTCGATTGCGACGACGACTGCCTGCGACCCGAAGCGCGCTGCACAGCGCGAGATGAGCGACGGATCAGCGACGGCGGCGGTATTCAGCGACACCCTGTCGGCGCCGGCGCGCAGGACCGCTCGCATCTCGTCGACGCTCCTGACGCCACCGCCCACGGTCAACGGAACGAAGGCTCGGCGGGCTGTCCGCTCGACGATCTCGAGGAGCGTCGCTCGGCCCTCACGGGCTGCCGAGATGTCGAGGAAGACCAGCTCATCGGCGCCCTCGGCTGCGTAGCGGGCGGCCAGCTCCGGAGGATCGCCCTCGTCGACGAGATCGACGAAGCGGGTGCCCTTGACGACGCGGCCGTTAGCGACGTCGAGGCAGGGAATGACTCGGCGACGAAGCATCAGCGCGAGGTTGCCAGGGTGGCAGCTGTGCCGGCGCCCGTGGCAAGGCCGCCCGACCGGACCAGGTCGACGAAGTTGGACAGAAGCCGCAACCCGTCGGTTCCGCTTCGTTCGGGGTGGAACTGGACGCCGATAAGCGCACCCGTGGCGATCGCCGAGACGAATGGCTGGCCGTGGGTCGTATCGGCCAGGACGACGTCGCTCGCTTCGTCCGCGACGGCGCCCGCGTACGAATGCACGAAGTAGAAATCGGACGCGTCGGCGATGCCGTCGAAGATCGCGTGCTCGCGTCGGCGTTCGACCTGGTTCCAGCCGATGTGGGGGAGGGTCGGGGCGTCCTCGAGGCGGACCGTCCGCCCGGGCAGGATGTCGAGCGTCGTTGCGCCGTCTTCGTCGCTGCCCTCGAACAGGAGCTGCAGGCCGAGGCAGATCCCGAGAAATGGCCGATCGTCGGCGATCCAGCGGCGGATCGGCTCGACGAGGCCCTGGCGTTGCACTCGGTCCATCGCGGGCGCCGCGGCACCGACCCCGGGGACGAGGAGGGCATCGGCGCCGGACATCGCCGAGGCATCCTCTGCGAGCACCACGCGCGCGCCGACGGCCATGAGAGCCTGTTCGATGCTGACCAGGTTGCCCGCGCCGTAGTCGACGACCGCCACGAGGGGCGACAGGCTCATCCGAGTGAGCCTTTTGTGGACGCGACACCGCTCCGTCGGGGATCGGGCTCGCAGGCGACCCGCAGCGCCCGGCCGAGCGCCTTGAATGCCGCCTCGGCAAGGTGGTGGTCGTTGCGACCGGAGCCACGGAGGTGGAGCGTGACGCCGGCGGTTCGCGCGAACGCTTCGAGTGCGTGGTCCACGAGCTGGAGCGGCAAGCCGCCGACGCGTTCGCCGCGGAACGGCAGGTCAAGGACCGCGTACGGCCGGCCCCCGACGTCGACCGCGGCTGTCGCGAGCGACTCGTCCATCGGGACCGTGGCCTCGCCAAAGCGGCTGATCCCGGCTCGATCGCCCAGGGCCTCGCCGAACGCCGAGCCGAGGACAAGAGCGACGTCCTCGACCGTGTGATGCTCGTCGACCTCCACGTCGCCGGTCGCGTTGACCTCGAGATCGAACAGCCCATGATGTGCGAGCGACCCCAGGAGATGATCGAAGAAGCCGACGCCAGTCGAGATTGCCGCCGCGCCCGTTCCGTCGATGTCGAGGTTCACGGTCACGCTCGTTTCACGGGTCTGGCGCGACACGGTCACCCGCCGGCCGACACGATCGGAGACGGCCACGGTTCCGAGCGGGGTCGTCATCGCTTGGTATCCGGAGCGGTTTCCGCGGCGGCGGCCTTCGCGGCCTCGATCAGCCGGTCGTTCTCAGCCGCGTCGCGGACGGTCAGGCGCAGCCCATCGGCAAGGGGATGGTCCGCCCCGAACGTTCGCGGCACGATCCCGCGCCGGAGCAGCGCCTCGGCGGTTGCGGCCGCTCGCACTCCGCTATCGAAGCGCACGAGCAGGAAGTTCGTGACAGACGGACCGACCTGCCAGCCGGCCCCGCGCAGCTCGGCGGCAAGGCGATCGCGCTCTGTCGCGACGCGGGCGATGTTCGCACGCATCGCCGTCGGGTCCGTCAGGGCCGCCGTGACGAGCGTGACGCTGACCGTCGAGACGGACCCCGGCGGCCGGAACGGGGCGATCCGGGCAATGGTTTCAGGGGCCGCGACCGCGAAGCCGACCCGCAGCCCGGCGAGCGCATACGCCTTGCTCGCGGTGCGAACGACGACGAGGTTGGGATATCGAAGTCGGAGCGGGATCAGCGTCTCGTCGACGAACTCCGCGTACGCCTCGTCGAGGACGACGGTCGCAGGGGCGCGCCCGTCGGTCGCCGCGTCCGCGGCCATTCCGGTTAGGAGATCCTTGATCGCGCCCTCTGGCTCGGCGAGCCCGGTCGGGTTGTTCGGGTTGCAGAGCCAGACGACGTCGGCCGTGCGAGCGGCGGCACGGACCGCCGCGACGTCCATCGCCCAGCCCTCCTCGGCGGGTCGCCGGGGAACGCCGAGCGCCCGGGCCCTTCGCTGTTCCGTGACGACGCGGTACATCGCGTAGCTCGGGACCGGAATGACGGCGGTTCCGCCTGCGGGCAGGAACGCCTTGCCGGCGAGGTCGAGGATCTCGTCGGCCCCGGCGCCGACGAGGAGTTCGTCCGGGCTGACGTCGTAGGTCGCTGCCGCGGCTGCCACGAGGCGGCGGTAGTCGGAGGGCGGGTACTCAGAGAGCGGCGATTCGAACCGGCCCGCCGCCAGGAGGTCGGCAACGAGGCCGGGCGGCGCGGGCGACGTGTTGAGGTCGAATCTGACGATCATGTCGAGCGGGATCCCGAAGCGGGCGGCGACCTCCTCGTCGGTCGCCACCCCGCTGTAGGAGGCGGGTTGCGTCGGCGACGTGAACGTGACCGGGGTCGGGCTCATCGTGGGTGCCCGTCAAAGCGGGCGTCAACCGCGTTTCGATGGGCCGTCAGGCCCTCGGCGGTGGCGAGCACTCGGATCGTCTCCGCGATGCCGCGGAGTCCCTCGCGGTCGATCCGCTGGACCTGGCTGAAGCGCCCGAACGATTCGACCGAGAGCGGGCCACACGATCGGGCGAGGCCGCCAGTCGGCAGGACGTGGTTGGCGCCGGTGGCGTAGTCGCCCGCGGATTCGGGTGCCCACGGGCCGACAAAGATCGACCCCGCGTTGGTCAGCCGCGCGACTGCAGTTTCGGCGTCAGCGACGTCGACCGACAGGTGCTCTGGCGCGTACGCGTTGGCGAACGCGATCGCGCGATCGAGGTCCGGGGCCAGGACGATCCAGCCGTGGTCCCGAAGGGCCGATTCGAGGATCGATCGCCGTTCGAGCCGCGGCAAGAGCGCGGCAACTTCGGCCTCGACGGCGTCGGCGAGGCCGGGATCGGGCGTGACGAGGATGGCCGGCGAGTCGGGACCGTGCTCCGCCTGGGTCACGAGGTCCGCGGCGACGAGGAACGGGTCGGCCGTGGAATCGGCGATGACCATTCCTTCAGACGGTCCGGCCGGCAGGTCGATCCCGACGACCGCGCTGACCTCGATCTTCGCCGCCGTCACCCATGCGTTGCCAGGCCCGACGATCCGATCGACCGGCGCAAATCCGATGTCCTCGAGCCCGTAGGCGACGGCGCCGATCGCCTGGGCACCGCCGGCGACGAGGAGCCTTCCGACGCCGAGGAGGCCGGCCGCGCCGAGCAGGACCCCGTCGAGTTGGCCGTCACGATCCGCTGGTGAAGCCACGAGGACGTCGCCCACGCCCGCGACGAGGGCCGGCACGACGGTCATGACGAGCGTCGACGGGTATGGGGCGGATCCGCCCGGGACATACGCGCCGACACGGG
>JBBSCI010000208.1:0-4331 GCA_038250445.1 Candidatus Limnocylindrales bacterium | reverse complement strand
GGCGGCACGCTCGCCCGGCTTCCGCTGGTCCGGTGGTCGATCGGCCTCCGACTCCGGCGGCCGATGCCACTCCCCGCTCCGTCCGCCGCTCTTGGACAACAGCCTGACCGATCGGACCTCGACGCCCCGCTCGACGCCCTTGACCATGTCGTAGATCGTCAGCGCCGCGACCGAGGCCGCCGTGAGTGCCTCCATCTCGACGCCGGTCGGAGCGGTCGTCGCCGCCTCGGCTCGGACGCGAAGCACACCGGCGGCGCGATCCGGCGTCACGGCCACGACGAGGTCGGTCAGGGCGATGGGGTGGCAGAGCGGGATCAGCTCGCTTGTCCGCTTGCCGGCCATGACACCGGCGATCTCCGCCACGCCGAGGACGTCCCCCTTCGGCCCGCCGCCGTCGATCACGAGGCTCATCGTCTCCGCTGACACGGCGACGAGGGCCTCGGCCACGGCCCGTCGCGCGGTCACCGCCTTGTCGGTGACGTCGACCATCCGCGGTCGTCCGCTCCGGTCGACGTGCGTCAGGCGGCGGCGCTCGGTTCGCGGGGACGGTTTCTGGGCCATCGATCCTCCGATACGGTCAGCCGGCATCGAGCCACCAGAGTTCGAGCTCCGCGCCGGCGTCGAGCGTATGGTGCTCCTCCGGGACCACCGCGAGAGCGTCCGCTGCGGCAAGAGCCGAGATCACGTGGCTCCCCTGCCCCGCCGAGCCGCCCGCAAGCCGAACTCTGACCCGGCCGAGCTCGTCGCGAATCGGCGACCCGATGTCGTCGCGGTCGGCGATGACGCGGATGAAGGCCCGCCGGCCCTGGCTCTTGGAGACGCCTTCGCTGATGACGGCCCGATCGAGGGGCCGGCGGAGCCGATCCGGGCGGTGACCGGCCAGCGACCGGATCGCGGGGCGGACGAACAGTTCGAACGTGACGAAGCTCGACACGGGGTTGCCGGGCAGTCCGAAGAGCAGCGTCCGGCCGCCGTCCGGCCGATCGGCGACACCGAACGCAAAGGGCTTGCCGGGCTGGACGGCGACTCGCCAGAGATCGATCCGGCCGATCTTCCCGAACGCGAGCTTCACGACGTCGTATGGCCCGACGGAAACACCCCCGGAGACGACGATCGCATCGGCTCCTGCCGCGAGCGCGGCGCAGAGGCGCGATTCGACGTCATCGAGCCGATCCTTCGCGATCCCGAGAGTCATCGCCCGTCCCCCAGCGGCATGGACGAGGGCCGTCAGGCCGGGCCCGTTGGCGTCCGGGATGCCGGCAGGGCCGAGTGCCTGGCCAGCCGGGCGCACTTCGTCGCCGGTCGCGAGGATGTGCACCTGCGGCCGGCGATGGACGGAGATCTGCGGAACGCCGGCGCCCGCGGCGAGCGCGATCCCGGCGGCCGTCATCGGCGTCCCGGCCTCGAGGATGGTGACGCCGAGGGCCAGATCGCTGCCGGCGAGGCGGATCGACCCCCCGGGCTCGATCATTGCGTGGACGAGGATCGATGGCGGCAACGGTCCGCTCGCGTCGCGGCCCCGCGGCCCGGCTGGAGCTCCGGTCGCGTCGAGGGGCGTCGTCAACTCGACCGGCACGACCGCGTCGGCGCGTGCGGGGACCGGGGCGCCCGTGGCAATCCGGATGGCGCCGGCGCGCGGGACTTCGACCTCCGGTGCCATCCCCGCCCGGACCTCGCCGACGACGTCGAGTCTGACCGGCGTGTCCTCGGCGGCGCCGGCCGTGTCCGCAGCCCGAACGGCATAGCCATCCATCGCGGAGTTGTCCCACGGCGGCAGAGCAGTCGTGCTGGCAACCGATTCCGCGAGCACGCGTCCAAGAGCCTCGGAGAGGAAGACGGCCTCCGTCTCGGTGGCCCCCGGAACGGCTGCCAGAACCGCAGCCTGCGCCTCCTCGACCGACCTGAGGCCGGACGGGGCGGACGGGGCGGTCAAATGACCACGCCGCGCAGGTCGGCCCTGGCGCGAAGCGTGACGGCGATCGAGCGGCGCGTGAGGACGCCGCGTAGCGCCGCCCCGTCGCGCACCGGCAGGCCATCGAGGTGGGAGGTCCGCAGTCGCTCGAGCCCGTCCGACAGGGACTCCGCTGGTCCGACGACCGGCAGGTCGGCGACGTCCACCATGACGTCGGCCGTCCTTGTCGACGGCCAGTCGCGCTCGGGCACACCGCGGAGCTGCAACGCCCCGACGATCCCCACGAGGGTCTCATCACGCACGACCGGCAGGGCCGGCGCGAGCGTCCCATCGAGCACGCGGGCTGCGAACGTATCGAGTGTCAGCTGCGGCGAGATCGTCTCGAGCTTCGGCTCCATCGCCTCGTCGACGCGGAGGCCGGTGATCAGGCCGTCAAGCAGCAGCCAGCGGTCAACCGACCGTGCCGACGCGCCGAGGAACCAGCCGATCAGCCCGACCATCGCGCCATCCACGGTGTCGCCGGTGAGGATGACGACGAGCCCGGCCCCGATCAGGACCCAGCCGATCAACCGTCCCATCATCCCGGCAGCGCGTGCCCCGCGACGCTCGTCGCCGGTCCGGGCCCAGACGATCGCGCGAACCACGCGCCCGCCATCGAGCGGGAAGCACGGAACGATGCTCACGCCGGCGAGGACGAGATCGAGCGAGCCGATGATGACGACGACCTCGCCCACGATCCGAAGCGCCGTCATCCCCGACCCGATGGTCACGATGGCGACGCCGATCAGCAGGACTCCGAGAGCCAGGCTGGTCGCCGGACCCGCCAGCGCCACAGCCGCCTCAGCCCGAGGCGTCTCTGCCCGGACATCGACTGTCGCGGGCGACCCGACGAAGTGGACCGCGATCGCCTCGATCGGGATGCCCGTCCGCCGGGCCACGAGGGCATGGGCGAGCTCATGTGCGACGACGGTGGCGAGGAATCCCAGGGACGCGGCCGCTCCGATCACCCACGCCAGCGTCGCATCGGCGGCGGCAGCCGGGAGCGTGCCAAGGCGCCCGCCAACCGTCACCGTGATGATCGCGATGATGAAGATCCACGAGAGGTGAAGCCGGATCTCGATGCCGCACAGGCGTGCGACCGGCACGCCGCTCATCGGGCGGCCTCGGGGTTGGCGGGGTTTGCGAGGTTCGCAGCGGCCGGTGTCGGTGCCGGATGGGGGTGTGCCCGCCGACCGGCCAGCGAGGCGACGAGGAGCGCCAGCACAATGATCAACGCTCCAACGGCCATCGTCGTCTCGGACCAGAACGCGAACGGGAAGAGCTGGACGAGCCGATCGGTGCCGGGGTCGAACGTGTAGGAGCCGCCGGCGAAGAACAGCCGATGGAAGACGTCGAACGCCGCGTCGAACGCGAAGAACGCGACGACGCCGGCGATGACGACGCCGATGGCGAGGCCGCGAGCCCCGTTCCGGATCGCCGCCCAGGCTCGGCCAGGGTGTCCCATTCGACGGGCGAGCGTGTACGCAACGACGAGGTCGATGGCAGCCGCGACCGCGATCAGAGCGAACCCGGCGAACACGCCGCGGACGTCCCGCATGTGGGCTCGTTCGCGTTCGCTCAGGACAGACGCTCCGCCGATCGACACGTCGAAGTCCGGCGGGCCGACGACCAGATCGGCGAGGATCGAGTCGGTGGCCGTTCGCAGTTGGTCCACGCTGAAGCCGGTCAGCTGCGCAGAGCCGGTCCGGCCCTGTTCGAACGACACCCAGGCCGGCGTCAGGAATGGCACGATCGCGATCGCCGTGATCACGACGGCCGTGGCAAGCGCGGTCAGGACGCCGGCGACCCGCTCCGCAACGGTTGGATTCACGCCCGCCATGGTAGTGCCGCCGTCGCAGCAGCGCGAAAGGCTGGGTCAGGCGTCCTCAAGGGTCTTGGCCTGCTCCCACCAGCCAACGACCGTCAGGTCGGACGGTTCCTCCATCTTCAACGCCATCGCCGCCAGGATGAGCGCAGCGCGGAACTGGTCGAGGCTCAGCTTGAGGATGTCGCGTAGCCCCTCGATGCCGGCCTGCAGGAGAAGCTGGTGCTCCTGGGGCCCGAAGCTCGCCAGATTGAGCATCAGAGCCTCGTCGCGCCACTCGAGGACGTCGTTGGTCGTCGCGGCGACCTGATCGGCGAGGGTCTGGCGACGGGTCGGTGTCTCTGACACCTCGATCAGGAGGCCGGTCGTGAAGACGCCCTGACGCTCGAGGCGCCCGAGATGGACGGGCTCGATCCGGGTGAGCTCGATGATCGGCGGCACGGCGGCTGGCTCCTCCAGGACGTGGTGGTCGAGGCATTATCGCTTGCACTCGCGGGCGAGGAGCAACGATCGCGGTCGGGCTGCCCCTAGCCACACGAATTTCCAATCTCCGTG
>JBBSCI010000207.1:0-4419 GCA_038250445.1 Candidatus Limnocylindrales bacterium | reverse complement strand
CTGCTAGAGGCATATTCTAGCCGATTTGGCGCTCCTTGACAACCCCTGTTGTCAATACTCCCAGCCAGTATTATGGTCCGAGCCGTCCGGGTCGTCCACCGCACGGGGACGCTCGCCTGAGGCAGCTGTCCGCGAGTCGCCATACTCCAGCGACCGATCGTTCCGAGGAGAAGGAGTCGAGATGTACAGGATCCGGCGTTCGGCGTCGTTCGGACAGCGACGATCGTGGCGGTCATCTACATCCTCGTCATCGGCATCTTCGCCATCCCGGCCGCGATCCTGGTGTTCGCCTACAGCCCTGGCAACTCAGCCGAGTTCGCGGTCAGCGTTCTTGTCGGTGGCCTTCTGGGTGCCCTCCTCTACGCCGGCATCGGATGGATCTTCACCGCGATCGCCTACGTGCTCTACAACCTCGCCGCAGGGTGGACAGGCGGGATCGAGATCCAGGTCGAGCAAGTCGGCCCACTCCCGACGCCTCCAGTGTGGGGCCCGCCCGGCATGCCCTCGCCGACGCCGCCTCCGGCGGGCTGAGCAGGGCTTCGGCTCAGCGACGCACGGCGTCGAGGAGCGAGCGGGATGCCACGACCGCCTCGAGCGTATTCGGGCGGAGCTGGACCTGGAGCTCGTCGATGCCGAGGATCGCGTAGCCCCGCAGGATCGCGGCCAGCTCATCCGCCGAGCCCCGGAGCTCCCGCTCCTCCCGCGGCTCGTCGCGTGATGCCGGCAGGACTCGGACGAGGACCTCGACCGAGCGCGTCAACGTCGCAGGATCCCGGCCGACCTCACGGCACGCGTCGTCGACGGCGCGCAGCAACGCCTCCGGCTCGTCGGGAGCCCTGAGGCCGCCGTTCCAATGGTCGGCCAGCTCGGCGGTCAGGCGGAGCATCCGCGGGCCGCCGGCACCGACCATGATCGGCAGGCCCTGGGGCCTTGGCCCGCGCGGATCGAGCCGTGCGCCTCGAGCCTGAGCGATCCCACCGACGTGGTGGGCGGCGCCGGTGCGGAGCATCGACGAGATGATCCTCAGCGAATCCTCGAAGCGATCGAACCGATCCTCGAACGGGAAGCCGAAGGCGCGGAACTCGGGCTCGTTCCAGCCGGCCCCCAGGCCGAGGATGAGCCGGCCGCCACTGACCTCGTCGAGCGTCTCGGCCATCTTCGCGAGGAGCGCCGGGTTGCGGAACGGCGCACACGTGACGTAGGTCCCGAGGCCCACCCTATGCGTCGAGGCCGCGATCGCCGAGAGGAGCGTCCACGACTCCCAGGCGCCGCGCCAGTCGCGCTCCGCGTCGCCGAATCCGACATGATCGGAGATCCAGACCGAGTCGAAGCCGACCTCTTCGGCGGCTTGGGCCATCGCCAGGATGTCGGCCCAGCGCGGGGTCTTACCGGCCATCTGGCCGTCGACGTAGGGCAGGTTCAGACCCAGGCGGAGCATTGCTGAAGGCTAGCGGAATCAACGGGCTCGTCGTCTCGTACGATGCGCGCGTGGCGCTTCTGATCGCACGTCAGGCTACGCGTGTCTCGCTTCCGCTCGTCGGCGCATTCGTGGTCGGCGCGATCGGGTACGGCGGGTTGTACACGTTCCCGGCGCTGTCGCTCGCGTTCGCCGACGAGTTCGGGATCAGCCGGACGCTGGCCGTCACGCCGTGGACGATGTTCCTGCTCGTCACGGCGCTCGTCAGCCCGCTCCTCGGCCGCGCCTACGACGAGTTCGCCGATCGCGACCTCCTGACCGCGTCGATGGTCCTGATCGCCGCTGGCTGGCTGACCGTCTACCTCGCGACCGATATCTCGCTGGTCATCCTCGCCTACGCAGCATTCCACGCCATCGGGCTCCAGCTGGCGTTCATCGGGACCTCGACCGCGATCGCGCGCCGTTACGCGGGCGTGTCCGGCCTCGCTCTCGGGATCGCCTACGCGGGACCCGGGATCGGAGTCGCGGTTGCGCTGCCACTTGCGGCCCGCCTGATCGAGACGGCCGGGTGGCACTCTGCGTCGCTGGTGTTCATGGCCGCGTCCCTGGTTGGCGTCGGGTTCGTCTGGATGATGACGAGCGGGCCGGCGATCGTTGTGCCCGCGCCGGGCGCGAAGCGGCCCAGGGCCGCACCAATCGGCCCGACCGGGTCGACCGTGGCCCTCGGTGAGCCGCTGAGCGCAGGCCAGGCGAGCCTCCGCGCGACCGCCGCCAACCTGTCGGCTCGGGCGTCGGGGCTTCATGAGACGGCGGCACCGGGCGCGGTGTCCGCCGCCCAGGAGATCCCGCCGAGCGGCAGTGGCGAGCACCGCGGCAGCGTCCGCCGAATCGTCCGTACTCGGCGCTTCTGGATGCTGTTCCTCGGCGCGGCGGCGATCGGGGTGTTCGACGAGGGCGTCCTCCAGGCGTTCCTGCCGGGTGCCGTCCGGGCCGGGATCGGGGCAGAGACCGCGGCCGCGGCGCTCGGATTCCAGGCGCTCGCTTACGTCGCGGGCCAAGTCGTCGGTGGTTGGCTGTCGGATCGGATCGGTCGGCGAATCGTCGGGCTGCTGGCGGGAGTCATCGTGGCCGCCGGGGTCGTGGCGGCGATCGGTCTCGTGGCGTCGCTACCAGCTCTGGCGATCGCCGGACTGGCACTCCATGGCATCGGCACGGGCGCCACGATCGCGGTTCGGTCGGCGGCATTCGGCGACGTCTTCGGCGGCCCGACATTCGGCACGATCTTCGGCCTGCTCGCGGTCGCTTACCCGGTCGGCGGCACAGTGGCCGTGTACATCGGGGCGATCACGTTCGACTCGACCGGGTCGTACACGCTGCTTGTCCCGGTCGTGCTGGCCGCGCTGGCCGTATGGTCTGTGTCGCTCTGGATTGCCGGGCCGCGCAGGTCGCGAGCCTTGCGCTAGGTCGGATCTGGCTCCGAGCCCATGATCAGGAAGTTGTCGTAGTCCTTGCCTTGGATCTTCCTCGGGCCCTTCTGATTGCGCGGATAACCGGAGGATCCGTAATCCTGGGAATCGATCTGGCCCCACTTCCCGTTGTAGGCCATGTCCTCATCCTTGAAATTCCTGAGCGCACCTTCCCAGCCGATCTGTCGCTTCAACAACGCCCGGGCATCGCTCTGCCAGTAGGTCTTGTCTTTGCCGGTCGTCGCGCTGACCGCGATCCGATCGAGGGCCGGCTGGATGTTCGACTCGTAAAGGCTCTTGCTCGACGCTACATGGCGCTGTTCGTGCGCCTCGAGGGCGCCGGCCGCCGCCGCGGAGATCCACCACCCGTTCCCCTGGTCGCCGGCATTGCTCGTTACGTAGCTCCGATGCACATTGACGACACCCGTCCCCGCGCGGACCCAAGCGTCTGCATTCGAGAACGGCCCGTTCCCGGTCGAGTCGTATTCAGGCACGACCTCGTCAGGGTCCAGGCTCCCGGATTCCTGGTTGCCTTTCGGGCCGCCCGCCTTCCCGCCGCCGGCCCAGGCAATGCTGCCGGCCCGTCCGCCGGCCGCGAACGCGTGCGGCCGAAGCGCCTCGTCGGAATCCGCGCCGTTTGAAGGCTCGTCGCCGAACGCAACCGTTCCGCTCGGGCCGCCATCCTGGAAGCCGCTGGTTCCGTTCACCGTGAAGCCTTCCGGTGGAGGGCCACCCCCAGTCGGGACGTAGACGTCCGACTCGGTGCCTGTCTCGCCCTCGGCCGTCTTACGATCCATGTCATCCTGAGAGTGCCCGCCGTCCTCTTCCTCGCCTTCCTCCTCGTGCCCGCCGAACGGCCACCACGTGGATCCCGAATCCTCTGCGGACCCCTGATCAGATTCGCCTGATTCCCAACCGGACCCCGATTCGCCACCGGTCTCCCCGCCGCCGGCGCCCGCACCTGATGACTCGCCGCCCGACCACACCGACCCAGCCGATCCGCCGCTGCCGGTCTCCCCGCCGCCGACGTCTCCACCGCCCGCTTCTGCGCCGCTCGCCTCCCCGCCACCGTATCCGCCGCCAGACTCACCGCTGGACCAGGCAGATCCGGTCTGCTCCTCGTCAGTGCCCCACGACGACCCGGCGTCGGACTCGCCGCCCGACGACCATTCCGAGCTCGACTCGCCCCATTCGTCGTCATCGGCCTGTCTTGAGACCGAAATCGGCGCGATCGGGGGGCGGTGCCGTCCGCCGAGTGGCATCAGGATCCCCATCGCCGAGCCTCGTCCCTGCAGCAGCCGCGTGACCGCGGCGTTCCCCGCTGATCGCTGGAGGCCGAGCAGGACGCTCCATGGGCCCTGGGTGGGTTCGGCCGCGATCTGGGCCGGCTGATCCGCACGTACCGCGCGCGTCTCCTCCCGATCCCGCTCGGCGGGAGCGTGCATGGCGACAGCGTGCTGCATCGTGATGCGATCGTCGCGACGCCCAAATCGCCTGTCAACGCTCGACGGGCAGGTGTGCCCTCGCGGCGCGTCT
>JBBSCI010000206.1:0-4512 GCA_038250445.1 Candidatus Limnocylindrales bacterium | reverse complement strand
GGATGCCCGGCCGACGACCAGCCCGCCGCGCCCGTACGAGCGCGGGATCGGCGGCCGGCCGACGCTCCTCCAGAACGTCGAAAGCCTGGCTCATTCCGCCCTCATCGTCCGCTACGGCGACGGCTGGTATCGCGAGCTCGGGAGGAGGACGACCCGCGGTTCCGCTCTCGTGACCGTCACCGGATCAGGGCAGGACGGCGTTCGCGAGATCGAGATCGGGACGACGATCCGTGAGCTGGATCCCGGCATCGCAACCGCCCGGCACCGCCACCAGGCCGTCCTGCTCGGCGGCTATTTCGGTGGCTGGGTGTCCGCCGACCGTGCCATGGATCTCGCTCTCGACCCGATCGAGCTGCGCGACGCCGGCAGCGCCTTCGGCTGCGGTGTTGTCGCGTTCCTCGGCGCAGATGCCTGCGGCGTTCGGGCGACCGCGCGGATCATCGATTGGATGGCCGGCCAGTCGGCCGCCCAATGTGGTCCCTGCGTCTTCGGCCTCAGGGCAATCGCCGATGCGACCCGCCGCCTCGCCGACGGCATCCCTGAACGCGACTCCCTCGAACGGATCGAGCGGTGGTCGCGCCAGCTCGCCGGCCGGGGCGCATGCCGCCACCCCGATGGGGCAGTTGGCCAGATGCTCACCTCCCTGCGCGTCTTCGCGCCGGAGTGGGAACGCCATCAGCGCGGACGCATCTGCTCGCATGAACTCGGGCAGCGGGTGGCCGTGCCGGGCGGCTACGTCCGCAAGACCGAGGCCCAGGTCGGCGCGAGCGTGGCCTGACATGGCTATGGACATTGTCGTCGATCGAATCGCCTGCGACGGCTTCGGGATGTGTGCCGAGCTCCTGCCCGAGCTGGTCGAGCTTGACAACTGGGGTTACCCGATCGTCCGGCCGGGCGGCGTGCCCCGTGCGCTGATGGACCACGCCAAGCGGGCCGTCGCGGTCTGCCCCGTTCTAGCGCTCCGCCTGGCGCGCGCTCCAACCGCCCCGGTCGTGCGTGAGCAGGCCGGATCGCAGAGATCGACGCGCGAATCCGTGCGACCCTGACGCCATCCGCATCCTTGTCGCCGAAGACGATCCGGGACTGCGCGACGTCATCGTCCTCGGCCTCGCCGAGGGCGGCTTCCACGTCGATGCGGTCGATCGTGGCGACGACGCGATCGATCAACTCAAGTTCTACGACTATGACGTCGCGATCCTCGACTGGCGGATGCCGGGCGCCGAGGGGATCGAGGTCGTCGAATGGGTCCGCCGCAATCGGCGCCCGACGGCGATCCGCATGCTGACCGCGCGCGACACCCCGGCCGACCGGATTCGCGGCCTCGACACCGGTGCCGACGACTACCTGGTCAAACCGTTCGACTTCGGCGAGCTGCTCGCCCGCGTCCGGGCCCTCCAGCGCCGGCCCCGCGGCGTCGATGGCCCGACCTTCGAACGTGGCCGCCTGGTTCTCGATCCAGTCAGCCGGGTGGTGACGGTTGCCGGCCGCGAAATCGGGCTGACATCGACCGAGTATCGGATCCTCGAGCTCCTGATGCGCCGCTCGCCGGCAGTCGTCGACAGAAAGGCGATCGCCGAACATGCCTGGGCCGACGAGACGGATCCGCTCGGTTCGAACGCGATCGACGTCCAGATGAGCCGGCTCCGGGCCAAGTTGCCGAGCGCCGGGGTCCGGATCGTCACCGTCCGCGGCGCGGGCTATCGGCTGGACGACGCATGACCGGCGTCGCACTGCCGAGCGTTCGGCGAACTTCGATCAGGGTCGCCATGTCCGCCACCGCGGTCGTTGCGCTGATCTATCTCGGCGTCGCGATCGCCGTCGTTCTGATCGTCCAGCGCAATCTCACCGACCAGATCGACCAGCGGATCACGTCTTCATTTGTCCGCCTGCCACATGACGGTGGGGGCGATGGCGATTCATTCGAGGCGCCGCCGCCCGAGCAGTTCGGCGGTGCGCCCGTCGTGCTCTGGGCGGTCGACTCGGAGGGCGCGACCTCGACGGCGGCGTCCAACCCGGCGTTGCCGGACGTCTACAAGGGGGTATCCAGCCCCGTCACCGCCACGATCGGCAGCGTCGAGCTCAGAATCGCTGGTCGCCAGGTCGGCGACCACTGGATTGTCATCGGGCAGTCGCTTCAACCGGTCCGCGAGACCCGCGAGACGATCATGGTCGCCGAGGTCGTCATCGCCCCGATCCTGCTCGGGATCGTCTTCCTCGGGGCCACCGCGATCGGGCGCCGCGTCGCCGCCCCGATCGAAGCGTCACGCCGGCGTCAGCTCGAGTTCACCGCCGACGCCTCGCACGAGCTCCGAACGCCGCTGGCGGTGATCGAGGCCAACACGAGCCTCGCCCTCGCCCACGAACGCGACAACGCCTGGTACCGCAGCGCCTTCGGGCGCGTCGATCATGAATCGAAGCGAATGCGGCGGATGCTCGAGGACCTCCTCTGGCTGGCCCGGTTCGACGCGTCCAAGCGACCAGCGAACGTGGAACCAGTTGACCTGGCGGTCATGGCCCGTCAGGCCGTCGATCGCTTCGGGCCGATTGCCGAACTCCGTCAGCTGACCATCGACATCGAAGCACCGACTGACGGCGCGATCATTGCCGTCCCGCCGGAGTGGCTCGACCGGCTGCTCGGCGTGCTTCTCGACAACGCCTGCAAATACGCGCCCGATGACGGTCGGGTGGGCGTGACCGTCGCCGCTGATGGCCCGCGCGTGGCCATCAGGGTCGACGACAGCGGGCCGGGCATTCCGGACGCGGAGCGGACTCGAATCTTCGACCGGTTTCACCGAGCAACCGATGAGCAGGGGGGTGCGGGGCTTGGCCTCGCCATCGCGGATGCGATCGTCCGAGCGACCGGCGGCCGCTGGAAGGTCGCCACGGCGCCGATCGGGGGCGCCCGAATCGGAGTTACCTGGGCCCGAGCCCTCGCCTGATCGTGGTCCTCCCAACGCCCGCGTAATCAATTCGAAAGGATCGCCCGGTCAGGATCCGGATCATGAAACCTGATGTCCGCCGCATGACCACGCGCCGCGGCCACGCGATCGACCGCCTCCGAAGCTTGACAACGGGCGCCGCCGTGGCCGGCCTGGCCGGGACCGCGGGCTTCGGAATCCTGGCCGCCGCCACCTGGTCGGGGAGCCCGACAGCCACCACGTCGCCGACCGCTGCAGGCGCGGTGATCGCCAGCCCGAACACGGGCGAGGCGAGGCTCGGGAGCGACTCGGACGACGGGGGCTCCGGCCCGAATACGTCGCTCGGTGTCAATGTCGATGGCTCGGCGACGCCGCGGGCGACGAGTCCAAGGCCCAGCCCCAGTGCCACCGTGCGACCCGCGAAGGGTGGGGGCCACGCCTCGACGGGCGGATCGAACTGACCCCGCTCTGACGACCTGAACCCCCGGCGCGATCGATTCGGCCTGGTTACGACGCCGCCTTCCCGGCCGCGGCAGCGTTCGTGGGAAGATAGGCCCCGAGACGGGAGCGCGTCGGGAGCAGGAGGCGAGGGATGAGCATCTCCGAGCGGATGGGCCTCGGCAGCGCGCCGATCTCGGAGGTCGACCCCGAGCTCTGGGAGGCGATGCTTGGCGAGCGCCGTCGGCAGCACGACAAGATCGAGCTGATCGCCAGCGAGAACTACGTGTCGGCCGCCGTCATGGAGGCCCAGGGCAGCTGGCTGACGAACAAGTACGCGGAAGGGCTGCCCGGCAAGCGCTACTACGGCGGCTGTGAGTACGTCGACGTCGCCGAAACGCTAGCCCAGGAGCGCGCCCTGGCGCTCTTCCCGGGGGCCGAGCACGTCAACGTCCAGCCGCACTCCGGCGCCCAGGCCAACATGGCCGCCTACTTCAGCGTCCTCGAGCCCGGCGATTCGGTCATGGGGATGCGGCTCGACCAGGGTGGTCACCTGACCCACGGAATGAAGCTGAACTTCAGCGGCCGCCTCTACGAGATCCATGCCTATGGCGTCCGCCGGGACACCGAGCGAATCGACTACGACGCCCTCGAGGCCCAGGCCGCCGAGGTCCGCCCGAAGCTCATCGTCGCCGGCGCATCGGCGTACCCGCGGATCATCGACTTCGAGCGGATGGCGGCAATCGCCCACGGCGTCGGTGCGCTGCTCTTCGTCGACATGGCCCACATCGCCGGGCTCGTCGCGGCCGGCGTCCACCCCTCGCCGTTCCCGCACGCCGACATCGTCACCACGACGACGCACAAGACCCTCCGCGGCCCGCGCGGCGGCCTGATCTTCAGCCGCAATGAGCTGCCGCCATCGGCCGATCCGGAGCGTTTCCCGACGGTCAAGACCTCGCTGGCCGCGACCGTCGACAAGACGGTCTTCCCGGGCGTCCAGGGCGGACCGCTGATGCACGTGATTGCCGGCAAGGCGGTGGCCTTTCTGGACGCGCTGCAGCCCGACTTCAAAACCTACCAGCAACAGGTGGTGGACAACGCCCACGTGCTGGCGCAAACGCTGATCGCGCGCGGCCTGCGCATCGTCAGCGGCGGC
>JBBSCI010000205.1:0-4522 GCA_038250445.1 Candidatus Limnocylindrales bacterium | reverse complement strand
TGCGCCAGCCGCCGCACCCGCGCGGCAGGCCGCTCCTGCCGGCCTCGCTACTCCTCCGGATCGCCGCAGCGGGCGGCTTCAGCGCCGTCGCGGCCCTGGCGCTCATCAGCTGGCATCCGGGAGGCTTCGAGCACGCCCGCTGGCTGGCGTTCACGGCGCTCGTCGTCGGGCAGGCGGCCCGGGCATACGCGAATCGGAGCCTGACGACGCCGGTCACCCGGCTGCCGAGAAACGGCTTTCTGTTCGCGACGTGCGTAGTCGTGGTCATGATCCAGGCGCTCATTCCGTCGATCCCGCCACTGGCGGAGGCGTTCCGGGCAACACCGCTCGACGCCGGCGACTGGCTGCTCGTGGCGATCGTCGCATTCGCGCCGGCCGTCGTGGCCGAACTCATCCGCCGAACGAGACGCGTCGCCTGGGTCGCCTGAGGGCTCGACGGCCCGGATCGGCGGCAGCGGGGCATCGCGAGTACAATGTCCGTCCGCCCGACAGTCGGGCGTCCCCCGCGTGGTCGATGGTTCCTCTCGAACCGGCCGTGCGTCGGCCGACCAGGTTCGAGAAGAGAAACACGAGGCGTCATGTCCAGCGGGACCGTCAAGAAGCTCGTCGCCGATCGCGGCTTCGGCTTCATCACTGCCGATGACGGCAAGGACTATTTCTTCCACCGCGGCGCCCTTGAGGGCGGGCTCGATTTCGATCGACTGATCGGTGGCGAGAAGGTCGATTTCGAGGTCGAGGCGAGCCCGAAGGGGCCGCGCGCCGTCAAGGTGCGCGAGGCGTGACAGACGAGCGACCGCGTCCGCAACCGGCCACGATGACGGTGCCCCCACGGCCCGGTGTCACGCCGCGGGCGCCCGAGCCGCTCAAGCACGTCATCGCCGAGTACAAGCACCAGGCGCAGACCATCACCTGTGTCTGCGGCTGGCACGGCTCGAGTGCGTCTCCGGACGGCCGCTCCTCGGAGTGGAGCGCCCACGTGGCGGCCAACCGTACGAAGCCGCGCTGAGCGACGACCCCAAGCACACCTGGAAGCCCGGACCCCTCGCGGGGCCTGGGCTTCTCGATTCCAGGAGGCGAACGGCCGGGAGGAGTCGGCCGATCAGCCCTTGGTGAACTGGAGCTGGAACTCCATCGTGCCGTGGTCGGCGATCGTGAGCACGGCGAAGGACGTCGGTCGGCTGATCCCGTAGTCGGCGAACAGGATGTCGATCGAGCCGGTCACGGTCACGACCGTGCCTGACAGGCGCGCCTCGAGCGGGATCTGGACGCTCTTCGTGACGCCATGGATCGTCAGGTCGCCGGTCGCGGAGGCCTGGATGACCTGTCCGTCGACCGGCACGGGGCCGAGGTCGATCGGTGACGTCAGGCTGAAGGTCGCGGTCGGGAACTGATCGGTCTCGAGCGCCTGGCGATGCAACTGCCCGTCACGCTGGCTCTTGTCGCTCTGGAGGGTCGAGAGGTCCGCCGAGATGTCGACGGCGGTGATCATCGAGCTATCGAGGGTCATGCTGCCCGTCACGTTCGGGGTCCGGCCGACGGCCGTGGCGGCGCCGACGTTGGCGAGCTCCTCATCGACCCGGTAGCCGACAAAGGAGCCACTGAAGTCGGAGAAGGACCCGATGGACGGATCGACGTTCCACGTCCGGCTGAGTCCCCCACCCGCCGTAGCCGACGAGGCGGCCGGGTTGGTCGTTGACGCGGGATCCGTGCTCGTGGCCGGTGAGGCGGTGGCGGTCGAAAGGCCGACCGCCGCCGGCGCCGGCGGGCGCAGGAAGAGGTATGAGAAACTCACGGCCCCACCGACCAGGAGGGCCACGACGACCACGCCGAGGCCGATAAGGAGCCATCGGTTGCGCAGGAGCGGCGGGCGCGAAGGAGCCTTATCGGCTGACATGGGCGAGGTCACTATGAACTCCAATCGGGGTGCCTTTCCCGGCGACGACCGCGCCGCGAGGTGTCCCCATTCCAGCCGCCCAAGATGAGAGCCGTCTGAGAGGCCCAGATCGGCGGCTCGCCGGAGGCCTGCCGTTCGAGATACCCGTGATGTGGGTATCACGGACCGGAAGTGGGCGGAGGCGCCGCGACCCGAACCGCAATTAGCCATCGACAGCTACTTGCTGCCGCTCACGCGGCCTTTTGTATGAGGAACGGGCTCGAGTTGTTGCCTTATGCCCGTGGTGCGGGCATTTCGGAGGCCCAGGGCCGTCAAGCCCTCGCTGGCTCGGTCGATGGGAGGCGGACCCGGAAGTGGGCGCCGCCACCCTGGCGATTCGAGACCTCGATCGAGCCGTGATGGCGATCGACGATCCACTTCGCGATCGCGAGCCCCAGCCCCGTGCCGCCTGACGGTGCTCCGCTGGCGCGCCAGAACCGCTCGAAGAGATGGGGCATGTCCTCGGGGCTGACGCCGCGGCCGTCGTCCTCGACGTCAAGGAAGGCATTGCCACCCTCGCGCCGGACGGCAACGCGGACGTGGCCGCCCTTCGGGCTGTGGCGGATCGCGTTGTCGACGAGGATGAAGACGAGCTGGCGGAGGCGGGCCGCGTCGCCCTCGACGATCGCGGGCTCTGGGTCGACCTCGACGCTGACCTCCTTCGCCCCGGCCGGCTTCACGAGCGACGACGCGGCCGCGGCGGCGACGTCACCCAGGTCGAGCGGCATTCGGTCGAGCGAGATCGCGCCCGAATCGGATCGGGCAAGCAGGAGCAGGTCGTCGACGAGCGAGGTCAGGTGCTCGACCTCCGCCCCGATATCCTGGAGGGCGTTGCCGACGGAGCTGACGGGTTTGTCGGCGTGCCGTCGGAGGTGCTCGAGCGAGCTCCGGACGACCGTCAGCGGGGTCCGCAACTCGTGGCTCGCGTCGGCCGCGAACTCGCGCTGGCGGCGAAGCGCCAATCGCTGGGTGGCGAGCGAATCGCGGATCGGGACGAGGGCCCGCCGAGCGTAGACCGCCCCGAACCCGAGCGCGACGAGCACGACGACGGCTCCACCGAACAGCAGGACGCGGAGAATCGCATCCAGCGTGTCGCGCTCGGTCGTCCGGTCCTGGATGACCTGGATGTAGACGACCCCGATGTTCGAGTTGGCCTTCTCCGTGCGAACCCGGACCGGCAGGTCGCCGATCGAGGTCACCCGGACGTCCGTGCCGGTCGTGCGTGCCGCGTCGATTCCCGCAACGACCGGTAGGCCTGGGGGCAGCGAGAAGCCGCCGGGTCCGACGGGATCTCCGCCAGCATCGGCGAGGAGGGCAAATGTCCCGGACGACTGGCCGCCGAAGCTGAAGCCCTGGCCGGGCCGTCCCGGGTCTGGGTGCGCGCGGAAGGCGGCAGCGCGCTGGTCGAGCTGGCCGATGCCGCGATCCTCGAGCGTCCGCGCCGCAATCAGGTAGAGAGCCGCTCCGAGCAAGAGGAGGACGACGAGCGTGCTGAGGCCGCTCCACACGACGAGACGCCAGCGGACGCGCCGGATCAGCCGGCCGTCGGTGGCGAGGGCTTCGCTCTCGGCGGCGTCACGGTCTCCAACCGCGGAGACGCCGTCAGGCATCGCTCAGCCGGTAACCGACGCCGCGAACCGTTTCGATCCGGTTGCCCACCTCGCCGAGCTTCGTCCGCAGGTAGTGAACGTAGGCATCGACCGCGTTCGGGGTGACCGCCACGCTGAATGGCCAGGCTTGATCGAGCAGCTGGTCGCGGGTCAGGGTCTGACCGGGATGACGGAGGAGGCACTCGAGCAGGGAGAACTCGCGCGGGCTGAGGTCGACGTCGCGACCGTCGGCTGTCACCCGTCGAGCCGCCTCGTCGAGCTTGATGGGCCCGACCGCCAGGACCGGCGCGGCGCGGCGCGGTCCGGTGGTCCGTCGCGATAGTGCCCGGAGGCGGGCGGCGAGCTCCTCGTAGGCGAAAGGCTTGACGAGATAGTCGTCGGCCCCGGCGTCGAGCCCGGTCACCCGGTCGCCGACCGTGTCGCGAGCGGTCAGCATGAGGATCGCGAGCTCCGGCTGCGCCCGACGAACGCGCCGCGCGACGTCGAGGCCGGACATGTCGGGCAGGCCGACGTCGAGGATGACGACGTCGATGCCCGCCGCATCCTCGGCGATCGAGGCGCCGGTCTCGCCGTCATGAGCGACGTCGACGACGTGGCGATCCTCTTCGAGAAGTCGCTTGAGGACACGGGCGAGTCGTTCGTCGTCCTCGACGATGAGGAGGTGCATTGCGTTCTCTTCCTACGGGACGACGGTGATGTCGGTCGCGGTCCCGGTCGTGGTTCCATCGGACACCGATGGGCCCGGCGAGCCAAAAGCTCCCCCACCCTGGCCGCCTCGCCCGGCGAAGCCGGACACCTGGACGACGACCGTGCTGCCGGTCATCACGTCTGATTCGGCGGCGGCGGCCTGCTGATGATAGGCGGTGCCCGAGTTGATCGACAGTTCGATGGTCGTCCCGGCGCTCGTCGTGATCGTGACCGAATCGGCGTCGACCGCCGTCACGGTTCCCTTGATCGACAAGCCGGCGCCGGCGCCGGC
>JBBSCI010000204.1:0-4578 GCA_038250445.1 Candidatus Limnocylindrales bacterium | reverse complement strand
TGTGCGGCTGTTGATCATGTCGAGCGCGATGTCGGGGTACTCGTCGTAGATGCGTTCCCGACCGCTGCTTCCAGTCACGACTGGAAAGACCACGACGCGAAAGCGGTCGACCAGGCCGGCCACGAGCAGGGAGCGGCAGAGCGTGAGGCTGCCCATCGCCAGCCTGCTCCTCGCAGGCGGAGCAAGGCGGGACGAGGAGGAGCCCGAGCTCACGGCGATGGTCCTCGACCGCGAGCCGCCGATCGTTTCCGGGATCACCGTTCGTCGGATTCGATCGCGGCAAGACTTCGAGCGCATGGAGGCAATCCACCTGGAAGTCTTCGGCGGATCCGAACCTGCGCCCGCCGACCTGCGCGCCCGATGGAACGAGTTCCAGGCAACCGAGGGAACCACCGCCTTCCTGGCCGAGCTGAACGGCGAGGTCGTCGCCTACGGTGTCATGCGCCGGACGGAACCCGGGCCGTATCTCCTGGCTGGCGGGGTGACGCGGTCGGAGGCTCGTGGTCGCGGCGCCTACCGCGCCCTTGTTCGAGCTCGCTGGCTTGCTGCGCAGCGGACCGGCAGGCCGGTGCTGGTGACCCAGGCACAGTCTGCCTCTCGCCCGATCCTCGAGCGGCTTGGTTCCGGGCGGTCGCAACCATCGAAGTCCTCTCGACGGTCCAACGGCAACTAGCTAGACTGAACAGCCGCAGCCGGAAGCCATACAGGACGTCATCACTGACCACGGCGCCGTTCCTCCTGCTCATCGCGTAAGACATGACAAGCATGAGGTGATCGCGCCGTTCGTTACCCGGCGATCACGCTCGCGGGTGTCGGCAGAACTCGGGGACTGTTCACGCTAGGCCGCGGCGTCCTCGATCGTCAGGTCTGCAACGGGTCGATCTTGCCCGCGGACGCCCAGCTCCTCATCGCTACGTCATCAAGAAGACCAACGGTCATCAAGAAGACCAACGGTCAGTACCACTTCGTCCTGAAGGCCGCGAACGGCGAAGCGATCGCCACTTCGGAGCGATACACGACGAAGGACGCGGCCAAGAACGGGATCGATTCAGTGAAGGCCAACGCATCCGCTCGGGTCGACGACGAGACCGGCGAAGCGGCTTCGTCTTAACCCGATGGTCGGCGGGCTCGGGAGGCGGAGAGCCACCCGAGTCTTCCAGGCCGCCGGCCCCGAAGTCCCCGCGTGGGCAACGCCTGCGGCGGGAGGGGCGGCCTGTGATCGGGTCGCGCCTCGGCCCGCGCTTCGCGGAACCCGTCTCCTGTTGCGAGCACCTTCGCACCTCGTGGGGGGCGGATCAATTACGGACTCCGTATCAGTCGCATGTTCCTGCGGCGGGCAGGCTGCCACGGCATAGCTGCGATCCGGTCGGCTTCGTCGAGCTGGCGGCCTGGGCCGGTGGCGTCGCCCCATGGCGACCCTCCGATCAGGCGCGTTCCTTCATGGTCGGGTTTCGTCCGATATGGTTGCGTCCGCGATGCCATCCCGCCACTCCCAATGACAACGCCGTCCCAGCGCTGCGCCGTCCGGCGTCAGCGGTTTCGAGGATGTCGCTGGGACGCTCGCTCGTTTCCTCGCTTGTAGTTGCCGGTGAGGCGTGCCATCAGCTCTTGCTCGTCGCCGTCGGCCGCGTCGGCAACGAAGACTTGGGCGGCTGGACCGCGCAGCGTCGTGGCGGCGCGTCCGTGATGGGTAACCACGACGTCACCATTCTTCCGAAGTGTCCAGGCGAATCCTTCCGGTGCTGCCACTGGTGAAGTCTGCTCCGTTGCGAGGACGCGTGCGAGCGAGTTCACTGCCCAGCGTCTCTGGCGACGGCACGTTTGAGCGCCTGGCTGCGCTCAAGCGGATCTGGGCACTCATGTCGAATCGAGCGTTGCGGCCGGTGAACGCCATCGCGTCGTTGTCGAGCCGCGCGACCGCTCCTCCTGGGCCGTGACCGAGAAGGAGCCGCGGGTGGACCTGATCACGGGATCGACGGCTTTCTCGTGGACGACCTTGGCTAGGCTGAGCTCGCTCTACGGAGGATCGGGCAGCTCGATCGGCCAAGGATCCGGCCCGGGCGCCGACGCGCTCCTCGGCGGAGCGCATGATCGACCGGTAGAGAAGATCCGTGGGAGCCTGCTCGGGACGCGATCGCGATTCGCCGCGGCGCCGCGGGCAGGCGATCCCAAGACCATGCGCGCGGGCGAGCTGACGGGATCACCGTCGCGTTAGGGAGGACCAACGATCGTTGAGGCGATCGACGATCTCATCGGCCCCCCGGATGAGCTCGACCCTGGAACGACGCGCGTCCTTACGGTCGACGGCTAGGAGGTCGTGCCTACATCGACCCGGAAGACAACTGGACGCTGCAAGAGGACGGGTCCTGGCTGGCACCCGACGGTCTCACCCACTCGTGACCCTTGGTCGGTCCGGAGCCGCCCGGGTAAGGCCCGCCCTCGCCTACCGACGCCGAGCGCCGGACGAGCGCCGGCGATCGATGACAGGACTCGCAGAATCACGCGAACCGCTCCGGCAGCGTCGACGCTTGCTTGCGTACATCAGGACATCGGCCCTCTGTCGAGCATCCTCGACGTCGCCGTCGAGGATCGGCGCGAGCCCGAGTGAGAACCTCGGGGTGATCCCGTGTTCGGTAACCCGCCAGAGGCGTTCGGCTCGCCTGATCCTCGCCCGGACCGCCGAAGCGGCCTCTCGATCAGCGTCGCGCAGGAGCACGGCGAACTCGTCGCCGCCCATCCGCGCGACGACGTCGCTGTCACGCACGCAGGCTGTCAGGAGGTCCGCGGTGGCCCGGATGAGGGCGTCGCCGGCAGCGTGCCCGTATCGGTCGTTGACGGCCTTGAGGCCGTCGAGGTCGCAACTCAGGACATAGCCGCCGGCCCGTGCCTCGTCATCAGCTCCCTCCGCTGCGGCCGCGTCCCAGGCACGGCGATTGCCGATCCCCGTGAGCGCGTCCGTCACGCTGATCTGCTCGAGCAGGTCGCGTTCCGCGGCGAGTTGCTCGCGAGTCGCCGCCTGGGTGATCAGCAGATCGGCGGCTTCGGCTACGGCTCGACCGATGCGCTGGCAGAGCGACGTGAAGCCACGCGGTTTGGCGAGACTGTGGCCGAGGGCCAGCGCGCCGAGTGCCGGATGGGTTCCGAGGGGCAGGGTGAGGTGCGACGCGACCTCGGTGCCGGCGAGCCACGAGCCCGGGCGGGCCGCCTGCTCGACGAGGGGCCCAGCGGCGCCGGTCGCAAGCGTCAGGTACCGGGCGGACTCGGGCTCCACTGGCTCGGCGGTAATCGAGTTGAGGGCGATCGCTTCGGTGATCCATTCGCCGCCGTACTCGACCCGGATCGCGGCCACTTCGCAGGAGAGGGCGCTGGCGGCCACGGTCGCGACGTGGCGCAGGGTGTCGCGCACGTTGTCCGGCCGGTACGCCATAAGCGCTCGGAGCACGTGGACGAGCTCGAGTTCGTCGGCGAGGAGCTTGTCTGCCGGCACGCCGTGGGTCCCGTCGACGACGGCGGCCGCCCATCGCACGAGCTCGGATTCACGCAGGTCGATGGCCCGATCGGACCCGAAGACGACGACGTGCTGCTGACCGACCGGGACCGCGACTGCATGCCGTGCGTAGTACGGGCCGACGATCTGGGCAGGCTTCGCCGCATCCCGGCGGGCAACGGTGCCGATCCGCCAGGCACGATCGACCAGCGAGTCGCGCTCCTCTCCGACGTCAACGATTCCCGCCCAGCTCGCTCCGCGCCCGAGACCACCGACCAAGGCGAACCCATCGCCTGAATGCTCGAACACGAGCACGTCATCGGCTGGAGCCGCGGCAGGAACGACGCGCGGCCTTACGCGCTGGGTGCGACCGGGTGCCTCGGGAGTCCCTGTGGATGCCATCACCCGCGAGCATCGCCCCTGAGCGTTCACGTCGCTATGGCACGAAGGTCCGTGCCAGCGTACGTCCGATCGTTGAGGCGGACTGCCCACTCAATGGCGCACGGGCGCCGGAAATCAGGCCTTGCCGCTCGTGACTCGACCACCTGCGGCGGCCAGCCGTCGGAGGTGTCGCACAGAGCGGCTGCGTCACCCGTCCGGCCGCCGTGCGAAGCGCAAACGAGCCGCGCCGCAGGCAACGATGGCTGCCGCGATCCTCGATGATCGCGACGCACGATCCGTGGTCGATCGGCCGTGGCTGCCCGTAACGCCCGACCGCCGGAGCTCCGCCGAGAGGGACGGGTTGCGTCTCGACGTTGGGGCCTCATCGCTATTCATTCGCGTTAGGCGCGCGGGCGGCGGGGGGAAGCCGCCGCGCGCCTCCGACCAGTGTCACTCAATCGTCAATGAGGTTGACGTGGAATCCGAGACGTCGCCGTGCTCGGAGAGCTGGCCGGCGGATGAGCACCCAACCCCGGAAACGGCGACCCGGCCGCAGCTCGTCTGGTATGGGCAGCTTCAGGGGCAAGGCCGCGCTACCCGCCCGCAGGGACCTCATCGGCCGCCACGTCGACCTCGAGGCGGACCTCATCGCCGACCAGCCATCCGCCGGCCTCGAGGGCCATGTTCCAGTTGAGGCCCCAGTCCTTGCG
>JBBSCI010000203.1:0-4580 GCA_038250445.1 Candidatus Limnocylindrales bacterium | reverse complement strand
CTTAGGGCGTGGGCTTCTTCGTCGGTTTCGGCGTTCGATTGCCGCCGCCCCCGCCGCCGCCTCCCCCGGGCGGTTGGGTCGCGCAGGGCGGTTCGAAGAAGCCGCCGCACGGCGGTGGTGCCTGCGGGATCCTGCACAGCTCGGTCGGGGCGGGCCTGCCACCCCACGATTTGCCGTACGGGTAGAACGATTTGCCGCCGCCGTAGAAGTAGGCGGTTCTCGTGCCCTCGGGACCACCCGCGACGCCTGCGCCACGCGCTGCCCGTTTCGCCCAGCCGCGGGTGTACTTGCCCCAGTTCGGGAAGTTCTCCTCGACACGGTTGAAATCGAGTGCACCGACCGTCCGCTTCGGGCCCGCGCAGCCATCCCGCCACAGCCCACCGCTCGCCAGGTCGATGGTGACCGCGCGGTGGAGGTCGTCCACGTTCGTCGGGGCCGTGCCCTTGACGAAGATCTCCTTGACGGTCTTCGAGGAGAACCCGCTGGGCTTCATCCCGCTGAATGCATCGACGGTGGCGGTCACCAGCCCGGCCGGAGGCTTCCAGGTGGCGATCGGCATGCCCTTGCTGACGTCGCGCATGATCCGCGACCACAGCGGAGCCGACGAGGCGAGCGACAGGGTGTCCGTGTTCGGGTCGTTGTTGCTGTTGCCCATCCAGACGCCGACCGCGAGAGCCGGGGCATTTGGATCCTTCGGTGGGGGGAGGTAGCCGTACGCGTGGACGTCGCGGTTGTCGTTCGTCGTTCCGGTCTTGTAGGCGGCCGGCTTGCGGGTGCGCCCGTCGTAGACGGCCCACTCGCCCCAGTAGGGGTTGGTCTTGGGGTCGGTGTTGCCGGCGAGGATGTCGGTGATGATGTAGGCCGCCTGGGGGCTGATCACCGACGTGCCCTTCGGAGCAGTCGCGGGAGGCCAGACCTTGGTGCCGTTCGAGTCGACGACGGACAGGATCGTGGTCCTCGGCATCAGTGTGCCGCCGTCGGCGATCGTGCCGTACGCGCCGAGCAGGTCGATCGGATGAACCTCCAGCGTCCCGATCGACATCGAGGTCACCGGAATCGCGCCCGGCACGAAGTGGATGCCGAAGTCGCCCGACCGCTCGAACTGGTGGTCGAGTCCGTTGATGAGGCCGGCCTTGATCGCCGGGACGTTGAGCGAGAACTGGAGCGCCGAGCGCAGGCGCACTGGGCCACGCTCCACGTGATCTGCCTGGCTCGGAGTGAAGCGGCGACCAAAGTCGGTCACGACGTCCATGAACATCGTTGCCGCGGTCATCGTCCCGTCGTCGATCCCGATCGCGTAGTCGATCGGCTTGATCGACGACCCGGGCTGGCGCCAGCCGTCGGCGAGGACGTCGAACTGCGGCTGGAATTTCGGATTGCCGGGGCTGGTGTAGCTGCCCGACCCCACGTACGCCAGAACCTGGCCCGTCCGGTAGTCCATCACCGCGGCGGCCGCGTTGTGGAGGTTCTTGCCCTTGAGGTTGAGGAGCCACTTGTAGTCGCTCTTCGGGATCTTGAGGTTCTTCAGGTACGTCGTCGTGTTGTTGAAGTTCGTCGCCCGGGATGCCGCGTAGACCCACTTCTCGGTCGTGCCCTGCATCGTCCAGTCGAGCGTCGAGGTCACCCGGTACCCGCCAGTGTCGATCTTGTCGCAGGCATCGACCGCGACGTCCGGGCACAGGATGGAGGCGAGTTCCTTGCGGACCTGCCACACGAAGTGGGGTGCGCGCCATCGGACGCTCAGCTGGGGGGCGAGGATCACCGGTTCGGCCTTCGCCGCCTCGAACTCATTGACGATGTGTCGCGACCCGCTCAGTGGGCTCTGGGTCTTCATGAGATCGAGGATGTAGTTCCGCCGGATCACGATCGGCGAGTCGGCAGGGACGACAAGCTGGAACTTGGGACAATTGGCCTCGGTCTTCGTTTCGTCGACGCACACCTGCTGAGCGGCGCGCGAGAGGTCGTAGTTCGTCGGCGACTTCGGGATCCCGGCAAGAATGGCCGCCTCGGCCAGGGTCAGGTCCTTGAGCTCCTTGCCGAAGTACGTCTTGGCGGCGGCCTTCACGCCGTACGACTGGTTGCCATAGAAGTTCTGGTTCAGGTAGGCGGTGATGATCTGCTGCTTGCCGGCCTTGCCGGGGAACTCCTGGGTCAGGCGTAGCGACTGGATGATCTCGCGGATCTTGCGCTCCTCGCGGCTGCCGTCGAAGGCGCTCGGCGGAAGGAGGCGGGCGCGGACCAGCTGTTGGGTGATCGTCGAGCCGCCGCGCGGCCGGCCGTTGACGGTATCGACCGTGGCCGACACGAACCCGGCCAGGTCGAAGCCCGGGTTATCCCAGAAATCCTTGTCCTCGACGGCCGTCGTTGAGTCGATGACCTCGCCGGTCAGCTCGGGATAGGTCACGACCTCGCGCTTGCGCTCGCCGAGCCGGGCAAGCTCGATCTTGCCAGTCTTGTCGGTGACGACGGTCTGCTGATCGAACTCGAGGGCCGTCAGAAGCGCCTTCGGGTCCGGCAGGCCATCGCTGTAGTAGCTGTAGGCAGCGGTCACCCCGAGAAACGCGGCCAGCCCCACGCCGAGGAAGACTGCGAAGAGGATGATCGGGATGGCGATCACGGTCCTCCTGATCGCCGAGGAGCCGCGAGGCCGCCTTCGGGGGCCGGCGCGTCGATGGCGCTGGCGCCGCGAGAGGCTGGTATGCATATCTGGCCGCACGATAGCATAGGGGTCGTGGTGACCCCCTGGTTGTTGTCAGGCGTCGAGACGGCTCGACTGCACCGAGTGTGACGTCAGCCAGGGACCTTGACGCACTCCTGCCGGAGCTCGAATGGCGGGGGATGCTGCACGCGACGACGCCGGGCCTGCCGGCCCGTCTCGCAACCGGCCGGCCGATCTCGGGCTACAACGGCTTCGATCCGACCGGTCCGTCACTCCACGTCGGCCATCTTGTACCGATCTTCGGCCTGCTCCAGTTCCAGCGCCACGGCGGCACGCCCGTGGCCCTCGTCGGAGGCGGGACCGGGATGATCGGGGACCCATCGGGGACGTCGGCGGAGCGCAACCTGCTCGACCGCGAGACGCTCGATGCCAACATCGTCGGGATCCGATCCCAGCTCGAGCGCTTCCTCGACTTTACGCCGGGCGCCGGCGGAGCGCTCCTCGTCAACAATCTCGACTGGCTCGGCACCACCGGCCTGATCGAATTCCTGCGGGACATCGGCAAGCACTTCACGCTGCCGTACATGCTGGCCAAGGACTCGGTCAAGATTCGTCTCGATCGAGGCCTGTCGTTCACCGAGTTCAGCTACATGCTGCTCCAGGCCGCGGACTACGAGCATCTCCACCGGACGATGGGAGTCGAGCTCCAGATGGGCGGTGCCGACCAGTGGGGCAACATCACGGCCGGCCTGGAACTGATCCGCCGGCGGGCCGGGGGCTCAGAGGGCGAGGAGCTGGCCCAGGGCCTCTCGTACCCGCTGCTGCTCTCGCCGAGCGGCACGAAGTTCGGCAAGAGCGAAGCGGGCGACTCGGTCTGGCTCGATCCCAAGCGAACTTCGCCATTCGCGTTCTACCAGTATTGGCTCACCACCGACGACCGTGACGTCGGGACCTACCTGCGGTGGTTCACGCTCAAGACACGCGAGGAGATCGAGGAGCTGGAGTCCGAGATCCAGACGGCTCCCGAGAAGCGAACCGCGCAGCGCGCGCTGGCCGACGACATCACGACGCGAGTCCACGGCCCGGACGAAGCCGCGCGAGCCGTGTCCGCGTCGGAGGCGGGATTCTCCGGGAAGCCGCTCGTCGATCCAGATGTCCTGAGAACGCTTCATGGCGACGCCGAGGGCTTCGACTACACCGATGAGCAACGGCGCAACGGTATCGCCCGTTTCCTGGTCGATGCCGGCGTGTTCGGTTCCCTCGGCGAGGCCCGGCGTCTGATCGCAGGCGGTGGCCTGACCGTGGCCGATGTTCGCGTCTCATCACCCGACGAACCCGTTCCGGAGCCGGTCGCCGGACAGTGGCTGCCGGTCCGGATCGGGAAACGGAAGCTTCGGGTCGGGCGGCTCGTCCGTCAGGCGTGACGGCGCCGAAGCACCGCGATCGCCTCCGACGGGCGAACCCCGCGCTCGGCGAGCAGGACGAGGGAGTGATAGAGAAGGTCCGCCGTCTCTTCGGCCACGGCGGCTCGCGTTGAGTCGCGACTCTCGCCGGCGGCTTCCGCGGCTGCGTCGTCCTTGGCGGCGATCAGAACCTCTGTTGCCTCTTCTGTCACCTTCCGGCCAACGGCGTCGGGGCCGCCCTCGAGCAACGAGGCCGTGTAGGACCCGGGTGGCCGCTCCTGGGCGCGGCTCGCGATCGTCGACCAGAGGGTCTCGAGCCAGGCAAGATCCTCGTTGAGCCGGGCGGTGGCCGGCGCATCGTCGCGGTCGAAACAGCTGCGAGTCCCACGGTGGCAGGTCGGGCCGTGCGGTTCGGCGGCGATCAGCAGGGCATCGTCGTCGCAGTCGGTGGAGATGCCGCGGAAGTGGAGGACGTTGCCGCTCGTCTCGCCCTTGCGCCAGAGGCGACCCCGAGAGCG
>JBBSCI010000202.1:0-4658 GCA_038250445.1 Candidatus Limnocylindrales bacterium | reverse complement strand
CTGCTGCTGCTCGACGATCTCGACCGTGCCTCCGGTGTAGATCTCGATCTGCTGCCCGAGCCCTGCGGCCGTGCCGCGCAGCCGGTAGAGGTCAACCGCGCGGGCCACCGCCTCCCGGCGTCGCTCGACGCTCCACTGATCGTCGATCGCGATCGCCACCCACGTCCCCAGCCAGCTCAAGAAGTCCTCTGGCGTGACGTACGGATCGAAGTACGAATCGATGTTGTCGAGCGTGTTGATGACTGGCGCCAGCACCTCGTCGAGCGCGGTCAGGAAGGCCTGCGCGAAACCGTCCTCCTGGTACAGGGCGGGGAGTGACGGCCCGAGCGGGTGCGGGTTCGGGAGCGCCGCGACCGTGCCTCTCACAGCTCAGGCACCCTCGACCAGGACCTGGTGCTCGTAGCTGAAGACAAGCGCCTGCGGCTCGAGCTCCAGGCGGGTGGTCTGCTGACCACGCTGGCCCGTCACCGGATCTGCGCCGAACAACCGCGCGTCCTCGACGACCTCGGTCCCTCGCAACCCCTGGAGGACCGAGTAGACCTCGCCGACGTTGACCGGGCGCCCGAACGGCCAGCCGGTCCCGTCGGGGCCGCCGACGATCGGGTCGAAATACGCATAGAGCGCCCGGAGCGCCTCCTCCTGTAGGCGGGTCGGGTTGTGGCGAGCCCGGGCCCGCAGCTTCGCAACGACTGTGACCCCGCGATAGATCGGTGGCTCGATGATCGCCCGGGTCCCGATGACCCTGGATTCCTCGAGCCGGTCGGTGATCTTCTGGAGGGTTTCGTCGCTGGGAACGAGCTGATCGAATCGCAGCCAGCCGTCGAGGACGCTCACCATCGGCACAACAAGCACGCGAACCGAGCCGGCATCGGCGCCATCGCCAGCCGCGACCGCCCGGATCCGGGCCACTTCGGGCGCGGCCTCTCGGGCGAGGTGCTCGAAGTCCTCGGTCGTCACTGCCCGACCGCGGGTCCGGAGGCGGATCGGCCCGCGGACCTTGGCGTTTTCGATGTCCTCGCCCTCGACTCCGCCGGCCGCCTGGCGGCGGTTCTCGACCCGCGCCACGAACGGAATCGACGACTTGAGGACCGTAAGCGCTCGGGCCGAGACGTTGCCTTTGCGGCCGCCACCGGTCCTGTACGAGCGGAGGCGCAACCGTGCGTTCTTCTCCGGTACGGCGCCGTAGCGCCGCATCGTCCCGTCCTCCTGGCGGACGGCCGGTCCGAGCCGGACCTCTCCGGCGCTGAGCTCGAGGACGAAGTGCTTGTCGTCGGGCCCGCTGCCGGCAAAGTCGGCGACCTCCTGCCACTCCTCCCAGCCCTCGTTGCCCGAGACCTCGAGGACCGCCGGCTCGTCCGACGGGACCACCGGCTGACGCTTGAGCACGAACCGTTGGCCGGAGATCCCCTCGGAGATGCCGACCTCCTCCTCGGTCACGAGCTCGGCGTTGACGGCGTCGGCGGTGCCGCCGATCGTGATCGCCGCAAGACCAGTGATGTTTGGCGACGCGCTGTACGGCGGCTGTCCCTCGACCGGCTCGGTGACCTTGGCTCGGAGCCAGCCCGCCCGATGCTTGGCGATGAGCGAGGTCGCGTGGCTGCGCGGGACATGGATGACCACGTCGCCGTCCCGGTTCAGGCCGCCCGTCGTGTCGGAATCGAGCTCGCACGCCTCCCAGTCCTCGCCGCTCCACGCCTCCCAGGTCAGGGGCGGGTTGTTCGGGTCGACGCCGACGCCCTCGATGTGGCACTTGAACCGCAACCGCACCGCGTTCGACGGCACCGCCTCCGACAGGCCGATGTAGAGCGCGTCACCAGGCGCCGGGACCTCCTTGAAGCAGTACAGCCCGGAGCCCTTCTCGAGGGCCGCCCAATGATCGCGATAGGTCTTGCCGTCGACCATCGAGCCGAGCTCGGCCAGGGACGCCGGCACGATCGGCAGGTCTTCGGTGGTGGCGAAGACGATCGCCTCGTCCGTCTCGGTCCTTACGGTCGCCACCTGGGTCCCGGCCGGGATCCGGACGAGGTCGGGCTGGGGCGAGCTGAGCCAGAGCGTGACCTGCGTTCGGGCGGCCGTCGGCGGGAAGAGCGTGACCCCGATCAGCTCGAGGAACTTGACGTAGTTCCGCTCGGGGACGCGGTTCAAGCGGTAGACGAGCTGGTCCGTCATCCACGCGAACAGCTCGATGAGCGTGACGCCCGGGTCCGAGACGTTGTGGTCGGTCCACTCGGGGCAGCGCTGCTGGACGAGTCGTTTCGCGTCGTCAACCAGGTCCTGGAAGCGGCGGTCATCGAGGTTGGGAACCATCAGGGCCATGTCACTCTGCTCCGCTTCGCTGGCGCCGACAATCGGCGTGACGGGTCATCCCGCGGCTCCTTCGCCGGGGATCACATAGAACGGGAAGACGAGGTTTCGGCGGTCGTTTGTCCGCCGGAGGCTATAGCGGACATCGATGTAGAGCAGGGTCTGGTCGAGGGCATCGAAGCTGACGATGACGTCCTCGATGTCGATCCGCGGCTCCCAGCGCAGCAGCGCCCGCTTCACTTCGATCGTGATCTCGTTGGCCGTCGTTCCGTCGGCAAGGCCGAAGATGAAGTCGTGGATACGACAGCCGAACTCGGGTCGCATCGGCCGCTCGCCCGGCGTCGTGCCAAGGATCAGCCGGATCGCCTCCTCGACCTCACGCTCGCGGGAGACGAGCGCGATACCGCCGGTCGCGTCGGTCCGCAGCGGGAACGCCCAGCCACGACCGATGAACTCCTCGCTCATCGCTGCCTCCTCATGCCACGGTCACGTCGGTGACCGTCGAGACCGGCTGGCCGGGAGCCTGCGCGCACATCGTCACCTGCGAGCTCGTCGTCGCGACCGGCTTGCCGCCGGCCGTCACCGTCGGGCTGCCACTCATCACGTTGCCCATCTGCGTGTTCGGCACCATGAACGGATCGGCGGGATGGAGACCGACGTGGGGCGGCGTGTTCATCCCCTGTGAACCCATCACCGCGACCGCCTTGCCGCCGATCGTCACCGTCGGCTCGAGCCCCATCAGCAGTGGCGCCGAGAACGGCATCGGGGGACCCAGCTGGGGTGCGCCCGAGGCCGGGTTCGGGATCTGGTGGATCGCACACTGACCCTGGATCTTGTCGCCCATGACGAGTGGTTGAGCCATGTCCCCGCCTCAGTTCAGCGCCACCGTGGCGCCCTTGATCTTCATCTGGCCGGTCGCCTCGAGACTGACGCCCTTCGCCTCGAGCTTGGCGTCGGTGTCAACCTTGATCTCGAGCGATTTGGCCTCGATCAGGAGCTTGCCGTCGGCCTTGATGTGGAGCTGATCCTTGGTCTCGTTCAGGGAGACCTTGTACTTGCCGTTCTGGGTGATGATCGCTACGCCGCTCTCGTCGTCGCCATCGAAGAAGACGATCTTGTGGCCCTTCCGGGACATGAAGCCGCGCCGTTTGACGGAGCCAGCGTCGAACAGGCCGTCGCCCAGGACCGGCATGTCCTTGCCATTCCACAAGCCGCCGACAACGATCGGATGCGAGAAGTCGCCCATCAGGAAGGCGACGAGCACCTCATCGCCGACTTCGGGGAGCCAGATCATCCCGCTGTCCGGACCGGCTCCCGGCATCGTTACCCGTGCCCAGTGCGACTCGGCGTCGTCCGACAGCCACGGAAACTTCAGCTTGACGCGGCCGAGATCCTCCGGGTCCTCGTTGTTCGTGACCAGGCCGATGACGACACCCGGCGCCCTCGCCAGCGCGCTGGTCGATCCGGGCATCGAGTTGGTGACGACGCCGTGGAGCGAGCGGTCCTGGCGGCCACTGAACTCGAGGTGGGTCCGATACGCGCCCGCGCCGAATTCGTGGCGAGTGCTGCTCACGACCCACTTCCCAGCGAGCGCCGGGTCGACTCCGCTGATGCTGACCGCCACTCCGGCCTTGAGCGCCGGCGAGCCGAGCGCCACGGCCGTCGCCTCGAACGCCGCACTGCCGACCTGCTCGGCCTTGGCGGTGGCAAGGGCGTCGGCGGCCTCCTGGTCGTCGACCGGGTGATCGACCACGACGAGCGTCTGGCCGCCGACCTTGTCGGCGAGGTCCGCGGGCGACTGGGCGAGCTCCGCGTTCGTCGCGGTGGCGTCAGCCTGGCCGATGACGGCCTCCTTGTTCGCGACGTCCCAGCCGCGTACCTTGACCTCGCTGACCTGGGCTACCGCGCTGACCCGGGCGCGGAACTCGAGGAGGTTACGGCTCCAGACGAGCTGCACCGGATCCTCGGTCTCCAGATCGCCTTCGCTCGGTCCGCTCGACGATTCGACCGGCTTCGTGAAGTACAGCTTCTCGTCATCGACCCGGCAGTCGAACCCGATCCGCCTCGCAAGGCCGTACAGGAAGTCGAGGTCGGACTGGTTCGGTTGGAGCACGTGCTCGATCGTTCCGCCGGAGTCGTCGACCTGCGCCTGCAGGCCGGCGTCGCCGGCGATCTGCTTCGCGACGTCGGACAGCTTCACGTTCTGGAACGTCTGCGTCTTGCGGCCCGCGTTCAGCCGGTGCGACAGGTCATAGCCACGGACGATCGCCCGCGCACCCAGGGTGTCGTAGTCGGCCTCGATCGACGTCACCTCGCCGGCGATCAACGGCTCCGGGATGTCGCCATCCAGCGCG
>JBBSCI010000201.1:0-4694 GCA_038250445.1 Candidatus Limnocylindrales bacterium | reverse complement strand
GACGCCGTCGCCGCCAAAGCCATGACGGATCTGATCTTCATGGTGTCCTCTCCTGCGTGTCCCCGCTCGGGCGGGGCCTCCTCCTCGGGCGAATGGCGTCGCGGAGCTCCGCCTTCGACCTCCGAGGGCTCCCCTCGAATTCCACCAGGGAGCCCTCCACTGGCATTATGCGGCCTCGTTGGTCCGTTGCGATGAGTGCCAGGGGATCACGATGCGCTCCAATCCGACGATCACGAGGTAGAACACGATCCCGGTCGTGGCCGCCAGGAGGATCGCCGCCCAGGTGATGTCGAAGCGGAGAGCGGCCGCGCTCTCGACAATGATCCGGCCTAGGACGCGGGTCGATCCCCCGAAGTATTCGCCGACAATCGCGCCGATCAGGCTGAGTGTTGTCGCGAGCTTCATCGCGGTGAAGAAGTACGGCAGGGCGTTCGGAATCCGCACCTTGCGCAGGACCTGCCACTCGCTGGCCGCCGTCGAGCGCATCAGCTCGAGGGCGGCAGGGTCGACCTGGACAAGCCCGCGGGTGACGTTCGCCATGACCGGGAAGAACACGAGGACCGCCGCCATCACCATCTTCGAGACCGGATTCTCCAGCCCGAACCAGTTGTTCATGAGCGGCGCGAAGGCGATGATCGGGACCGCGTTCGCCGCCACCGCGAGCGGGAGCAGGACGCCGCGGGCGGTGGCCCAGCGAGCCGTCGCGAACGCGACTGCGACGCCCGCTGTGGTCCCGATCACGAGGCCGCCGAGCGCCTCGAACAATGTCGCCTGGGCCGACGCGAGCAGGCCGAAGCGCGTGCTGGACAGGTTCTGGACGAGTGCCGTGGCGATTGCGGATGGCCGCGGCAGGATGAATGCCCGGAGGCCGAGACCGCCGACGATCAGTTCCCAGGCGACGATCCCGCCGACGAACACGAGAACCGCGGGCAGGTAGTAGCGGATCCGGCGAACCCATCGGCTGCCTGACGAGGCGGCGCCGGATCCGCCCGCCTGCCCGCGCCGTCCCGCAGCCTGCGCCGAAGCGCTCATCTGTGGCGACCGCGGGGCTCGTCGCGTCTCATCTGACGCCGCCCTCCGCTAGCGTCCGCTCCGCCGACGCAACGGTTGCATCGTCCGCCTCGAGGCCGCCTCCCGCCCGGAGGCCCTCCCGGACTGCGGTCACGAGCTCGAAGTACCGACGGCTTTCGCGCGTCTCCTCGGTCCGCGGCCGCGGCAGGTCGATCGTCACGATGTCGGTGATCCGGCCGGGACGAGCGCTCATCACGACGACCCGCGAGGAGAGGAATACCGCCTCGGGGATCGAGTGGGTCACGAACACGATCGTCGTGCCGGTCCGCTCCCAGATCCGGAGCACCTCGGAGTTCATCCGCTCGCGGGTCATCTCGTCGAGGGCCCCGAACGGCTCGTCCATCAGCAGGATCGCCGGCTCGAAGGAGAGCGCCCGGGCGATCGCGACGCGCTGCTGCATCCCGCCTGATAGCTGGTACGGATAGTGCTTGGCAAACTCGCCCAGCTCGACGAGCTGCAGCATCTCGGCGGCCCTCGCGGCTCGCTCGCTCGCCCCCCGCCCGAGGATCTCGAGCGGCAGCTTGACGTTGTCCTCGACCGTCCGCCACTCGAATAGGACCGGGGCCTGGAAGACCATGCCGTAGTCGCGGTCGCGTCGGGCCCGTTCTGCGGGCTTGCCGTTGACGATCACGTCGCCGCGCGTCGGCGGGACGAGGTCGCCGATCACTCGCAGCAGCGTCGACTTGCCGCACCCCGACGGCCCGATCAGCGAGACGAACTCGCCCCGGGCGATCTCGAGGTCGATCCCCTCGAGGGCGGTCGTCGTCGGCTGGCCCCCGCGCGAGAAGACCTTGTCGACCGCCGCGAGACGGACGACGGGGGCGGCCGACTCGCCGACTGCGACCTGGGGCGGGGTTATGGACATATCTATTGCTTGCTCCTCTCTCTGGCCGATCAGCCGGCGGCGGCCTCGGGCCGCCCTCGGAGGACGAGGATCTCGGCCGCACGAATGACAGAGAAGAAGGCGATCCCGAGCAGCGCGGCGGCGAGGATCGCGGTCCACAGCTTTTCCGGTCCCGTGGCGTAGTACTGGTTGAACGTCGAGATGACACGCCCAAGGCCCGCCTGGATCGCGCCCGTGTCCTCGCCGATGATCGCCCCGACGATGCTGGCCGTCGCCGAGATCTTCAAGGCCGTGAATAGGTACGGCAGGGAGGCGGGCAGGCGGACTTTCCAGTAGATCTCCGCCGTCGATGCGGCATAGGACCGCATCAGCTCGAGGGCTCGCGGGTCCACCGAGCGAAGGCCGCGGATCATCGCGATCGTGACCGGGAAGAACGTCAAGTAGGTGGCGATGATGACGACCGCCAGGACGCCCTGCCCGATCGCGAACACGATCATCGGCGCGAGGGCAATGATCGGGATCGTCTGGCTGGCGATCACATACGGGACGAGGGCCCGCTCGAGCAGTCTGACGTGGACGAAGATCGTCGCGAGCAGGAGGCCGAGCAGCGCCCCGAACGCGAACCCGATGACCGCCTCGCGCCAGGTGTAGATCGCCGCCCCGAACAGGTACTGGGCGAGATTGATGTCGGCACCCCGCTGCCACGGCTGGCCGAGGGCGAGGGCGATGTTCCAGACGTGAGGCAGCTTCAGGTCGCTGGCGAACGCCCAGCGGAACGGTGGGTTCCAGAGGACCGGCGAGCCGGGCAGGGCGCCGGGCTCACGCCACGGAACGCCGCCGAGGAACTTCACCCCCTCCCAGACGAACAGGACGATCGCCACGACGGCAACGAACGTGACAATCGACCGCCGACGACCGCGCGTCGCGGGGACGGCCGGCTCCAGCCGCCCGAACGAGCCGCCAGTGGCGGTCGCGCTCGTCACCGGTCAGCTCACCGCCCTGTCCGCGATCTCGAGCGCGCGATCGATGATCTCGAAGCCCTCGTCGAGCTGCTCCTCGGTGATGCAGAGCGGCGGGTTCGTGTGGATCGAGTTGTTGGCGACCAACGTGTACAGGCCGTTGTCGCGGAAGAACTTGCCGATCGCCTTCATCTCGTCGGACGTGCCGTTGAACGGGGTCAGCGGCGTGAAGGGGTCGCGCGATCGGACGAGGTCGATGATCCCGAACAACCCGATGTTGCGGTAGGCCCCGACCGACGGATGCCTGGCGTAGAGCGCCTCGTGATGGCGGCGCATCACATCACCCATCCGTCGCGAGTTCTCGAGCAGGCCGTCCTCCTCGTACACGGAGATGTTGGCGAGGGCCGCCGCGCAGCTGACGGCGTGGCTGCTATAGGTCAGGCCGCCGTAGTAGAAGTTCGTGTCGAAATGCTTGGCGATCTTGTGATTCATAGCGACCGCCCCGAGCGGCAGGTACGACGAGGTCAGGCCCTTGGCCATCGTCAAGAGGTCGGGGACCGTATCCCAGTTGTCGACGGCGAACCAGCGCCCCGTCCGACCGAACCCGGCCATGACCTCGTCGGTGACCATCAGGATGTCGTTGCGGGTGCAGATCTCGCGGACGCCCTGGATGTAACCGTCCGGCGGGATCAGGATGCCATTCGTCCCGACGATCGTCTCGAGGAACACGGCCGCAATCGTCTGGGCACCCTCGTAGCGGATCACGTCCTCGAGGCCCTGGAGGCTCTCGGCGACCGGGCGCGGCTCCTTCTCGCCCCAGCGATGGGTATCGGGATAGCGGACGACGCCGACAATCCCGGGCTCATTGGCCCAGCGGCGCGGGTCGCCGGTCAGCGTCATCGCGCCGAGGGTCGCGCCGTGATACGAGCGGTAGCGGGCGAGGATCTTGTGGCGGCCGGTGTACGCCCTTGCGAGCTTGATCGCGTTCTCGATCGCCTCGGCCCCGCCGAGCGTCAGGAAGACCTTGTCTAGGTCGCCAGGCAGGATCTCCGCCAGCTTGGCGCCGAGTCGGGCGCGCGGTTCCGTGGCGAATGCCGGCTGGACGTACTGGAGCTTCGTCGCCTGGGCCGTGATGGCGTCGATGACCCGGCGGTCGCCGTGGCCGATGTTGACCGACATGAGCTGGCTATTGAAGTCGAGGATCCGCCGGCCCTCGGGCGTGTAGAGGTAGACGCCCTCGGCGTGGTCGATCGCAATCGGGTCGATCGCGCCCTGGGCGGACCACGAGAAAAAGGTGTGCTTGCGCGAGAGCTCGACGATCTCTTCGCTCGTCATCTGGCCGGGCACCGTGTCGATCGTCATCGGGTCCACCTCTCTTCGTCCGCCAGCGGACGCCGCCTCTCGTCTGGGCAGCCATTACATCACAAGCGCTCCGTCCGACGAATGTGCGGCGTGGGGCGTGTTACGCGAGCGAGAACGAGCGCTTGAACGGTGTAGTGTTCGGGCTTCTTCTGGGACGGTCCAATGGACCACATTGTCGAACGTGGAGGGCGAGCGACCGATGCCACGCAATGTCCGAGGGGCACTCCTGCAGGCAAGCTGGACCGGCGACAAGGAATCGATGATCCAGAAGCACGAGACGGCCGCCCATGAGGCCTCGAAGCAGGGCGCCCAGGTGATGCTCTTCCAGGAACTGTTCTACGGCCCCTATTTCTGCCAGGTCCAGGATCCGCAGTACTACAGCTACACGGAGCTGATCCCCAACGGGCCGACGACGATCAGGATGCAGGCGCTGGCCAAGGAGACCGGGATGGTCCTCG
>JBBSCI010000200.1:0-4883 GCA_038250445.1 Candidatus Limnocylindrales bacterium | reverse complement strand
CGGGTCGAGGATCAGGGTGACCGGCAGGTCGAACCGGCGACGACCGTCGAGCCGGAGGTCCCACGACGTGACTCCCTCTCGATCGGATCGCGCCTCCGGGCTGAGTCCGAGTTCGCCGAGCCAGCGCTCGACGTCGGCCGGGCGCACCCTGGCTCCGTGGTCGGCTGATGGCATGCGGGGGAGTCTAGCCGGGACCGCCGAAGCGGGCGGGCCACCGCCGGGGCGTCAGTCCTCGGCTGCGGCCGACATCGCGGTGCGGCGGCCAACGTGGCTGGAGCCTTTGCCGGCGCCAACGGCGACGATGTTCCCGTCCGAGCCGTTGTTCGATGCCTTGGCCCGCTGGCCACCTCCGTCCGCGGCAGCGGCAGCGTGGCGGGCGGCCTTCTTCTGGCGTGATGCTCCGGCGTCGACGGACGCGCCGTTCTTGATGACCTTCGACGTGAAGTCGGTCGTCCGGACATCGCTGGCGACCTTCACGTTTCGCCCGATTCGTGCCCCGCGCGGGATGATCGCCCGCTTCCCGACAACGGTGATCCCGGTGTTCAGCCGGCCCGGCTCCTGGCGATTCGGGGTGTCGAAGTCGGGTCCGTCGCCGACGATCGCGCCCTGACCGACGATGACTTCCTTGTCGAGGATCGACCGGTCGACGACCGCCCCCGATCGGATGACGCAGTCGAACATGACGATCGAGTCGCGAACGACCGCCCCGACATCCACCCGGACCCCGGGCGACAGCACGGAATTGACGACGGTCCCGTCGATGCGGCAGCCGTGCGAAATGAGGCTCCGATGGATCTGGGCCGTCGGTCCGACCTTCGCTGGCGCGCGCTCCTCGGATCGGGTGTGGATGATCCAATCCTTGTCGTAGAGGTCCAGCTCGGCGTTGTCCTTGAGGAGTGCGAGGTTCGCCTCCCAGTACGACTGGATCGTCCCGACGTCCTGCCAGTAGCCTTCGTAGCGATAGCCGAAGACGCGGGCATCGGCGTCGAGCATGGCCGGGATGACGTGGCGGCCGAAGTCGATCCGCTCGTCGCCCAGCCAGCGCCTGAGCGCCTTCTTCGAGAAGACGTAGACGCCCATCGAAGCGAGGTCGCTCTTGGGCTGCTTCGGTTTCTCCTGCCACTCGATGACCCGGTCATTGTCGTCAAGGGCGAGGACGCCCATCCGGCTGGCATCGGAAAGGGGCACGTGGCGGACGGCGATGGTGACGTCGGCGCGCTTGCGACGATGGGCCGCCAGGAACGGCTGGTAGTCCATCTTGTAGATGTGGTCGCCGGCGAGGACCAGGATCGTGTCGGACGAATCGTGTTCGATGACGTTGATGTTCTGGAGGACCGCGTCTGCCGTCCCGCGGTACCACTCTGCAACTCGCCCGCGGGCGATATACGGCTGGAGCATCTTCACGCCGCCTGTGTTCCGGTCCAGGTCCCATGGCCGGCCAAGGCCGATGTGGTCGTTCAGCGACCGCGGGTTGTACTGGGTGAGGACGACGACGTTGGTGATGTCCGAGTTGACACAGTTCGACAGGGTGAAGTCGATGATCCGGTACTTGCCACCGAACGGCACAGCCGGCTTGGCACGGACTCCCGAGAGGATCGACAGGCGTTCACCCTCGCCGCCTGCGAGGATCACCGCCATCGTCCGTTTCATGCCCGGATGCTAGCACGCGTCCCGACCGCCAGACGTCTCGAACTTTGGAACTTTTGGCTGGTGCGTGTCGGCCCTACGGCGAGGGCTAGACGAACAGGCGCGGGTTCCTGAACGACCCGTTGTACTCGACCATCCAGTGGAGATGGCAGCCGGTCGATCGGCCGGTGCTCCCCTCGTAGCCGAGGACCTGGCCGGTCTTAACGGCCATGCCCGCCTGGAGTCCGCCTGGGTACGTGTTCGCCTTCATGTGGGCGTACCAGGTCTGCAGATCCTGCGAGTGGACGATAACGACGATCCAGGCCGGGTCGCTGCCGTCGGCATAATTCCAGCCGATGTACCCGACCCGTCCGTCGCCGGCGGCCCGGATCGGCGCCCCGCAGCCGCTGCCGGCCACGATGTCGATGCCGTTGTGGAAGTGGGCGCAGCCGTTGGCCGGTCCGTAGCCGGGGTAGGTGCTGCAGCCGAACTCGTTGGTCACGTTGCCGGCCATCGGCCATTTCAACGTCCCGTTGTACTGCGACGGGATATTGCCCATCGAGTACTGCTTCTTGACGAGGCTCGCGATCTGCGCCGAGAGCTGCTTCTGGGCGGCGGCCGTCGTCGCGATCGCCTTGGCGAGGTCCTTCTTGTTCTTGAGGAGCTTGGAGTAGGCCGACTTCTGGATCGAGAGGGCCCGGGCTGTCTCCTGCTCGAGCTTCTTGAGGTAGACCTGTGCCTCTTTGAGGGTCTTGAGCTGCTGATCGAGGTCGGCCTTCTGCTTGGCGGTCTCGACCCTCAGGCCGTCCGTCTGGGTGCGCGTGTCCTCGACGGTCTGGTGGATCGAGGCGAGCGCCTCCTGGTCGCGGACGATCTGTTCCGCGAGCAGCTTGTCCTGCACGGCGAAATCGTTGATGTAGCCGACTTCGCTGATGACGTCGGTGAACGAGCCGCCGGACAGGAACGTGTCGAGGATCGTCGTGCGGTTGGTGTCGTAGGACGATCGGATCCGCTCCGCGAGGAGGGCCTTCCGTTCGCCGAGCGCCGACCGCTTGTGGGCCTCTTCCGTCGCGAGGTTACCCAGCTGGTTGTCGAGGAGCTGGAGCCTGCCGACGAGCGAGAAGTATTCCTTCTTGACCGCGGCGACCTCGACCACGAGCTTGTTGATCGATTTTCGCAGCGACGCCAGGTCGGCGTTGATGTTCGAGAGCTCGCGCTTCGTCGAGGCGATCTGCTTGTTCAGGTCCACCTGCATCGCGTTGATCTGGGCGACAGCCGCCTTCTGATCCGCGATCTGCTTGGCCAGCGCCAGCTGCTTGGCCTTGGCATCGGCGAGCTCGTCCGCGTGGGCGGGCGTAACGGGCGCGACGGGCGTGCCCAGTCCGCCGAACAGCAGCGGGACGAGGAGGATGAAGGAGAAGCGCCGGAATCGCCGAGCGTTTGGACGGGTCCTCGACCAGGACCATCCGGCGGATGGCGTGGAGCGGCGCATCAAAGGGGCGTCGTCATCGTGCGAGCTATAACTCCATTGTCGCGCTTCCGTGCGGCGCGGCTGGCGTTTAGGCCCGCCGGTGAGCTCGCCGCCCCGAAATGGGCACCCTCTCAGGACGACGCCGGCTTGAACCGGATCATAACCCGAGATGTCTACCCTACGGTGCCTGCTCCTGCATGGTGTAGCCGTACGATGGTCCCAGGGCCACCACCCGAAGGCACCGGAGCGGCCTACGTCGCCCAGGCCCCGCGACGCTGCAGAGGCGCCATTCAGCGGCCGACGACGATCCCCCAGATCGCCCCGAAGATGAGGAACGGGCCGTATGGCACGTACTGCTTCATCGTGACCCGCCGCAGGACGAGGAGGACGGCGAGGACGGCGCCCGCCGCGACGAGGCACGAAACGAGGCCCGTGAACGCCCGGATCCCGCCACTCATCAGCCCGACGCCGACGAGGAGCTTGGCGTCGCCGAGCCCGAAGGCGCCTGCCCCGAACGGGATCGACAGCAGGTAGAGGACGAGGGGAACGAGCGTGGCCACGATGAGGGCGGGCAGCAGGTCGCCCCCGACGAGCGGATTGCGACCGGTCAGGTCATAGATCAGGGCCACCGGGATCACGGGCAGGGTCAGGACGTTGGGCAGGAGCCGCTGGTCGAGATCGGTCGCCATCCCGAGGATCAGCGTGGCGAACCACAACCCGAACAGCACGAGCGCGAGCTGGTCGTCCGCGAACTTTGTCGCGAGGACGATGAATGCGAATGCCCCGAACGCCGCGCAGACCGCCGTCCGCCAGTCGATCGGGCGGCCGGCCGGCAGATCGTCGTCGTGCTCCGGCCAGCGCGTTGCGATCCGGTCGGCAACGAGGCCCAGGACGAGCCCGAGGGCCCCGAATCCGACGACCAGCGGCGTCATCGGCGGGTCAGGACTTGCGCGCCCCGGCGAGCGCGAGCTCGACGAGCGTGGCGTGGGTGACGCCCGTCGCGCCCCGCGAGGCGTAGGGCATCGCCTTCCGGAAGTAGCCCGTGCCGCCGACATCGAGGTGGGCCCACGGCACGGTCCGGAACTCGCGCAGGAACAGGCCGCTCTTCACGAGCCCACCGTCGGGCGAGCCCGCGTTCTGGGGTCGCCGTACCAGCTGTCCATGTCGGGGACGTAGTCGTCGATCAGCGGGATCTGCCAGTAGCGCTCGCCGGCCCGATCGGCCGCGGCCATGACCTGCTCATACCAGTTCTGCGGCGTTCCGAAGGCGCCGGTGACGAGGTGCCCAAAGGCCCTCGCCACGGCGCCCGTCAGCGTCGCAACGTCGACGATGTGCGTCGCGCCGAGCTGCTCGGCATAGGTCATCGCGTCGCCGAGGATCAGGCGACCTTCGGCATCTGTATTCGTGATGTCGACCCACTTGCCGTTGAGGGCGCGGACGACGTCGCCGGGCCGCGTCGCGTGGCCGCCGGGCATGTTCTCAACGGCCGGAGCAATGGCGAGTAGCGGCGTACCAGGCGCCAGGCGGGCGACGGTGCCGATGGCCGCGATCACGGTGCACGCACCGATCTTGTCCATCTTCATCTCTTCCATCCGGTCGGATGGCTTGATGCTGATCCCGCCCGAATCGAAGCAGACGCCCTTGCCGACCAGCGCGACGTGGCGACCGAGCGAGTCGTGCTCCCCTTCCTTGCCCGAACGCATGACGATCATGCGCGGCGGGTTGTCGCTGCCGCGGCCGACGGCCATGAACATGCCCATGCCGAGCTCGGTCGCTCGTTCGGGCT
>JBBSCI010000199.1:0-4987 GCA_038250445.1 Candidatus Limnocylindrales bacterium | reverse complement strand
CGGTCGTGTGCCAGCCGCGGGCGCCATCGGGCGCGGGCCTCGACGGCAGCTCTTCCTGGAGCGCGCCGGTGCCGTCGGTCGCGCGCACCCGGATCTCGTGCTGGCCGGGCGTGGCGTCCCAGGCGACGACCCACTGGACCCAGGTCGTGTCCGAGATCGGGGCCGAGAGCTGGGCATCGTGCCATGTGCCGTCGATCCCGACCTCGACCTTCGAGATGCCGCGGTCGGGGGCCCAGGCGATCCCGGCGATCGGCACGCGCCCGGCCGACACCGAGCCATGCGGCGTGTCGATCCGCGACTGCGTCAGGATCGGCGCCTCCTTGGACCAGCCGAGCGGCACCCAGTAGCCATCGAAGGCCTCGAGCGTCGTCAGCTCGAGGTCCGACAGCCACTTCGTCGCCGACACGTAGCCGTACAGGCCGGGCACGATCAGGCGAGCCGGGAAGCCGTGGTTCCGCGGCAGGACCTCGTCGTTCATCTTGACGGCGATCATCGGTTCGCGGTCCGCGTTCATGACCCAGCTCGTCGGCATGCCCGCGGTCCAGCCGTCGACCGACCGACCGACGAGCTGCGTAGCGCTCGCCTGGACGCCGGCCATGTCGAGCACGTCGCGGAGGCGGACGCCCGTCCATTTCGCGTTGCCGACGAGCTTGCCCCCGACCTCGTTGGAGACGCAGGCGATCGTCACGTACTGCTCGATCAGCGGCAGCTCGATGAGCTGGGCATAGGTAAGCGTCGTCTCCCGGTCGACGAGGCCGTGGACGCGCAGGCTCCAGGAGGCGACGTCGACGCTCGGCGTCAGCAGCGCGGTGTCAATCCGGTAGAACCCGTCGTTCGGGACGACGATCGGGGTAACGCCGGTGACGTCGAGCGACGACCCGGCCGGCAGCGTCGCCACCGAGCTCGTCGGCGGGATCGCTGCACCACCGGTCGACGGCGCCGAGCGCGCATCCTCTAGCAGCATCCGGCCAGCCACGCCCGCGACGACCGACGCCGCAGCAACGGAGCCGCTCTTGATCAGGAAGCTCCGACGCGACCAGTCGGGCATCGTGGCCCGGACCCGCCCCGGACGGAGCACGACGGGGGAGCCGTCGCCAGCCACCGCCGGGCTGCTCGTGGGCTGGGACGACGCAAGGAGCCACGACAGCACCTGGATTCCGACGAGGGCCGCGACTCCGGCGACGATGGCCGTCGGCGCAGCAGCGGCCGAGGGGTCCGAAAGCGCGGCGATGAAGCCTACGGCGGCGAAGATCGCGAAGCCGGCCGCTCCGACGAGGTAGACGCGCCGCGCGACGATCCCGAGGCCGGCCCCGACGACGATCGCGACGATCAGGATCAGGACTTCGAGGGCGAGCTTGTCGTTCTGGCCGAAGAGCGATACGACGAAGTCCTTCGCACCCGGCGGCTGGAGGTCGATGACCACACCACCGATGCCCGCGACGAGCGACTGCGCCGAGAGGAGCGCGGCAGCCAGCTCGGACAGGCCGAGGGCGGCGACGGTCGCCACGGCGCCCGCGATTGCGGAATCGAGTTTCGGCCGACCCGTCGGCATCGTCATCGCCATCGTCGTCATTGCGCCATGGTCCTACGGCTCGGCGACGATTGCATGACGGGCCTCAGCTTGACGGTTCCCTCTCGAACCAGGCGCGGAATCGGCCATTCGAGCGTTCGACGGCAATCGGCAGCCCGAACGCCTTGCTGATGACCGGTCCGGTCAGCGTCTCGTCAATCGGGCCCGCCGCGACGACCCGGCCGCCCGAGAGGACGAGCGCATGGCTGAACCCGGCGGGGATCTCCTCGACGTGGTGGGTCACGAGGACGACGGCACGCGGCTTCGGCGCAGCAGCGAGCGCGGCGAGATCCCTGACGAGCGCCTCGCGGGCACCGAGATCATGGCTCGCACCGGGCTCGTCGAGAATCAGCAGCTCGGGTGCGGGCATCAGGGCGCGAGCGATCTGGACCCGCCGCCGCTCGCCGGTCGATAGCAGGCCGAACGCCCGATCGGCGAGGCCGCCGACGCCGATATCGGCCAGCAGGCCGGCTGCGCGCTCGCGGTCCGTGGCGCTGTACTCGTGCCACCACGGACCGAGTGCCGCGTGCCTCGCGGTCATGACGGCGTCGAGGGCCGACAGGCCCGGGTCGATCGCGGCCTCGAGGCCGGCGCCTGCGTAGCCTACGCGCCGCCGCAGCTCGCGCGCGTCGACCCGCCCGATCGTCTCGCCGAGCACCTCGACGGTCCCGCTCGTCGGCCAGAGGTAGGTGCTGGCGACGTGGACGAGGGTCGTCTTGCCGGAGCCGTTCGGCCCGAGAACCACCCAGCGGTCGCCGGCTTTGATCGACCAGTCGACCGGCCCGAGGAGCGTCCGGCCGGCTCGCCGCACCGATACGCCGGACAGGCAGAGGATCATCGGGCGATGCTACCCACCGGCTGACTGCCACAGCTCGTCCCAGCCCGCGTCGTCTCGAAGCGACGCCGTGCCGCGAGCCAGTGCCTCCTGCTGGAGGGCGAGAGCAACCCGGGCGTCCTCGAGCGTGACCGGCGCGAACCGCACGCTCGCTCCGGGACGGAGCTGGCCCAGTCGGGAATGGTCCGCACTGATCACGACCGCGGCGATGGGATAGCCGCCTGTCGTCTGATGGTCGGCCAGGAGGATGATTGGGGCACCGCCGGCCGGGACCTGAATCGCGCCGAGAACGACGCCGTGGGACACGAACTCCCGGGCCGGGCCAGTCTCGCCGGTGGCAATCGACGGACCCTCGAGCCGCAGGCCGACCCGGTCGCTGCCAGCAGCGACCCGCCACTCTACGGCGGCCAGAGCCTCCAGTCCTTCGGCGGGGCCGGGCAGGATCCTGATCGGGGCGTCGGCTGTCAGGTCGCCGAGCGGATCGTCCGCCAGCGCCGGCCAGACAACGTCGGGACGGGTCGCGCCGCCCGTCTCGGAGCCGCCGTTTGTTGACGCCGGCCGCAGGACGTCCCCGGGTTGGAGCCGGCGGCCATCGATCCCGCCGAAACCCGCCCCGAGGGCTGTCGACGCCGACCCGAGCACGAGCGGGACGTCGATTCCGCCCGGCACGGCTAGGTATTCGCGGGCAGTCGACGACGAGGCGTCGCCGCCGAATGCGATCGTCGTGTAACCGTCGAGTCGGTGCGTGCGCCCGGGCATCAACCGACGGCCGGACTCGCGGACCACTCCTCCGAGGTCGGCACCCGCAAGCCCGATCGTGATGGGGGAGTGGACGGCAAACGTTGCTCCGATGAGCGTCATCTCGACGGCGGCGAGGCCCGGCCCATTACCGGTAAGCAGGTTCGCGACTGCCAGCGACCAGCCGTCGCACGCACCGCCGATCGGCACACCAAGGTGGGTCCAGTCCGGCCGCCCGGAGTCCTGGACCGTGGTGAGAAGCCCGGGCTCGAGGACCTCGAGCATCAGCCGATCGCTCTGAACCGGACGCGGGCGCCCGGTTGGAGGAACGACGGCCGGTCACGCCGAAGGTCCCACATCGGCGTGTCGGTTCGGCCGATGATCCGCCAGCCGCCGGGCAGGGCGAACGGGTAGACGCCGGTCTGGGCGTCGGCGATGGCGACGCTGCCGGCGGGGACGCGTTCCCGCGGCGTAGCCAGGCGCGGCGTTACGATCGCCGCCGGCAGCGGCCCAAGGTAGGCGAACCCCGGCGCGAACCCCAGAAAGTACACGCGATAGTCGGCCTCGCTGTGGAGACGGACGACGTCAGCGGGGGTCAGTTCGTGGGCGGCGGCAATGGCGGCCAGATCGGGACCGTCATCGCCGCCGTAGCGGACCGGGATCTCGATCACCTCGCCGGGCTCGTCCGTCCCGGGCGGCTGTGGTCCGTCGAAAAGCCCCGCGACGATGGCTCGAGCTTCGTCGGCATCAAGCGCCAACGGGTCGAACGGGACGAGGACGCTCGCGTACGCCGGGACCGGCCGCCCGAATCGCCGATCGGCGCCGCTTCGCCGCAACCGCTCCACCGCCGCGGCGAGCCCTTGGGCCTGCCTGTTGAGCTCGAGATCGATCACGTCACCGAGCGTGACGAGCAACGCGCTGTCACCGAGGGGCTCGATGCGAGGCACCGCCCCGCCGAGGACGCCCGGCGGGTCCCCGCTCACGATCCGAGCGCCACGATCGTCACGCCCGCACCCTCGAGCGCAGCACGAATCGCCGTGGCGAACGCCGCGGCGGCCGGCGTATCGCCGTGGATGCAGATCGTGTCGGCTCGAACGGCGACGATCCGGCCATCATGACTCTCGACCTGCCCATCGCGGACGATCGAGAGCGCCTGCGCCGCGGCATGCTCCGGCGACACGAAGACGGCGCCGGGCAGCCTTCGCGAGCGAAGCGTTCCGTCGGCCTCGTACGCCCGGTCGGCGAAGGCCTCGGCGGCAGAGGCGACGCCGGCATCGGCGGCGGCCGCCAGCATCGCGGATCCCGCGAGACCAACCAGGACGAGGTCGCTCGATACTCGGCGCACGGCGCGGACGATCGTCGCGGCGACCGAGGGCTCGCGGGCCGCGAGGTTGTACAGCGCGCCGTGTGGCTTGACGTGCCTGAGCGGTGTCCCGGCGGCTCGGGCGAACCCCGCGACGGCGCCGATCTGGTAGACGAGCGATGCCTCGAGCTCGTCCGGCGCCATGTCCAGCTCGCGTCGTCCGAATCCGATAAGGTCGGGATATCCCGGATGGGCACCGACGGCGACGCCGTGCGCCAGCGCCGTGCTGACCGTCCGATCGATCGTCAGCGGATCGCCGGCATGAGCGCCGCAGGCGACGTTGACGCTCGTGACGAGCGGGATCAGCCGCTCGTCATCGCCCATCCGCCAGGGCCCGACGCTCTCGCCGACGTCGGCGTTGAGATCGACCCTCACCGGCAGGCTCCTACGGAGAGGGCGACACTGCCGCCGCCGGCGGCGACGCCGACGGATCGGGCGTCGCCGCGGGGGTCGGTTCCGGCGTGGTCGCCGGTGTCGGCGG
>JBBSCI010000198.1:0-5042 GCA_038250445.1 Candidatus Limnocylindrales bacterium | reverse complement strand
CGCCTCGCCGGTCTCGGCCGCCTGCTGGATCTTCTCCGTGAGGGCGCGTTCGCGGCCACTCGTGAGGAGCACGCGACCAGCGATGCTCTCGATCTGCGCCGCCAGATCAACCAGGCGAGGATCACCCGGCTGGATCTGGCGCTTCTCGTCCTCGAGCACGGACAGGGCCTCGAGATCGCGCAGGAGTGCGTCCGATACCTCGCGCAGAGCGCGAGCGGTGTCAACCATTCGTTACGTCCCTCCTGTGACGGCCGGTTGCAGGAGCGAAGAATATCCGCAAGATGGCAGCTGCGCATGGGCACCGCCATCGCACTGCGCTCGCGGTCCGTGGCGTGTTCGGGTAGGAGAGGTCTGGTACTCGTTATTAGCCCAAAGTACGGCTAGGCGACCCCGGTACCTGACCCCTACGCTCCGCCCATCAGCGAGCCGCACCCTACCCCTGGCCACCCCAGAGGTGCGGAACCGTCGCTAAGTGCACTAAGCGAGGCAAGCGCCACATGGGGTCCATGGCCGTCAACGAACTCGGACCGATGCTCACCGCCACGGAAGTGGCCGACATGCTTCATCTCCACGTCAACACCGTGAAGCGCCTCGGCGACCGCGGCGAGCTGCCCTTCTATCGCGTCTGCAAGCGGGGCGACCGTCGCTTCCGGCTCGACGACGTAATGAAGTTCCTCTCCCAGAACCGCTGATCTCGCCCCCGCGGTATGGGCGCAACCGACAACCGATTCGAACGCGAAGCGCCCGACCCCTCCTGGCGGGCGCTTCGTGGCGTTCTCACGGCGGCCCACGACTGGCCGATCAGACCGTCCGGAGGGCCTCGCCGAAGATCTCGACGCCTTCTGAGATCTCGGCCGGCGTCGCATTGATCGGTGGGATCCAGCGGACGACCTGGTGCGCCAGGCCGCACGAGAGGACCAGCAGGCCGAGTTCGGCACAGCGTGCGACGAGGTCGGTGGCGAGGTCGCCGTCCGGCTCTTTCGTCCCCCGGTCGCGGACCAGCTCGACGCCGATCATGAGGCCGGGTCCTCGGACGTCGCCGATTCGTTCGTCCTCGGCCATCAACCGCAGCAGGCCCTGGGTCAGGTCGTTGCCGCGCCGCGCGGCATTGAAGACGAGCTCCTCGTCACGAATGGTCTCGAGCACCGCGATTCCGGCCGCGCACGCGACCGGATTCCCACCGTAGGTCGACCCGTGGGCGCTCTTGCCCCAGCGCTCCTGGAGCTCGCGGCGCGTCGCGATCGCGGAAAGCGGCAGGCCGTTGGCGATCGCCTTGGCGACGACGACGACGTCCGGAATGATCTCGGCGTGCTCGAACGCCCACATCATGCCGGTTCGGGCATAGCCGGTCTGGACCTCGTCGGCGATCAGGAGGATGCCGTGTTCGTTGCAGATCTCACGAAGGCCTTGGAGGAACCCGGCCGGCGCCGGCGTGTAGCCACCTTCGCCCTGGACCGGTTCGATGATGATCGCCGCGGTGCTGCTCGGGGCGATGATGCTCGTAAAGAGTGAGCGGAGGATGTCGAGGCTCGCCGTCGTCGCGCGCTCCTCGTCGCCGTCGAAATCACGATACGCCGCAGGAAACGGGGCGAAATAGACAGACGGCAGCAGCGGCTCGTAGCCGGTGCGGTAGTTGATGTTCGACGTCGTCACGCTCGTCGCGCCGAACGTCCGGCCGTGGAAGCCGCCGCGAAACGCCACGATCCCGGGCCGGCCAGTCACCCGGCGAGCAAGCTTGAGCGCCCCGTCGATCGCCTCCGACCCGGAGTTCAGGAACATGATCGTGTCGATCGGATCCGGCAACGTCTCCGCGAGCATCCGGGCGAGCGTCACCACCGGCTCCGAATAGCCGATTGCCCCGGTCGGGCCGATGAGGCGATCGGCCTGGGCGTGGATGGCGGCCGTGACCCGCGGGTGGGCGTGACCGAGTGCCGTAACGGCGATTCCGTTCGCAAAGTCGAGATAGGAACGGCCGGCGGTGTCAAACAAGCGGTGGCCGACGCCATGGCTCCAGCTACGTTCGAAGTAGCGGCCCAGGACCGGCGAGAGGTTCGTGGCGGCGGCAGCGAGGTCGGCGACGGCGGTGACGGGTTCGTCCATGAGCCCGAGTATATGGGGAGGCCCAGACACTCGGCCCGGGGCCGTGACACGCGACGGTGACGCTGACGACTCTCCTCGTGGAGTGGACAGAATCCGGCGACAGGGGCGGATTGGCGATCGGATCGCCGGCGTTTGCCTTTCGGGTTGGACAAGCGTGACCCTCGCGGCAGGCAACGCGCGCGACAGGCCGCCGCCGACCGGCGCGCGCACCGGCTAGCATTCGGGCCATGGTCGACTTCGCCCTCACCGACGAGAACAGGCTCGTTCAGCGGAGCGCCCGCGCCTTCGCCGAAGCGGAGATCCTGCCCCACATCCGTAACTGGGACGAGAAGGGGGAGGTCCACCGCGAAGTCTTCGCCCGGATGGGGGAGTTGGGCTTCCTCGGCGCCCCGATTCCGGAGTCCTACGGCGGCTCTGGGATGGACTACGTCAGCTTCGCGATCCTGTGCGAGGAGCTCGAACGCGCCGACACGGCCTTCCGGGTCGTCCAGAGCGTCCACGTCGGCCTGAACAGCCTTGCGCTCCTCCAGTGGGGGACCGAGGAGCAGCGCCAGCGCTGGCTCGTCCCGCAGGCGAAGGGCGAGAAGCTCGCGACGTTCGGGCTGACCGAGCCCGGCGTCGGGACCGACGCCGCCAACCTGGTGACGACTGCTCGGCGCGAGGGGGATGTCTACCGCCTCAATGGCCAGAAGATCTGGATCAGCCTGGCCGACCTCGCCGACCACTTCCTCGTCTTCGCTTCGGTGGACCGCTCGAAGAAGGACAAGGGCGTCACTGCCTTCATGCTCGAGCGCGGAATGGCCGGCCTCTCGACGGGCTCGCTGCACGGCAAGCTCGGGATCCGGGCCGGCAACACCGGGCTCATCAACCTCGACAACGTCACGGTTCCGGCCGAGAACCGGATCGGCGAGGAGGGCGAGGGCTTCCTCGTCGCGATGAGCGCGATCGACCAGGGCCGATTCACAGTCGCCGCCGGGGCCGTCGGGCTCGCCCAGGCGTGCCTGGAGGCGTCGGTCAAGTACGCCCACGAGCGGCAGACCTTCGGCGAGGAGATCGGCCGGCATCAGCTCGTGAAGCAGATGATCGCGAAGATGGCGGCCGGCACCGAGATGGCCCGCCTCCTCGTCTGGCGTGCGGCATGGCTGAAGAATCAGGGGCTGCGCAACACCCGCGAGACCTCGCTCGCGAAGTGGCACGCGACCGAGCACGCCGTCCAGGCGGCTCTCGACGCGATCCAGGTCCATGGCGCGAACGGCTACTCGAACGAGTTTCCGGTCGAGCGCTACCTGCGCAACTCGAAGGCCGCCGTCATCTACGAGGGGACGAGCCAGCTCCACACGCTCATTCAGGCCGACTACGCGCTCGGCTATCGCGAGGATCGCCCGCTGCGCTGCGAGCCGTGGCCGGCCGAGGGATGGCAGCGGCCCTCTGCAGGCGGCCCCGGATGAGCCTGGGACCGAGGCGACGTTTCGTGAACCCGCCCGACGTCTGGGACAGCACCCAGTACGGGTTCTCGCAGGCGGTCGTGGCGGCCCCCGGCGAAACCATCTTCGCGTCCGGGCAGACCGACTGGGATAGGGACCGGAACATCAGCCGTGGCGACCTCGCGGCGCAGACCCTCGGTGCGTTCGGGAGTCTCAACCGCGTCCTCGCGGCCGCGGGCTTTTCGTTCGAGGACGTGACGATTCTGCGCCTCTGCATCGTGGCCGATCCGAGCGACGACCTGTCGGCCGTGAGCGAAGCGCTCCGGACGACATTCGCGCCGGGTCACGGTCCGGCCACCACCTGGATCATGGTTCGCGGTTTGGCCGATCCGGACTTCCTCATCGAGATCGAGGCAACAGCGGTTCGGCGCTGACGATGCCGTCACGACCGTGGACCGACCATGAGCTCGCCACGCTCGCTGAGCTCGCCGAAACGTTCGTTCGCGGCGACGCGCTCCGCCGCACCCGGCTGACAACCGAGGCGCTCGAACTCGCGGCCGACCCCTCGCAGGTCGGCCAGTTCCGGCTGGTCCTCCGACTGATCCAGTCGCCGATCGCGAATCTCGTGCTGTTCAGGAAGGCGCGGCCGTTCCGGACGATGTCGCCGGCGACCCGCGAGCGCTACCTCTTGTCTTGGTCGACCTCCCGGTTCCCGCTCCGACGTTCGGCGTTCCAGGGGCTTCGGAAGCTGCTGACGTTCCTCGCGTACGCCGACCCGGGTGCGGACTCCCCGAATCCGCGCCTCGCCGCCATTGGCTATCGCCCCGATGAACCCGCCGTCACCGCCGAGCCGACCCTGGTCCGGCCCGTCCGGCCGCCATTCGAGGAAGGCTCGCCGGACGATGCGATGCAGCTCGACGCGGACGCCGTCATCGTGGGGTCCGGTGCGGGCGGCGGCGTGGTCGCCGCGGAGCTTGCACGGGCCGGTCGTTCGGTCGTCGTGCTCGAGGCGGGGGAATTCGTAGACGAAGCGTCCCTGCCGACCGACGAGCTCGACGCCTTCGGGCGGCTGTACCTGAACCACGGCCTCCTGACGACGTGGGACGGGTCCGTGACGATGCTGGCCGGAACAGCCGTCGGCGGCGGCACGCTCGTCAACTGGATGACCTGCCTGCCGGCTCCCGCGTGGGTCCGCGACGAGTGGGGACGCGAGCACGCGATCGAGGGTCTGACCGGTGCCGCGTGGGACGACGACGTCCGTACGATCGAGGCCGAGCTTGGGGTGGCCGACGCCACCGTCATTCCACCGAAGGACGCGGCGATCCTCCACGGTGCCGCTGCGCTCGGCTGGACGTCGGCGGCAGTCACCCGCCGCAACGGGACGACTTGCGGAGAGTGCGGAGCCTGCCCGTTCGGCTGCCGGCCCGGAACGAAGCGCTCAGGGATCCGCGGTCACCTTGCCGACGCCCAGGCCGCCGGGGCGCGGATCGTGCCCCGGGTCAAGGTGACGAAGGTGCT
>JBBSCI010000197.1:0-5129 GCA_038250445.1 Candidatus Limnocylindrales bacterium | reverse complement strand
TACGAGCTGCTCCAAGATGGAGTCGACGGGGATTCCCGGCCGAATCCAGGTATCGCCGGTCGTGGAGGCACGGTTGCGGAACGACTTCCGCTTTGACGCTCGGGGCCTGACTGACGTGAAGGGCGTCGGCTCGATGAATACGTTCTTCCTCGTCGGCGCCGCGCCGTAACGCGAACGGGGGCTCAGCCGGGAGGCGGCGCTGCGGTAAGGACGACACGCCCGTAGGGACGAACCCGGATGTCATCGACCCAGACGCCCGACCGGATGTAGACGTCGTCGCGGACGAGCGCGACGGCCTCCTCCTCGCTCGGCGCCCGAACCATGAGCAGCGCCGCGCTGAAGTCGAGGAATCCGCCGGCTTCGATCAGGCGGCCCTCCTCCAGCAATCGGGCGATGCGCGCCAGGTGTTCAGGACGGACTGCTGGGCGCTTCTCGGTAGCATCGGCCGAATACCGCACTTCAATGACATACACCGTTTCGATCTTGACCCCATCCGGAATGCCCGAGTCCGTCATCGGTCCCTCCCCTTTCAGGATTTGTCGTCACGTCGCTTGATCGCCGCCTTGAGGTCGGCCGCGGTCAGGCCGATCGGGCGGTCATGGCCGTCGACAAGCCGCCAGCGAACCCCAAGTTCGTCGTCCCGACCGTCCTCGAGCGCCCCGATGAGCGGTCCGATGGCACGCTCGACCGCACGTGCCGCTTCCCCGGCTGCCGGCAGCAGACCGGCCAGATGGTCGGCAAGCGCGAGCCGCGAGACAGTCGGTACGCCGCCGGTCAGATCCTGGCGGACGAGGTTCTCCGGGTCGCGAACACCGGCTTTCTCGAGCTGGTCGATGAGCCGCCGGGCACGGCCTCGATCGCGCGGCACCAGGTCTCCGATCCAGCGTGGCTCCGCAGGCGGCTCTGGCGCCTCAGGTGCCTTGCGCGCGGCCTTGCCTTTGGGAGCGACAGCGGGCGCCTTCTCGGCTCGCGCCCCGGCCGGGCGGGCTCGCCCCTCCTTCAGGCGATCCGCGAGCGGCGATTCGGGCGCGTCGGCGCCGCGCGCAGCCTCAACAGCGGCCTTTGCATCGGTCAGGGAGCGGTAGGGTCCGCGAACGAGCGGCAGGCCGAGGTCGTCTGTCTGGTCCGCGTCGACGAGGACCCAGGTTCCAGACTGCGGCTCAATCGTGAACCGCTCGTCTCGCGTCTGCCAGCGCCCGCCGCCGAGCCGCTTGAGCGAGCGATCGTCCTCGGCCTTCTTCGTCGCCATGTGTTCAGGCTAGCCGAAGGACGCCACGGTCGACGGCCGGACGCCGCACAATCGAGCCTGATGACGACAGCGGAGGTTCCGCGCGCCTCGACTCGCGGCGGCATGGGGGCGATTCCATTCGACGGCGGCGTCACGTTCCGGGTCTGGGCGCCGCATGCGACAGGCGTGTCGGTCGTCGGCTCGTTCAACGACTGGGACTCAACGCGTCACCCGCTGGCGTCCGAACAGGGCGGAACGTGGTCGGTTGACGTCGCCGACGCATCCAATGGAGACGAGTACAAGTTCTCTGTCCGGACGTCCGGCGGCGACGTGTTGCGGATCGACCCCCGGGCACGGCGGCTGACGAACTCGGTCGGCAACGCGATCGTCTACCCGCCCGACAGTTTCGCCTGGGGCGATCAGGCTTTCCGAACGCCCGACTGGAACGACCTCGTGATCTATGAACTCCATGTCGGCACGTTCACGGCCGGCATGCACGGCCGGCCGGGCACGCTCGAAGGCGTGAGGCGTCGCCTCGCGTACCTCAGGGACCTCGGCGTCGGTGCGATCCAGCTGATGCCCCCGTTCGAGTTCGCCGGCGATCGATCATGGGGGTACAACCCGGCTCACACGTTCGCGGTCGAGTCGAGCTACGGTGCCCCGGACGACCTCAAGGCGCTCGTCAAGGCGTCCCACGAGACCGGCATCGCCGTCCTTCTCGACGTCGTCTACAACCACCTCGGGCCGTCGGATCTCGATCTCTGGCAGTTCGATGGCTGGTCCACAGACGGCAAGGGTGGGATCTACTTCTACCAGGATGCGCGGTCATCGACGCCGTGGGGCGAGACCCGGCCCGATTTCGGCCGGCCAGAGGTCCGGTCGTTCCTTCGCGACAACGCGCTCCAGTGGCTCGACGAGTTCCGCGTCGACGGGCTGCGCTGGGACGCGACGTCCTACATCTCGAGCATCGGCGGCAGTGGCTCCCGGGCTGCTGACCGGATCGATGACGGCTGGCGCTTCATGGCCGACGTCAACGGCGAGATGGCTGAGCGCTACCCGGGACGGCTGATGATCGCCGAGGACATGCAGGCCGACCCGGCCGTGACGCTACCTGGTCCGGAGGGCGGCGCCGGCTTCGGGGCCCAATGGGACGCAGGCTTCGTCACCGCGGTGCGAGCCGCGCTCATTCCCAGCTCCGACGCGGATCGCAACGTGGCCGCCGTGGCGCAGACGCTCGTCGTCAACCCGGCCGATGCGTTCAAGCGCGTCATCTACACCGAATCCCACGACGAGAACGCAAACGGCGCTGCCCGCGTCCCCGAGGAGGTCTGGCCCGGTTACGCCCACAGCTGGGCGTCGAAGAAGCGAGCGACCCTTGGCAGCGCCCTCGTGCTGACCGCGCCGGGCATCCCGATGCTGTTCCAGGGCCAGGAGCTGGTCGAGGGCTCGTGGTTCACCGACGAGGAGGGCGTGGACTGGGGCCTCCGCGACCAGCATGCCGGACTCCTCCAGCTCCACCGCGACCTGATCAGCCTCCGCCGCAACGTCGTCGACGTGAGCCGGGGCCTGCGCGGCCCGAACACGGCCGTCTACCACGTCAACGAATCAGAGCGCGTCATCGCCTACCACCGCTGGCAAAACGGTGGGCCCCGGGACGACGTGATCGTCCTCGCCAACTTCTCGGCGACGCCGCTGCCGGAGTACCGCATCGGCGTCCCGCGGGCCGGTCGCTGGCGTGTCCGGTTCAACTCGGACTGGGCCGGCTACGACCCGGAATTCGAGACGGTCGAGTCAGTCGACACAGATGCGGCTCGCGAGCGACGCGATGGCCAGCGCTACTCGCTCCAGGTGGGTCTCGGACCGTACTCGGTGGTGATCCTGTCGCAGGACGACTGACGGCAAGTAGCGCGCCCGAGACGGTGCGCTAGAACGCGAGGAACTGCCCGTCGTCGTCACGCGGGATGGGCGTCACGCTAATGATGGCCACCCGCTCGATCGGGCCGAAGACGTGCGGAAAGATTCCACCCTCGTCCTCGAGCCGCCACGGGCTGCCAGCCGCGTCGAGGTCTATCGTCAGGACAAGGAACGGCCGCGGATCCGCACGATAGTGGCGGTTGGCGGTCGCGACCATCTCGCTCGCGCCGTCGGTGCAGTGGATGAACCCCTCGCTGACAAGCGACGGTGCCTCGTACGGACGATCGACGTCCGCGACTGCCCATGCCTCGGCAGGGACGAGGTGATAGGTGGGGCGCATCGCGTCAGTCCGACGCGAGCTCGACGGGAGCGCGGGACTCGGATCCCGGATCGGTTCGAGGGATCATCGTCGCCGCGAACACCACTCCGCCGACCGACGCGAGGATCGCCGGCACGATGGCGAGGGCGATCGACCGATCGGCCAGGGCCCCGCCGATCGCCGCTCCGATCGGGAAGCCGATGAAGTTCATCGCCATTGACACAGCAAACGCTCGTCCGGTCCAGGCCGGATCGGTCCGCCGCTGGCGGATCGTGAACAGCGCGATGTCGAGCGGCCCGTTCGCGACGCCGATGGCGACCGCCCAGGCACCGAGGAACAGGAGCCCGACGGCGGGATCGAGCCCGTCGAATACCGCGGGCGGGAGCAGCAGGGCGACCGCCGGCGCGATCGCGAGCATCGGGTAGGTCAGCAGCGCCCATTCCCTTCCCCGCGTGTCCATCCGGCCGAAGATGAGCGCCGAGAACATCCCCGCGATGCCCGACACGGCAAATGTGACCCCGACCAGCACTTCGGAGTAGCCGAGACGCTGGAGGATGATGAGCGGGATCACGATCGTCGTGATGCCGCCCGCAAGATTCAGGCACGAGATCGAGAAGGCGAGCCCGCGGATCGTCGGGTTCCGCCAAGCGTATCGAAGGCCGTCGAGAGCATCCGTCAGGAGCCGACCCGTGGAATCCACGACCGATGGCGGGTCCGGGATCCCGACCATCGCCACGGCGGCCAGGCCGAACGCCACCGCGGTCCCGAGGATCGCCAGGGGCCCGCCCAGGATCGTGACGAGTGCAGCCGCAAGCGGCGGCCCGAAGATGGTGGCGATGACGTAGCCGTTCGAATCGACGGCGTTGACCCGCTCCCAGAGGTGCTCCGGGACGATGATCGGGAAGAGGCTTCGAAGGCCGGTCACGCTGAGGATCGCAGTCAGCGACGAGAGCGCGGTGATCAGGATCAGAAGCCAGGCCGGTAACGTGTGCAGCAACGAGAGCACGGCGATCAGGGCGAGCGTCAGCATCGCCACGACATAGTCGAGCCGCACCAGCCGCATCCGGCCATGGCGGTCGAGGAGGGCTCCGGCGATCGGGCTGACGAGAAGGCCGGGCAGCGTTGCGGCGAGGGTGACGACCCCCGTCAATGCGGGCGATCCGTACTCCTCCAGCGTGAAGAGGACAATCGCGATCGCGACCATCGATTGGGCAATCCGGGCCAGGATCATCGCCACGAGGATCCGCGACAGCCACGGAACCGCAAGGAGGGCCCGGTAGGAGGTCTCCGACTCGGGCCCGGCCCCGCTCACGTAGCCGGCAGGTCGGGCGAGACCCAGCGGCGATCGAGGGCCAGGTGCAGGACGGTCGGGCGGTCCGATGCGAGCGCCTGCCGAAGGGCGGGCTCCAGGCCGGCGTCGCTATCGACCTTGATGCCCCGTGCGCCGCAGGCCCTGGCAACGGCGACGAAATCGATAGGCCCGAGCTCGGTCGCGAGCGCCGCGCCCGTGCCACGCCGCTCCTGATGCATCCTGATCGTGCCGTAGCGCTCGTTGTCGAAGACGACTGCGATCACGCGAGCCCTCTCGCGCACGGCCGTCTCCAGCTCCGCCATGGTCATCGCGAAGCCACCGTCGCCGGCGACGGCAACCACGACCCGATCCCGATG
>JBBSCI010000196.1:0-5166 GCA_038250445.1 Candidatus Limnocylindrales bacterium | reverse complement strand
TGCGCATCACGATGGCACCATCGCCGGCATGGCCCGGCGATCGCGAATCGAGGCGAGCGCGCGCCAGGTGACCGCGGTGAGCACGATGACTCCTCCGGCAAATGCAAAGCGGGATGGTTTTTCACCCAGCGCGAGAAGCACCCAGATCGGATTGAGAATCGGTTCAACCACGGGAATAAGCACCGCCTCCAGCGCCGTCACGTGCTTGATCGCGCGCGCATATAGCCAGTAGGAGACGCCGAGTTGCACCACGCCCAGCAAGCTCAACGCCAGCCAGCCGCTCGCGGGCATCAGCGCACCGTAACGAGGTCGCGGAGCTTCTCGAACGTGCTTGGCCCGACGAGTTTGCGATCCCGCAGCTCATCGACGGACGCGAACGGCTTCGCGGTCCGGGCGTCGATGATCTTTTTCGCCGTTACCGGACCGACTCCGGGCAGTTCGTCGAGTTGTGCGGCGGTCGCGGTGTTGAGATCTACGAGGTCTCCCGGCCCGCCGCCCCCAGCGCCGGAAGAGCCCGCGGAACCGGGTGAGGGCGCTGCATCGTCGCGCGACGGGATGACGAGCCGATCGCCGTCCTTGAGCATTGCGGCCAGGTTCAGCTCACGCCCGGCGCGCTCGGCGTCGACTCGCGGACCGTAGCCGCCGGCCGCGGCGATCGCGTCGCCGACGCGGGATCCCGCTCGGAGCTCACGGAGGCCGGGCTGAAGAACCGCTCCCTGGACGTCGACCACGAGCGTCGCTGCGCTCGACGACGTTGACCCGCTCGCCCGTGGAGACCCGGAAGCCGGCCAGCTTGTGCCGCCTTCGACGCTGACGTCGCCACGCGGCGCCGATGCGGCAAGGACGAAGGCGCCGACCGCCAACGCTGCAGCCAGGCCGAGACCTCCGATCACCGTCCAGGAGAGGCGCGGCAGCCCTGCACGCGCATCAGCCGTTTCGGGCGTCGAGGGCCCGGTTCCGCCCGCCGGATCGGCTACGGTAGCCTCATCCAGCACCCGCCACGGCGTAGCCGATCTGTCCATCCAACCTCCGGCGGCGGGAGAATCGGTGGGCGGCGTGGCGGGGAGCGGTCGTCGCGGTCGCCGGTTGCCCCGCCCGGACATGCCGACGCCCCGCATACGTAGGCGGCACTTCCTACATCGGCGGGGCGTCTCGCTGGAACGTTAACAGCAGTCGCTTATCTCGCGATTAGCTGCGAGGGCGCCTGGCCAGGCTTCAGCGACCGGTGGCAAGGTCCGGTCCGAGACGCTCGGCCAGGTCCGCGGCGACGCACTCGTCGAGGCGCCGAACCACAGACGCCGTGGCCGAGCTGATCGATGCGAAGGCGACGGCGGCCGACCGGCGGATCGATCGCTGGCGCACCGGGCGGTTGGCACGAGCCAATGCGGCGAGTCGATCGTTGTCCGCTTCCCGTACCCGGTCCTGGGCCAGATTGAGAGCTACGTATGCCTGGTAAGTCCACATGAGAGAGCCTCCGGAAGGGTCTGGCAAGCGAGTTGTCTGAAGAGATCGATCGGCGGGTCAGCGCTGGTGGTAGTCCAACATGCCGGGCCGGGAGTCGGCGCCCCATCCGGCGACTGCGAGGTCCAACCCGATGATCGCGATGACGGCGGCGATGAGAGCGAAGAGAGCTTCAATATCGGGTGCCTCCTAGGCCGTTGATAACCCGTTTGCCTCGTTAATCAGGTTACTGCGTCACTGTATCTTCTTGCGCGTAACCTGTCAAGTTGTGTAGAGTGGTTACATGGCGTTAACCAGCACCCAGCATCGGCCCGCACGGGACCACCATCACGAGATGTCGCTTGACGACACCTTCGACTTCCTGAACACCATCGAACTCGAATCGGGTTCATTGGTCGATCGGTTCGAATCGTTCGACGACGCCGCCGCGTGGCTGATCGGTCGAGGCGTCTGTCACAGCGGTCGCGGATCGGCCGCGCTCATCCCGCCGGGCGAGAGCGACGACCATGCCCTGGCGCGAGTTCGCTCGGTCCGGGCGGCCCTTCGGGATCTCGCCCACGCGGTGAGCCACGGCGGCTCACCCGGCGACGCCTCGCTGGCCGAGATCAACCGGGCGATCGCATCCCGCGAGCGGATCGAGCTGGTCCAGTCCCGAGACGGCGTATCGGTCGGCCACAGCCACGTCGGCGATCCGCTCGACGACGCGCTCGCGCGCCTCGCCGAACCTCTCGTCAACGAGATCCGGGCCGGTCGTTCCGAGCGCGTGCGCATCTGCGCCAACGACACGTGTCGGTGGGTCTTCTTCGACGAGTCGCGGGCCGGTCAGCGACGCTGGTGCGACATGGCGTCGTGCGGTAATCGAGCCAAGGCCGCTCGTCACCGAGCCAGGGTCAAGGCCCGGATCGCCGCCGCCGAGCCGCTACCGAGCAGGGCCTAGACGGTCGCGGCCGCCCGTTGGAGCAGCGGCCGGACCTCGGTCGCGAGGCGCGTCATCGACTCCTCGTCATACGTCGCCGGCATGCCGGCGTTCAGGTGGTAGTAGCCCAGCTCCAGGTACGGCGCGAGCTTCTCGGCAACATCCTCGGGTGTCCCGACGGGCTGGTCCTCCCAGGCGTGGGCGATCCGGTTGCGCTTGAATGCCTCGCGGAACAGGCGCTCGGCCTCGGCCCGATCGTCGCGGATGAAGACGGTTCCGATGCCGGTCGTGCGCTCGATCTCGGCCGGGTCGCGGCCGACCGTCTCGCAGTGCTGGACGAGGATCGCCTCCTTGCGGCGGACGGCCTCGAGCCCACCGCCGATGTTGCACATGTCGCCGTACCTGGCGACGAGCTTGAGCGTCACCTTCTCGCCGCCGCCTCCGATGCAGATCGGCAGGTGGGCCTGGACCGGCGGCGGAAGGTTGCGGGTGTGCTGCGAGACGTAGCGCGGGCCCGCCGCCGTCGGTTCCGTCCCGTCGAGCATGCCGCGCATGATCGGCAGTGCTTCGCCGAGCCAGCGCAGCCGCTCCGGCGGCCCAGACCCGAACTCGATCCCGAAGTCCCGGTGCTCCTCCTCGAACCACGCGGCGCCGATCCCGAGGATCGCCCGGCCGTTGCTGATGTGGTCGAGAGTCGTCGCCATCTTCGCGACGAGCGCCGGGTTGCGGACCGTGTTGGCTCCGACCATCAGCCCGATCCGGATTCGCTCGGTCGCCTGGGCCCAGGCCGTGATCGTCAGCCAGCCGTCGAAGATCGGCCCGTGCGAGTCGCCGATGATCGGATAGAGGTGATCCCAGGTCCACAGGGTATCGAAGCCGAGGCGGTCCGCCCGCACACCGGCCTCGAGCAGGGACGGCCAGTCGGTGTATTGATTCCAGCACAACACGCCGAGGCGGATGTCGGGCACGAGGCGCACCTCCGGGGCATCAGGGTTGGTCGACCTTGTCATCGTGCCATCATTCGCCGATACGCTCATGGGAGCCGATGGACACACTCGTCGAACGCTATCTGCGCGCCTCGATTGCCCAGGGCCGCGAAACGGAGCGTATCGGGCCGTTCCTCGCGTCCTTCAGCCGCTCGACCCGTAACCCGTACCTCAACTACGCGATCCCGGACGACGGCGCGCAACCAAGTGCCGGGGATGTGGCCGGGCTGATCGATTCCTACGAACGGCGCAAGCTGAAACCCCGGCTCGAGTACCTGACCAGCTGCGCGCCGCGGGTCGAAGACGCGCTCCTCGCCGGCGGGTTCGTTGTCGAGGGCCGCCTCGCGCTGATGCTCGCCGACGACCGGGCCGTCGATGCCCGTCCTCCGGCCGGCATCGAGCTCCTCGCTCCGACGACCGACGACGAGCTCCGCGGGGTGCGCCAGGTCCAGCACGAGGCCTACGCCGATCCCGACCCGGTCGACGAAGCGGCGATCGCCCGTCTGAGGCGCAACCTCGCCGGAGGTGCCGGCGCCGTCCTTGCCCGCTCGATTGATGATAGCGAGCCGGCCGGCGCAGGCGAGTACACCTCGCCGATCGATGGCGTCTGCGAGGTCACCAGCATCGCCGTCCGCGAGCCGTACCGGCGACGAGGGATCGCCGCGGCCATGACGTCCTGGCTGCTCAATGAGGCACGAGCGGCCGGGGTCACGACGCCCTTTCTCATGGCCGACGAAGCCGAGGAACGGATCTACGCCCGGGTCGGGTTCACGACGACGTCGCGGGTCCTCCACATCTCGCGCTGACGCGTGAGATCAGAGCTGTTCCCAGTCAACCCAGCGGTTGCCGTCCCACCAGCGGTGCCAGATGCGGCCATCCTTGCCCCGCGCGAAGACGTCGATCCGGTCGGCCGACCACGACGAAGCCCCGGGACGAGCCGCCGGATCGAGCTCGCCGCCGAGAGATTCCCATTCATGCCAGGTTGCGCCGTCCCAGTAGCGACTCCAGAGATGGCCGTCCGGAAAGACAGCGAAGACCTGGAGCTGGTCGACCGCCCAGGCGGTCGCGACGGGCGGCGATGACAGGGTTCCGCCGAGCGGTTCCGGCTCGGCCCACGAGCCATCGCTGAAGGCGCGATGCACGAGCGCCCCGTCCTCGTCCCGCCAGAACAGGTCGATCCGGCCGGGACTCCACGAGACCGATGCGACGGCGTCCATCGGATACCTGCGGCGATGGGCGATCTGGGCGTTGATGATCGCCCGCAGGCCGGACGAGCCGGCGGCCTCGGCGCTGCGGACCTTGACATGACGGACGCGCTTTCCGGTGCCCTCGATCAGGCCATCGGGGTTCGGCAGGTCGGCCCCGTCGGCGAGCTGGAGGTTGACGTGCTTGGTGTGCGGGATGATCGCGAACAGTTGGTCGCGCAGCGTCGGGCCAGTCCCGAACGCGACGAGCCCGTCGGCAAGATCGACCTGCTGAATGGCGGCCGGGATCGCCTCCTGGACAGCCACCCGGAGGGCGCGAGCGGTCGCTGAGACCGCCACGCTGCTGGGCGCGAGGAGCGTCTCGAACTCCGCGTCTACCGAGCCGGGCTTTGGTGCGCCGAGGCGCTCGATGTGTGGCAAGGCCGATCCTCGCTACCGGACGACGATGTTGACGAGCCTGCCACCACTGGCGTGGATGATCTTGGCTGGTTCACGACCGTCGAGCGCCGTCATGACGCGATCGCGGGCGAGGACGGTCCGCTCACGGTCGGCCTCGCTGATCGCCGACGGCACCGTGACCTTGTCGCGGAGCTTGCCG
>JBBSCI010000195.1:0-5192 GCA_038250445.1 Candidatus Limnocylindrales bacterium | reverse complement strand
GCTGATCGACAACGGCCGCCGTGGCCGGGCGATCGCCGGCACCGGTAACCACCGCCTCAAGTCCCTCTCCGACATGCTCAAGGGCAAGCAGGGCCGGTTCCGCCAGAACCTGCTCGGCAAGCGCGTGGACTACTCCGGCCGCTCGGTCATCGTGGTCGGCCCGGAGCTCAAGCTCCACCAGTGCGGGCTGCCCAAGAAGATGGCGCTCGAGCTGTTCAAGCCGTTCGTCATGCGCCAGCTCGTCGAGAAGGGCTTCGCCCACAACATCAAGAGCGCCAAGCGCATCGTCGAGCGCGTCCGGCCCGAGGTCTGGGACGTCCTCGAAGAGGTCATCAAGGACCACCCGGTCCTGCTGAACCGCGCCCCCACGCTCCACCGCCTCGGCATCCAGGCGTTCATGCCGGTCCTCGTCGAGGGCTCGGCCATCCAGATCCACCCGCTCGTCTGCACCGCCTTCAACGCGGACTTCGACGGCGACCAGATGGCGGTCCACGTGCCGCTCAGCTCGGCCGCCCAGGAAGAGGCCCGGACGATGATGCTGTCGACGGCAAACCTGCTGTCGCCCGCCGACGGAAGCCCGGTCATCGCGCCGACCCAGGACATGGTCCTCGGCTGCTACTACCTGACGATGGAGCCGATCGGCAAGCAGCCGAAGCGCGTCCGCCTGTTCGCGACCGAGGATGAGGCGATCCTCTCCTACCAGCTCAAGGAGAAGACCGGCCTCACGTTGCACGAGCCGATCGAAGCGGAAGTCCAGACATGGGTCGGCGACCCGACCACCGGCCACCTCGAGACGGCACGCGTCCGGACGACGGTCGGCCGGATCCTCTTCAACCAGATCCTGCCGGACCAGCTCCGCTACTCCGATAAGGTCATGGTCCGGACGGAGCTCAAGGAACTCATCGACGAGTGCTACCGGATGCTCGGGCCTGACGAGACCGCTCACCTCGCTGACGGCATCAAGAGCGTCGGCTTCGACTTCGCGACCCGCGGCGGGATGACGATCGGTGTCTTCGACATCGAGGTCCCGAAGGACAAGGTCGCCCGCCTCAAGGGTGCCGACGACCAGGTCGCCCAGATTGATCGCCAGTTCCAGCGCGGCCTCATCACCGATGACGAGCGCTACGAGCAAGTCGTCGACGTCTGGCAGAAGACCACAAGCGCAATGTCGGACGAGATGATGAAGGGGCTCAAGGTCGACGGGCCGGTCACGATGATGACGGCCTCCGGGGCCCGCGGAAACAAGGGCAACATCGGCCAGCTCGGCGCGATGCGTGGCCTCATGGCGGACCCGTCGGGCCGGATCATCGACGTCCCGGTTCGCAGCAACTTCCGCGAGGGCATGACGGTCCTCGAGTACTTCATCTCCACCCACGGAGCCCGCAAGGGCCTCGCCGACACCGCCCTCCGGACGGCCGACTCGGGCTACCTGACTCGGCGCCTCGTCGATGTCGCCCAGGACGTCATCACCCGTGACGACGACTGCGGCACCGAGGAGGGCAGCTGGATCACCCGCGAGGACTCCAGCGATGAGAAGGAATTCCGGCGCCGGCTCATCGGCCGCCTCGCGGCGGCGCCGCTGCCGGATCCGACCGTCAAGGTCAAGAAGGGCGAGACCGCGCCGCTCCTCGTCGATCGCAACGAGGAGATCAGCAAGGACATCGCCGCCGCGATCGACGCGGCCAAGATCGACGAGGTCCTGGTCCGCTCACCGCTCGCCTGCGAAGCGCGCTACGGCGTCTGCCGGGCGTGCTACGGCCGCAACCTCGCCACCGGCGAGATGGTGGCCGCCGGCGAAGCGGTCGGGATCATCGCCGCCCAGTCGATCGGCGAGCCCGGCACCCAGCTGACGATGCGGACGTTCCACACCGGCGGCGTCGCGGGACTCGACATCACCGCCGGCCTGCCAAGGGTCGAGGAGCTGTTCGAGGCCCGCGTCCCCAAGGGCAAGGCCGAGATCAGCCACATCGACGGCATCGTCGAGATCATCCGCAGCGACACCGGCACGAAGGTGAAGGTCGTCAGCACGGAGGTGTACGACATCTCCCTGCAGCTGCCGAAGGGCGCCGAAATGCTGGCCGCGGCCGGCGACACGGTCGAGGCCAACCAGATCGTCGCCCGCGTGGGCGAAGGCAAGGACAAGGATGCGATCACCGACGTCGTGTCCCCGGTTCAGGGGTTCCTCGTCAAGGGTGATGAGGGTCTCGTGGTCCGGGCCCAGGATGTGGTCGAGCGCGAGTACACGATCCCCCACAACGCGAAGATCCTCGTCGAGAACGGCCAGGAAATCCGCGCCGGCGACGCCATTACCGACGGTCCGATCAACCCGCAGGAATACCTCGACACCAGGGGCAAGGACGCCGTCCAGCGCTACCTCGTCAAGGAAGTCCAGAAGGTGTATCGGAGCCAGGGCGTCACGATCAACGACAAGCACATCGAGATCATCGTTCGGCAGATGCTCCGGAAGGTCCGGATCGATCAGCCGGGCGACGTCGACCTGCTGCCGACGGAGCTGATCGATCGGCTCGACTTCGAGGAGGCCAACAACCGGGTTCTCTCCGAGGGCGGTGAGCCGGCGACGGCCCAGACGGTCCTCCTCGGCGTGACGAAGGCGTCGCTCAACACCTCGTCCTTCCTCGCTGCGGCCTCGTTCCAGGAGACGACCCGGGTGCTCACCGAGGCCGCCATCAACGGCGCCAAGGACCACCTGATCGGCCTCAAGGAAAACGTCATCATCGGCAAGCTCATCCCGGCAGGGACGGGCGCACCGGCGAACGTGGCGGCCCGCAAGGAGCGGGACCGGCGCGCGGCCATCGAGGCCCTGGCCGGCGAGGCGATCGAGGACACCGGCGCCGAGTACAACCCGTTCCTCGAGGAGGGCGGCGTCCGACCGACCGACGAGGCCGCGGGTCTCGCGCTGGCGGCGACGATCGCCAGCGGCGACGGCGACGGCGAGGAGTCGGAGTTCAATCCGTTCCTGGCCGACGAGGAAGCCGGAGAGTCCGACGACGAGCCGGAGGCCCTGGTCCCCGAGCCCGAAGAGGAGGGCGCCGAAGCCAAGTAGCGGCCTCGGTCTCCCGGGGGAGGGCGCCACTCCGAACTGGCACTCTCCCCACCGTGCAGGCAATCGCTCTCCGAGGTCCAAGGCGGAGCTCCGCGACGCCATAGGCCCGAGGACTCCGCGAAGCCATTGGCCCGAGGTGCCGAGGTTTGACACTCATTTCGGGCCGCTGATACACTCCGCGTTCGTGGCCTCGGCAGGGGCAGCGGTCGGCGTGCGCGCCGACACCCATCGAGTACCACCGCCCCAACCAAGGGTCCCGTCACGAGCCTGACCGCTCGACGACCGAAGTGGCCCTCCGTGCCAGAAACACCGAAAGGAGCAGCGTCTTCGTGCCGACGATCAGCCAGCTTGTCCGCCACGGCCGCACGCCAAAGGTCTCGAAGATCAAGGCGCCCGCCATGCGCAAGAGCTGGAATGGCATGCACCGGCGCCAGGTGGCGATCCCGGGCGCCCCGCAGAAGCGCGGCGTCTGCCTCCAGGTGCGCACGATGACGCCGAAGAAGCCGAACTCGGCCCTCCGCAAGATCGCCCGCGTGAAGCTCAGCAACCAGATGGAGGTCACGGCCTACATCCCGGGTATCGGCCACAACCTCCAGGAGCACTCCGTCGTGCTGGTCCGCGGCGGTCGGGTCAAGGACCTCCCGTCGGTGAAGTACCACATCATCCGCGGCACCCTCGATGCCGCCGGCGTCCGCGATCGCAAGCAGGGCCGGAGCAAATACGGCGCGAAGTCGCCGTCGGGAGGCAGGAAGTAATGCCCCGCCGCCAGAGCATCCCCCGGATGACGAAATACCAGACGGTCCCGGCCAACCGGACGACCGCCCGGTTCACAGCCAAGCTCATGTCGGACGGCAAGCGCAACCTGTCCGATCGAATTCTCCGCGAGGCCCTCGCCAGGGCCGAGGCGAACTCGCACCGACCCGGTCTCGAGGTCCTCGAGGCCGCGCTTCGGAACGCGACGCCGATCATCGAAGTCAAGCCGCGCCGCGTCGGCGGCGCGACATATCAGGTCCCGGTCGAGATCCGGGGCGAGCGCCGTATGTCGCTCGGGGTCCGCTGGCTCGTCCAGGCGGCCCGCAAGCGGAGCGGCAAGAGCATGAGCGAGAAGCTCGCCGCCGAGCTCGTCGACGCCATGAACGGCCTCGGCGCGGCGGTCAAACGACGCGAAGACACGCACAAGATGGCCGAGGCCAACAAGGCCTTCAGCCATTTCAAGTGGTAGACCCAGGAGCCTAGAGAACACCGTGCCACGTCAGGTTCCGCTCGCACGCACGCGGAACATCGGAATCATCGCCCATATCGACGCGGGCAAGACGACCGTCACCGAGCGGATCCTCTTCTACACGAAGAAGATCTACAAGATCGGTGAGGTTCATGAAGGCGCGGCCACGATGGACTGGATGCCCCAGGAGCAGGAGCGGGGGATCACGATCACCGCGGCGGCAACGACCGCGTTCTGGGGCGACCATCGCATCAACATCATCGATACGCCCGGGCACGTGGACTTCACCGTGGAAGTCGAGCGGAGCCTCCGCGTGCTCGACGGTGCCGTCGTCGTCTTCGACGGCGTGGCCGGCGTCGAGCCGCAGTCCGAGACGGTCTGGCGTCAGGCCGACCGCTACGGCGTGCCGCGCTTCTGCTTCATCAACAAGCTCGACCGGACCGGCGCCGACTTCTGGCGCTGCGTTGACTCGATCAAGGAGCGCCTCGGCGCCAACGCCGTACCGATCCAGATCCCGATCGGTCGCGAGGACACCTTCGAGGGCGTGGTCGACCTCGTCGAGATGAAGGCGTACTACTACCACGACGACCAGGGCACGACGTTCGACGTCAGGGACATCCCCGAGGACCTCAAGGCCGAGGCGGAGGCCCATCGCCACACGATGATCGAGGCCGTCGCCGAGATGGACGACGAGCTGACCCACAAATACCTCGAGGGCGAGGAGCTGACGATCGCCGAGATCAAGCGCGGTCTCCGCCTCGGGACGCTGACCACGAGGATCATCCCGGTCCTGACGGGCTCCGCTCTTCGTAACAAGGGCGTCCAGAAGATGTTGGACGCCGTCGTCGACTATCTACCCTCACCCCTCGACGTGCCGCCGATGATCGCGATCGATCCCAGGACCGG
>JBBSCI010000194.1:0-5208 GCA_038250445.1 Candidatus Limnocylindrales bacterium | reverse complement strand
GACGAGGTCGAGGAGCTCCGCGCGCGCTACGACCTGACGCCGCTGGTTTCGCCGGACGCCACGAACGTGTTCCGTGTGACACCGAAAGCGGTCGCGACCGGCGCGGTCGTCGGGCCATGACGGAGCGGGTCGCGCGCCTCTCGTACTTCTTCCCTGCCCACAACGAAGAGGCCAACCTCCGCGGCCTCGTCGATGAGGCGCTCCAGACGCTGCCCGGGCTGGCCGAGACATTCGAGATCGTGATCGTCGACGACGGCTCGCGGGACTCGACCGGCTCGATCGCCGACGAGCTGGCAGCGAGCCATCCGGACCTCGTTCGCGCGATCCACCACCCCACGAACCTCGGCTACGGAGCGGCTCTTCTGTCAGGGTTCAGGGCCGCCCGCCACGACCTCGTCGCGTTCACCGACGGCGACCGCCAGTTCAGGGTCGCGGACCTAAGCAGGTTGACCGAGCGGCTTGCCGAACCCGATCATCCGGACGTCGTCCTTGGCTACCGGATCAAGCGCATGGATCCCCTCATCAGGACGCTCTACGCGCGGGCCTACCGCTTCGCGAATCTCGTCTGGTTCCAGCTCCGCGTGCGGGATGTCGACTGCGCCTGCAAGCTGTTCCGCCGCAATGCCCTCGAAGAAGTCGCGGTCGAGTCGAGCGGCGCTTTCTTCTCCGCCGAGCTCCTGATCAAGCTCAAGACTGCCGGGCGGTCGATCGCTGAGGTCGGAATCCCGCACCATCCGCGGACGGCCGGTTCGGCAACGGGCGCGAAGCCGAGCGTGGTCCTACGCGCCGTGCGGGATTTCTGGCGGCTGCGGCTCCGGATGTGGGTGAACCGCGCACGAGCTCTCCGGCGGGGCACGCCGGTCCTGACGGACCAGCCGGCGGGCTAGCTGCCCGAGGTTCGCGGCTCGCCGGTGCCAGGATCGATATCGAGCGAGTTTACGAAGTCGCGGAAGACGTCGAGGCGCGGATCGACGATCTGCTCACCGGTCGATTCGAGAGCGATCCCGGCCGTTCCCTCGCCCTCGTCGTCGCCCGCCGCGGCGTCCGCCCCGAGCGCCGCCTGTTCGAGGACGGACTCGACGACGAAGATCCGTCCGCCCGCTCGGACGGCCAGCGCGAGCGAGTCCGATGGCCGCGCGTCCACTTCGACGGTCCGGCCGTCGTGCTCGAGGACCAGGCGGGCGTGGAACGTCTCCTCGGCGAGCGACGAGATGATCACCCGGTCGACGCGGGCACCGAGGCCCACGAGGGCCGCGGCGAACAGGTCGTGGGTCAGGGGGCGGTCGGCGGACAGGCCCTGGAGCTTCATCGCGATCGCGCTTGCCTCCCACGGCCCGATCCAGATCGGCAGGTAGCGATCCCGCTCCGTCTCCTTGAGGATCACGACGTGGCGGCTCGACAGCATGTGGACTCGGACGCTCTCGACGACCATCTCGACGAGCTTCGTCCCGGGGAGCGGCTCCTCGCTGGCCATGGCCTGATTATCCCACGCCGGCCCACGGCGGCGGCCCCTCCGGCGGCCGCCTGCGAGCGCCGCCCGCCCCGCGCACTAGTAGCCCGACGGCGACCCCCGCGACGAACCCGCCGATGTGGGCGAAGAAGGCGACCCCGCCCTCGGCGCCTGCGAGCCCAAGCGAGCCGATCCCATCGATCAACTGGAGGGCGAACCACAGTCCGAGGACGACGAGCGCCGGGACCTCGATCAGCTGATAGAAGAAGCCGAGGAAGACCAGCGACAGGATCCGGGCGCTCGGAAACAGGACGATGTACGCGCCGAGGACGGCCGAGATCGCCCCAGATGCGCCGACCATCGGCACCTCGGAGCTCGGATCGATTGCAACCTGGGCGAGCGCCGCCGCGACGCCGCCGCCGAGATAGAACAGGATGAAGCTGAGCCGCCCGAGCCGATCCTCGATGTTGTTGCCGAAGATCCACAGGTAGATGAGGTTGCCGACGAGGTGGATGAGGTTCACGTGGAGGAACATGCTGGTGAGGATCGCCAGCGTCTCTCCCCCGAAGAACTGCCCCGCCCGCCACGCCGCGATCAGCTCGGCCGGGACGAGGCCGAAGCGGAAGAAGAGTTCATCGACGCCGTCCTGTCCGGCATTGGACTCGGCCCCGAGGCGATAGGCGAAGGCGATGACACAGGCCACGATGATGGCGATCGTGACGATCGGGGTCCGGCGGACCGGGTTCGCGTCACGAAGCGGGATCACGGCGCGGCAGACGCTCCGGATTTCTTCGGCTTCCCGGAGCCGGACGCCCCAGGCGATGGACTCCCCGAGCCGGCTGGCGACGTGGACGGCGCAGCCACGTCCGGAACGCGGGCGAGGATCGACGAGTAGACCCCGTCCCTCGTCGCCCAGACGAGCGTCGGGGGAGCGTTATCCGGTGCCAGCACGACGTACATCCCGCGGAGGTCCTCCCAGCCGCGGACGCCGCCGGCGAGACGGTACTGCTCGATGTACTTGCCCTTCGCCTTGTCGAGCGCCACGACCCGCGCGCTCGTGGGGTCAAAGGCGTACAGGACACCGGTCCGCTTGTCGGTCGCCGAGGAGATCAGGCGGTAGGCGGGTGCCTTGCGCAGGAGCTGATCAGGCGGCGGGTCGGCTGTCCAACCTTCGGCTCGGCCGTCGATGAAGCGGACGATCGAGCCGCCGTCGGTGATGAAGATGTCGCCGTCGATGTACAGGTCGTCGACCTTGCTCACGTCGCGCTCGACCGCGAGGCGGGCGAGCGGATCAGCCGGGTAGCCGCTGCCGTCCTGGGCCGGCTGGTAGTAGACGATCTGCTTTTCCGAGGGATCGACGACATAGAAGTTGTAAAGCCCTGCGCTGACGAGTTTGATGAATGTCGCGATCGCCCGGATGTCATCGCCCCAGCTGGCCGCATTCGACACGCGGACCTTGGTGGTCGTACCGCCACCAACCTTGTCGGACGGCCGCCAGCGCCACAGGACGTTCTTGGAGTCGATGACGAGGAGATCGCGCGACGCACCGAGGGCGATCAGCTTGGGCACAGCCTCGGTTCCCCCGGGCGCCTTCGTTCCTTCCCTGAAGACGGCCTTCGCCACCTTCGTCGCGGGGTCGATGCGGTAGACCGACTTCGTGGCCCGATCGAGGACGAACTGGGCGCCTCCGGGGCCGAGGATCATGTCGCCGATGTCGAATGGGACTTTGCTGTCGTCGAAGCGCGTGATCGTGGCCGCGGCAACCGGCACGACGCCGTAGAGGCGATCGAGGCCCGCCTGGGCCTGCTTGCGGAGCGGGGCGATCGTCGACGTCGGAACGGCGTTCTTGGCGGCGGTGTCAAGCGCGGTCCAGGTGGCAGTGAGGAGGTCGAGTGCCTTGCCCGGGTCACCCGTGACCAGGTCGATGCCCGGCCCGAAGACCTTGGCGAGGTTGTCGCGGGCGGTTCGCAGGGCGGACTCCCCGACCGTCAGCGATGCGAGGTCGCCCCTCGGGCTCTGGCCGCCGACGGCCCAGACGACCGTGAACAGGCCACCCGACACCACGACGAGGGCAAGGAGCGCAATAGCGGCCCGACGCTGCATCTCGCGCTTCGCGGCGGCGGGCGTGACCCGCCGATACGCCGCGCGGCGGTGCGGCAAGAGCTCCTGGACGCGGGCGACGAGGCGATCGAACGCGCCGCCCGCCGCGGCGCGGGCCCGGACGGCCGACGCCTGGACGGCGGCGACGCCGTCGGTCACATTATCGGCGAGAGGGATCGGCGAGCGATCCGGGGCGCCGGCCAGCGGCTCCGCGGGGCGGACCGGGACGAGCGCGCGCGACTTGTGGGTCGAGGCCACCTCTGTCGCCTCGAGCGCGATCATCGCGTCGCTCGCCGACCCGTCTGACGCGATGAACCGATGGTGGAGATGCTCCATCGCCGGTTGCGGGTGGAGGGTGACCATCGCGTCCTTGAGCTCATCGGGGCCGAGCCGGCTCATGACGTTAGGCGAGATGAGGACGAGCGAGTCGCCGACGTTGATCTCGCCGCGCCAGACGTCGGGCTCGAGGTCCTTGGTCGGCAGGCCCCGCTCGCGGTGCGGGTCGGGCAGCGTCGAGAGCCTTGCCTGGCGGATCAGGTAGGCCTCCGCGGGCCCGATCGTCGCGACGTACAGCTCGTTGCCGCGGACGACGGCCACGCCGATCCCGACCGGGCCGTTCACCCCGTCGCCGTGCAGCCCCAGCCGATCGCGTTGATGGGAGAGCCGCTTGTTTGCCGAGGCGATCGCCTTCTCCAGGCAGACCCGGATCCCGGCCGACTCGTCGTAGTAGTACTCGCTGCGGATCGTTTCGGCGGCGAGCTGGGTCGCCTCCTGCGCCCGCTGGGTGGCCAGCGTCGAGGTGACGATGAGGTAGAGATTCCCCTTCGAGCGCGCGACGGATCCAACGCTCGGTTCGACGACGACGACCGAGTCGGGCGAGTCGATGACGTGATCTGGCTCGGCGATGACGCCGAGCTTCATCTGGAGACGGACGGCCATGCTCTCTCGTGAACGGCAGACGCCGGATGTCGATAGGCGGCGCGGGACGGCGGGAGGTGGATCGCGGCTTGATCGAGATCCGCGCCCGCAAAGCCGAGCGGCTGGCAGGTGTGCGGGATTATACGCGGGCACCTCCGCGCCGAACATGGACCCGCAGCTCGCGCACGCCGATCCCGGCCGGCGACGCCGCGAACGCGCTGAGCAGCTCGGCCGCGCGCAGCCGAAGCTCCTGGGCGACGATCGGCGCCTCGGCCTCGACGACGAGGTCGAAGCCGTCGAAACGCAGGACCCGGCACGCTCCGGCCGCCGCGGGGACGCGCTCGGCGACGATCGCCTCGAACGTCGACATCGCCCGTGACAGGCGCAGCTCCTCCTCGAGGCCGAGCCCGCGGGCGGCGTCGGGCAACAGATCGCCGATCCGGGTCATCGGCCGCCGCCGGCCGGTCATCGGACGGTCGCCGGGGCCGGGACGAGCCGCGCGCCCGCGCCGTCGTCGGGCGTCACCTCCCAGGTCGTGGCCGCGGCAACGAGCATTGGATCGAGGTCGGCGAGCGTCGTGGTCGTGACGAAGGCCTGCGGCAGGTCGGCGATCCGCCGGACCAGGTGCGACCGGCGTTCCGGATCGAGCTCCGAGAAGACGTCGTCGAGGAGGAGAAGCGGCGGTCGGCCGTCCTGGTCGGTCAGCAGGTCGAGTTCGGCGAGCTTGAAGGCGAGGATTG
>JBBSCI010000193.1:0-5217 GCA_038250445.1 Candidatus Limnocylindrales bacterium | reverse complement strand
CTGACCGGATCGACTCAGGTCTCAACGGTTCGAGCCAGCGGCGGGCTGACCTAGACCCTACGTTTCGAGCGTAAGTTCCATCAGCATCCGCGGAGATCAGCCCTGCCGCAGGTAGGCGAGCACGGCCAGCACCCGCCGGTGATAATCCGGCGTCTCGTCGAGGCCGAGCTTCATGAAGATCTGGCGAATGTGCGTCTCGACCGTCTTGAGACTGAGGAACAACCGGGCGCTGATGGCCTGGTTGGAATGGCCTTCGGCGATCAGCCCGAGAACCTCCCGTTCGCGCTCGGTGAGCTCGGCCAGCGGGCCGCGCTCGCGCGGTCGGTTCACCAGCCGTCGCACGATCGTCGGGTCGAGGACGGATTCACCCTCGCTCACGCGGTGAAGCGCGTCGACGAGAACGGCAACGTCGGAGACCCGATCTTTCAGCAGGTAGCCGACGGATTCAGGGTGGTCCTCGAGGAGTCGCATCGCGTAACTCGACTCGAGATAGTGAGACAGGACGAGGACCGCAACTGACGGCTGGAGGCGCCGGATCGCCTGGGCCGCTACCAACCCTTCGTCGGTGTGGGTCGGCGGCATCTTGATATCGACGATCGCCACGTCCGGCTGAAGTCGGGCGACCTGCGCAAGCAGCTCGTCCGGCGTGCCACAGCTGCCGACGACCTCGATCCCCGAATCCGTGAGCAGGCGCGCTAGACCCTCCCGCAGCAGCGCTTCGTCCTCCGCGATCACGACGCGCACGGGATCTCCGCTCGAAGCTCGATACGGCCGAACCCATCATCCTTCATGGTGAGCGTGCCGTCGACGGCCCCGATCCGATCGCCGAGGTCGAGGAATACCTCGCCCGGGATCGCTGGCCCGCTGACGTCGAGCGTGACCGATGTCGGAGTGCGCTCACTTCTGACCGCGACGGGCCCCGATGCGGCCGACACGACTTCGGCCACGATCACGTAGACGGCGGCCTCGACGGACGAGTCGACCCGCTCGGTCGGCAGTCGGCCGATCGAGATGGGCACAGACGAGCCCTCGGCCAGACCCTCGATCGCTGCGGCAAGGCCTTCGTCGGCCAGCACGCTTGGGTAGATGCCGTGGGCGACTGCCCGGAGCTCGTCGATCCCGAGCCCGAGTTCGCGGCTCGCTTGGTCGATAAGCGCGACGGAATCCTGACCCATCCCGATTCGCTCGCCCGCCAGGACACGGAGCCCGATCGAGATCGCGATGAGGTGCTGCTGCGCACCGTCGTGAAGGTCGCGTTCGAGGCGTTGCCGCGCCTCCGAGGCTGCGGCGACGATGCGCTTGCGAGCGGCGGTCAGATCGGCGAGCTGTGCCCGGGTCGCGGCCTGGAGCCGCTCGTGCTCGAGGCCGAGACGTGCGGCCCGGACCACCTCGTCGATCGTCGCAGGCGCTTCCAGAACTTCGGCACGATGTGCCAGAACGGCAACGATCGAGCCGTCACGGACGACGGGGGTGAGCTGACGTTCGGTCGTTTCGCGGATGTCGAAGTCGATGTCTCGCCCGGCCACGTCGACCAACCGGTCGCCCGCGACGGGGTATGCGATCCGAAGGTCTGGGTCATTGAGCGTTGTCGCGAGCACATCGCGCAGCCCGCCGATCGGCGGGGACTGGCCGAGCTCAGCGACGACCCGTGCCACTCGCGTCCTAGACCGACGCGCCTCGATCCATTCGAAGGCGACGCCGCTCGCGATCGCCAGCAGAAGCGCTGCCTCGACCAGCCGCAGCAGGTGAGCCGGACCGTCGGTGGGCAGGGCGTTTCGACCGGCGGCACGCCCGAGCTCGATCGCGACGATCGAGACGAATGCGGCGCCCGGCACCAGGAGCGGTGCCTGGAGCCGTCTGCCAGCCGGGCTTTGCCGAGCCAGGGAGATCGCCAGGACGGCCACAGCGGCCGCCGACCAGATAGCCCCAGCGACCGTCCCGACTGCGACCGAACTGCCGGACAGCGCCGTCGAGGGGTAGACGGCGAGGAGGTCAGCCGGACAGAACGAGCAGTGACTCGATCGGGCGTCGAAGGCGAATGCCGGCACGAGGCCGAGCGCGATGCCGAACACCGCGTACCCGGCGGCGACGAAGAGGGTTTCGACGCGACCTAGGCGACCCCGGCCGAACACGAGCAGCGCGTGACCAACGAGGGCCACGTACACCGCGCCTGCTGCCAGACCGATCGTGAACGCGATCCCCGAGTCGATCGCAGGGTTGGCCCATTCCGCCATCAACCATGCAAACCCAACGGCGGCAAGCAATGCGCCGAAGCTGCGGCGACGCCCGCGGCGAACGTGCTCGACCCCCACCGCGATCAGCGCCCAACCGGCAGCCAGCGTCAAGACGGTCGCCTGGGTGGATTCGCTCGCGGGCGTGAACCCCTCCGCTCGCCAAGCCGCGAGCAAAGCGATCAGCCCGACCGAGACCGCGAGCGCCGCGACCAGGACCATCGCTGCTCGTACCACCAAGCCGGAAGCCCTGAATCGAGCGGCGTGAGGATTCAGGGCCGAGGTCATCGGGCGGCGCCGGCGACCGTTGACATGGCGTGCGAATCTGGGACGCCAGCCGCAGCGCGAGGTCGAAGTCGCGGTACTTCGACGAGGATACGGGAACCGATCCCGGGCGAGCCTTCGACTGTGAAGCGGCCGCCGAGTGCCTCGACCCTGTCGGCGAGGCCGCGGAGTCCACCACCCGAGGTCAACCGAGCGCCGCCTGAACCATCGTCGGTGATGGTCAGGCGGAGAGCATCGCCGGTCTCCCGAAGATCGATCGAAACCTGTTTGGCTCCGGCATGCTTGGCCGCGTTGGCGAGGCCCTCCGAGCAGACGAAATAGAGCGTGGATTCCGTAAGCGGATCCGCCCTCCGAGCGTCAACCGCGACCTCCACGTTGAGAGGCATTCGCTGAACGAGATCCGCCAGGGCGGTCGCGAGCCCAGCCCTTGTCAGTACTGCTGGGTGGACGCCGCGGGCGAAGTCAGCCAGCTCGACCCGCGCCGCAGCGAGGTCTTCACGGAGCGCTGCGAGGCTCGACCGGGCAGGATCACCGGTCGCCTCGATCTGCGTCAGCAGTTCGTCGACCCGCCCAAGCCGGATCGCTGCGCCGGCCTGGAGGAGTCGTTCGAGCCGCCGCCGCTGCGAATCCGCGGCATGGACAAGGCGCTCACGGGAGGCGTCGACTTCGGCGACACGGGCTCGGACATGGGCTTGCATCGATGCGTTCGACATGGCCAGCTCGGTAGCGGCCGAGATCGTCTCAACCAGGCGTGGATCGTCGAGAACGGCCGCGTCGTGGGCGATGAAGCCCGTCTCGCGACCCGACACGACCATGGGGCTGACAACCCTCCCCGCCTCGGACGGCGGCATCGGGGCCCCTTGTCCGGCTTCGTCGACGAACGAACCAGCGCGCCCGTCGACTCCGTAGCCCAGGGTGAGCGTCGGGTCGCCAAGCGCCCTGGCCAGGCGGTCGCGGACCGTCCCGGCCTGGGCCGCGTCACCGAGATCGACAACCACGCGGGTGAGGATCCCCTCTGACCATCGACCGACGAGCAGGTCGGCCGCGAGCCCGAGGGCGGTCGCCGCCAGGACCGCGTCGTACACCAAGAGAAAACCGAGGCCGGGCGACGCTCCAGCGAGGCGCGCCCCGCTACCGATGACCACGAGCAGCCCGATCGCGATCCCCGCGATGCTCGAGCTGAATCTCGCCCGGCGCATCGTGCCGCGGGCACCGACAAGTCCTTCGGCGCCGATCCAGAGAAACGCCAGGCCGGCCAGAAGCGCTAGCCCAGGAACCCCGGCGAGGTGGGTCAGGCTGAGTGCATACATCGCGACGACTACGACCAACCGCAGCCGTCCCTCGACGTTCGATGGACGCGCCGCGAGACGGCCAGTGGGGTAGGTCGCAAGAAGGTGGAAGAGCGGGCCTCTGTGGAGGAATTCAAGCGCCGGCCACATCGTTCCGGCGAACCACGCGAGACCAACGGCGACCATCAGCCGGCCCACAGCACTGTCCGGCCGGCCGGCCCAGGCGGCGATCCCGCCGCCCAGGAATGCCCAGCCCACCGCGAGATCGGCAGCGACGACTCGCTCGTCGACGCCTGGGTTCCAGGCCGACTCCGCGACGATCCCGATGACGACCCCTGACACGAGCCCGATGCCGACGAGCGCACGAGGAGCGGTCCTACTCACGTCGGCGGATCCGTCCCGACCAGCAGGAAAAGGCCGATCGCCGTGAGGTCCGTCTTCGCGATGAATCCCGAGGCTTGGCTCAGGGCCAGCCGACGGCGGAAGGTGCTCAACGGCCGGCCAGACGTCAGGACGACGACCGGAGGAGCAGCATGGGGATCGCCGCTCACGTCGAGGATCCGCTCACAGACCGCGAATCCGTCGGCACCTGGTAGCTGGATGTCCAGGAGGACCACATCCGGTCGCAGGCGTCGAACCGCGTCGAGCGCGCCGTCGCCGTCTCCCACCTCCCCGACGACGCGGAATCCTCCTTGCTCGAGAAGGACGCGGACCGCCGACCGGAACGGTGCATGATCGTCGACGATGAGAACGCTTTGCATCCTGCTCATCCTCCCACTGAGCAAGCGGCCCGCATCAGGGCGAGCACTGAACTTGAGCCCGGGCGCTCCGGGCGTACCCTACATCGCGCCCCAGACGATCAAGGGCTCGCTTTGATGGCTCCGGACGTCCCCGCACCCACCGTTGGCCTGTCCAGTCAGACAGGAGGAACCAGACGATGAGCGGAAGTCACCAACGCGTCCTCGCGATCGTGGCGGTCGTGACGGTCGCAGCCTTGGCCGTCGGATGCGCCGGAACAACTGCTTCGCCGGGCGTCGCTGGCAACAAGGCGGGCGGCGCCGGTCAGAACCGGTTGAGCCTGACCATCGTGACCGGCGAAGGCGCGGCGGAAGAAGCTTACGCATTCGCGACGGCGGTCAACGACGTGGCCCACGGCGCGATCGAGGTGACCGTCGACAATCAGGCGATCAAGGTCGTTGATTCGGCATACGAGACGTCCGTCATCAAGTACGTCGCCGAGAGCAAGGCACAGCTCGGCTTCTCGGCGAGCCGGGCATTCGACACGGTCGGTGTGAAGAGCTTCGTCGGGCTTCAGGCCCCGTTCCTGATCGACAGTGAGGAACTTGAGAACCGCGTCCTGTCATCCGACTCGGCGAGGGCACTCCTCGAGGGGACGCGCAGCGCCGGCGTGG
>JBBSCI010000192.1:0-5225 GCA_038250445.1 Candidatus Limnocylindrales bacterium | reverse complement strand
GCCGAGCCGGCGGGCAATCGCGGCACCGATGTCGAAGAGCGTGGCGAACGGGTCGAGCCAATGCCAGATCGGCCCGACGAGCGCCGAAATAGCCGCCACGCCGACCCAACCGTAGACCCACAGGAACAGCGTCGTGACGTCGCCCGCGCTCTCGCCGCCGGCGATGCCCTGGACGACGATCCACAACCAGCCGACCAGGCCAGTGGCCCGCAGCAAGGTCCGCAACCAAGCCCGCGGGAGCGTGCCCCCGTCGTTCGTCGGTGGCGGTTCGGCGCGGACGTCGGCGAGCAGCAGGAACGCGAACGACAGCGCGACGGTCAGGGCGGCCCCGGCGAGGTAGACGGCAAGCGGTAGCCGCGACTGGTATGTCGAATTGACCGCGTGGGCCACGACCGTCACTGGACCGGCGAGGAGCATCGTGGCGACTGCGACGGCTGTCCCGAGGCGGACGCCCGATGGCCGGTTCACGCGGCGCCGCCACCACGCGATCTGCCGCGAAGGAGCATCGCACCCAGGATTCCTACGACGACGACCGCCACGATGATCGGCAGGAGAACGTCGCCGCCGGACGCGCTCGCCCGCCCCGGCGCGCTCGATGGCGAAGGCGAGGTGGACGGTCTGCCGCCAGGGGTCGCGCTCGGACTCGCGCTTGGGGAGGGCGGCGGGGACGTCGGGAAGGCGTCGTTCTCAGTCGGATTCGGCGTGGCTGAAGGCGTTGGCGCCGTCACGGTGAAATGGACGGTGCCGCGCAGGATGTCGCCGTCAAGCGCTGCCGAGGTCCAGCGGACTTCGTATTTGCCCGCCGCGAGAGACGGTGGAACGATCCGCATGACGGTGTCGTCGGCCGCGTCGACGCTAGTTTTCGCGATCTCGGCCCCGGCTGGATCGTGGAGCGTGACGGAGCTCTTAGCGGGGTCGAGCGTCTCGCTGAACGTGAGCACGATCTCGGCGGGCGTACCCGCGACGACGGCGCCATCGGCCGGGGCGGCCTTCTCGAGCTCGGAATGGGCCGCGACGGTCGCCGGCAGGGCAAGCGCAAGAACGACAAAGCCGAGGATGACGGTGTACTGAACCCTCATCGCCGGAGTGTAGGCTCAGGGCACGGCCGGCGCATCGGAACCCACTCGGACAGGGATGGCCCGACAGTTGGCGGGAGGGTGGGTCCGATCGCAAGGTCAGGCGGTGCGGCCGGCCCTTTCGGCATGGGCGTCGCCAGGCGAGCCGGAGACCCCGATCCCGACCCCGATCAGCCAATGTCCGAGCCAGACGCTAGCCCGCCGGGCGGCGCCGCGCGCACCGGTAGCGACGCTGGCTCCATCGCCGCCACCCGTCCCGCGCCGAATTGGCCGTTCCGTCCGCAGGGACTCGGCCTCGCGACGAAGGTCGGCGATGTGCGCGTTGACGATGACTTCCTGGATGGTCTGCATGGCTCCCGCCTCCTGTCTGTCGTGATGGCCACGGCTGCCGGATGTAAGGTGGATATCTAACTCGTACCCCTCGAATCGGGCCGCGGCTTGTGACCGCGACCCTCAGGCCGCCGGGGCGGGCGTCTCGGCTATCCGATGAGGAACCGCTTGATGTCCGCCGACGCATCGTCGAGGCGATTCCGGCGGAGCGAGTAATAGACGACAGTCCCGGATTCGGTGATCGTGACCAGCCCGGCCGAGCGCAGCAGGGCCAGGTGGTGCTTGATCGTCGGCTTCGACAGCTCGAGCTGCTGGGCAATCTCCGTGAGGTAGAGATCCCGGCCAGCGAGGAGCTTCAGGATCTTGAGCCGGGTCTCATCACCGAGCGCGCGATGAAGACGGATGACGGCCTGCGGAGCAGTGAGCGGGTCGACCTCCTCGAGCGCTTCGTCCGAGACCGGGTAGCCGAACAACCGGAAGTCCGACGCCGACATGAGGAAGTTGTACGGGCGCGAGAAGTACGAAGGGGCCAAAATCACCCGCTTGATGCCGCCCTCGGGCAGCCATCGGATTCCGTTGGTCGTGCGCTCGATCAGGTCGACCGGCGAAAGGCTCGCGCGATCCGCGGCGCGCGACTCGTAGTCTCGCTCGAGGATCGCCGTGACTCGCGATTCGATCGGCGTGAACCGTTCCGCCCAGGCGGTGAGGACGGTGACAAGGTCCGCGACCGTCCCATCGGGATCGCGGAGGATCGCAATCCGATCTTCCTTCTTGTGGTCCGGCAGGATCTCCGCGATCGCCGCCAGGACGGAGGTGTCGCCGTCGATCGCGCGATCCACGAGGTCGGCGAGATCGGGTTCGCGGGGCGTCTCGTCGAACAATGCGCGGATGATGTCCCGCGGCTCGCTGGCCGCGATTGCCGCGACCACGTCGTCAGCTGTCCGTATCGCGGGGCGATCGACGACGACGATCGCAGCGTGGATGCAGACCTCGGATTCGAACAGCCGGGTCGTGGCTTCCTGGACATTGGCCGGGAGGGAGGCCTTGGCCTCCGCGAGCCACGTCCGATCGGCTGTCGGTAGGTCGTCGCTCGACCCGGCGTCCCCGGATAGGCTGAACACGAAGTCGTAGGCGGGACGAACGTCCCAGTCGATCCGGAATGACGCCGAACCGCGAGTGAGGTCGCGGACCGGAGCACGGACCTGGAGATCGGGTGTCTGCCGCTCGCGGAAGTGGCGCGTCGCCGGTCGGGCTGCCATCGGTCCTTCGTGTCCTCCTAACGTATGTTAGATGGAAATCTAACGCGACCGCGCGACGCCTGTCAAGCGCGGATTCGCGCGACAAGGCGGCCCATCCGTCGGGGCATCTACAATTCGCATCAACCTCCCGGATTCTGACCTAGGAGCCTCCCCGCATGCCGATCCCGACCGTGTCGTTCACCGACGAGCGCCTCCCGAATGGGCTCCGGTTGATCATCGCGGAGGACCACCTGGCTCCGGTCGTGGCCGTGAACCTCTGGTACAACGTCGGCTCGAAGCACGAGGTCGCTGGCAAGACAGGCTTCGCCCATCTCTTCGAGCACGTCATGTTCCAGGGCTCCCGCAACGTCGCCAAGGCCGAGCACATCGCGCTCATTCAGGCCGCGGGCGGAACGATGAACGGGACGACCTGGCTCGACCGGACGAACTACTTCGAGACGATGCCGTCGCATCAGCTCGAGATCGCCCTCTGGCTCGAGGCCGACCGGATGGGCACTCTCCTCGATGCGCTCAGCCAGGAGAACCTGGACAACCAGCGCGAGGTCGTCAAGAACGAGAAGCGGTGGTCGTACGACAACCGGCCGTACGGCTCGTGGAACGAGAAGCTCCAGGGCCATCTGTACCCGCCGGAGCACCCGTACCACCACACGACGATCGGGTCGATGGAAGACCTCGACGCTGCATCGGTCGAGGATGTGAGCGAGTTCTTCCGAACCTACTACGCACCCAACAACGCGGTCCTGTCGGTCGTCGGTGATGTCGATCCGACGGCCGTCCGCGGCTGGGTCGAGCGTTACTTCGGGCCGATCCCGTCGAACCCGTCGATCCCGCCCCTCGGCGATCTGTCGCTGCCGCCGCTCCTGGGGTCCGAGCGCCGCGAGACCGTAATGGACAAGGTGCCGCTGCCCAGGGTCTATGTGGGCTTTCGGGCGCCGGCGTACGGCGACACGCGTCTCGACGCGCTCGACATCGCGTCGCAGGTGCTCGCCGGCGGCAAGGGCAGCAGGCTCCACCGCCGCCTGGTCCGCGACGAGCGGATCGCCCAGGATGTGGCCCTCTTCACGCTCGGCTTCGTCGGCGGCGCGTCGGTCGCGGCCGGCTGGGCGACGGTCCGGCCGGGCGTCGAGGTCAGTCGCGTCGAGGCCGCCCTCCACGACGAGCTGGACAGGATCGGACGCGAGCCCGTCACCGCAGACGAGCTGGAGCGCGCCCGCGCGCTGATCGAGAGCGACGAGCTCGGTGCCGTCGGCCGGGTCGAGGAGCGGGCCGACCGACTCTCGATGTACGCGACACTGTTCGACGATCCCGGACTCATCAACCGGATGCTGCCGCGCTACCTGGCCGTGACGCCCGACGATATCCAGACAGCGGCGGCAGCCGTCTTCCGGCCCGACAACCGGGTCGTCCTGACCTACCTGCCGGAGGAGCTGCCGGCCGACACGATGACGGTCGATCAGGACGCCGAATCGACCGAATCGGCGGAGGTCGCGGCATGACCGAGCGAACCGATGGCGCCGTTGTGACCCGCCCGACGCCCGGCACGCCACGCCCGTACGAGTTCCCGGCCGTCGAACGGTTCCACCTGTCGAACGGCCTTCGCGTCATCGTCGCCAACCTTCCCGGCCGGCCGCTCGTGTCGGCCTCGCTGGTGTTGCGCAACGGGGCGGCCGACGAGCCCGCGGCTCACGGCGGCGCCACCGTCCTGGCCGCCCGAGCGCTCGCCGAGGGCACCGAGCGTTTCGACGCGATCGCCCTCGTCGAGGCCAGCGAGCGCCTCGGCGCGTCGCTTCACGCGGATGCCGGCTGGGACGCAATGAGCGTCAGCGTCGACGTCCCCGCACCTCGCCTCGAGCCGGCGCTCGACCTTCTCGCCGAGATGGTGCTCCGCCCGACGTTCCCCGAAGCCGAGGTTGATCGCCTTCGCGACGAGCGTCTCAACGACCTGCTCCAGGCGCAGGCGGACCCGCGCCGGCGAGCCGACGAGGCGTTCTCGGCGACGATCTACGAGGCGTCATCGCCGTACCACCGCCCGTCCGGCGGGACGCACGAGACGGTCGCCGAGCTGACGCCGGCCCGCCTGCGGTCGGCCTACGAGCGAGGGCTCGACCCGGCCCGCGCGGCGCTGATCGTCGGGGGCGACCTCGCCGGACTCGACGTCCAGGCCGTCGCGGAGCGCCTGCTCGGCGTGTGGGGCCCGATGGTCGGCGCCGGCTCGACGGGCAAGATCGTGGACGCGGGCGCGGTTCGCAATCGATTCGTGCGGGTGCTCCACCGACCGGGGGCGGTCCAGACGGAAATCCGGATCGGTCACGTCGGGGCGCCCCGGCGGATCGACGACTTCCACGCACTTTCGGTGATGGGCGCGATCCTCGGTGGGCTGTTCAATTCGCGGCTCAACATGAAGCTCCGCGAGGAGAAGGGCTACACCTACGGCGCCGGTGCAGGCTTCGATCTCCGCCGCGCCGCCGGTCCGTTCGGGGCCAGGGCCGCGGTGAACACCGAGGTCACGGTGCCGGCAGTAACCGACTTTCTCGCCGAGCTTGACCGGATCCGCGACGCG
>JBBSCI010000191.1:0-5440 GCA_038250445.1 Candidatus Limnocylindrales bacterium | reverse complement strand
CGCCGCCGCCGAGGACGAAGCCGAAGTAGCGGGGTCCGGCAGTGCCGATGAGCCCGGCCTCCGCGCCCCGCGCAAGCGCCTCGATGACCGCCTCCGGGTTCTCGCCGTGCTCGGGGATCGGTCCGCCGAGGCCGTCACGTAGGGCGGCAAGGTCGACCGGCGGCCCGACTGGGCGATCGGGGAGTCGATCGAGGAACTCGGTGGCGATCTGGGCGGTTCGTTTCAGCAGGGCGTCACGGTCGGTCATGCCCGACAGGATAGGACGTTCGCGTCTTTCAGCCGTAGCCGAGGACGCGGACCCCCTGAACCTCGAAGTCCTGAGTATTGCGGGTCACCACGATCGCGTCGTTGTACCAGGCGACACCGGCGATGATCGCGTCTGCGAGGCCGCGAGGGCCTGTCCGGCCAAGCCTTCGCCGCGTGGCGCCGGCCCAAACGGCGGCTTCCGGATGCGTCGACACGTACTCGATCGAGCGGATAAACGCGCGGAGGATCTCGATCTCATGGTCTGGGCCCGCCGACAGCGCCTCGGTGACGATGATGTCGCAGATCAGAAGGTCATTCGGCTCGCTGAACAGGGAGGCGACGAGTTCGGGTGCGCCCGCTTTCCCGTGCGCGTGATCGATCAGGACGGTCGTATCCAGCAGATACCGCATCAGGCTCCTCCCAGATCCAAGGGCGATCCCAGGATTCGCGAACCTTCCGAAGGTTCTCGTCGACCTCCTCCGGCGTGCGACCCCACGTGTCTGAGTCCTTCAGCGCCCCCGCGTACTTCGTCCAGACCATCCGGGCGTTGTCGCGGCGGACCTGCTTCGCGACGACATCCGCGATGTAGCGGCTGCGGCCGCGGGGACCGGCGACGGCATCGACGAGGGCGAGCGTCTCTTCAGGCAGCGTGATGTTCGTTCGGACGAGTGCCATCATGTGACTCCGAGTGTGAATCGAATGCACACATCGTAGCACACGCTCCGCATCACCCGGCCGTCCTCTACACTCCCGCTTGCATCAAACCTATGCAGACTGGATATCAGGAGGGGCGCGTGGCCCAGCGCTACGACGCGGTCATCATCGGGGGCGGGCACAACGGCCTCGTCAGCGCGGCCTATCTCGCCCGAGCCGGGATGAAGACGCTCGTCCTCGAGCAGCGCCATGTCGTCGGCGGCGCAGCGGTCACGGAGGAGATCTTCCCCGGCTTCCGCTTCTCGGTCTTCTCCTACGTCGTGTCGCTGCTGCGGCCGGAGATCATCCGCGAGCTCCAGCTGCCGCGCCACGGCCTCGATATCCTGCCGCTTGACGGCACATTCACACCGCTCCACGCGGGCGAGGGTCCGGCCGCCGGCGGCGGCGACTATCTGTGGCGAGTCAACGACCATGGCCGGACGATCCGCGAGCTCCGGCGCTGGTCGAAGAGCGACGCCGAGGCCTACGAGGAGTACGGCCAGCTCATGGTCGAGATGGCCCGCTTCATCAAGCCGATCCTCGCGATCACGCCGCCCGATCTCACCTCGCTCGACCCGCGGCCGCTCATGCCCCTGGCCGGCCTCGCCCGAACGTTCCAGGGACTTCCGGAGCGCCAGCAGGCGGTCTTCGTCCAGTTGATGACGATGAGCGCCGCCGACTTCCTCGACCAGTGGTTCGAGACCGACCCGCTCAAGGCGACGATGGCGGCGTCCGGGATCATCGGGACGTACCAGGGCGTCCGCTCGCCGGGCACCGCGTATGTCCTGCTCCACCACTACATGGGCGAGATCGACGGCGCCTTCCGGGCGTGGGGCATCCCGAAGGGCGGGACCGGCGGGGTGTCGGATGCGATCGCCTCCGCGGCTCGATCGCTCGGCGCCGAGATCCGGACCGAGGCACCGGTCGCGAGGATCATCGTCAAGAACGGCCGGGCGACCGGCGTCGCGCTCGAGAGCGGCGAGGAGATCGAGGCGACGGACGTCCTCAGCTCCGTCGATGCCCGGCGAACATTCCTCGGCCTCATCGAGCCCGGCGCGCTCGAGCCTGAGTTCGAGGAGGACGTCCGCCGTTTCAAATTCCGGGGCTCGTCGGGCAAGGTCAACCTCGCCGTCGACCGCCTTCCCGACTTCACCTGTCTGCCGGGTGAGGGCGAGCACCTCCGCGGGGCGATCTCGTTCTCACCCACCATCGACGACATGGAACGGGCTTACGACGACGCGAAGTACGGCCGGTTCAGCCGGAAGCCGTACATCGACATGATCATCCCGACCCTCGTCGATCCGTCGATGGCGCCGCCCGGCAAGCACGTGATCAGCTGCTTTGTGCAGTACGCGCCCTACAAGCTCGCGCCGGAGCTCGGGTCATGGGACGACCAGCGCGAGGCCTTCGGCGACGCGGTCATTGATCGGATCGCCGAGTTCGCCCCGAACATCCGCGATGTGATCCTCCATCGGAACGTCCAGACGCCACTCGACATCGAGCGCACGACGGGGCTGACCGAGGGCAACATCTTCCAGGGCGAGCTCTCGCTCGAGCAGCTCTTCTTCAATCGGCCGGTCCCCGGCTATGCGCGCTTCCGAACGCCGATCCGGGACCTCTGGCTGTGCGGCTCGGCGACCCACCCGGGTGGCGGGATCATGGGCGCGAACGGCCGGATCGCCGCGATGGAGGTCCTCCGGGCCCGCGGCCGGAAGGCCGCCTGACCGATGGCCAACGAGTACGACACCGTCGTCATCGGCGCCGGTCACAACGCCCTCGTCACGGCCGCCTACCTGGCGAAGGCCGGGCGCCGGACGCTCGTCCTCGAGCGGCGCGGACGCGTCGGCGGTGCTGCGGAGACTGCGACCCTCGGCGGCGTGCGGGTGCCACGTTTGGCGCACACGGTCGGCCGGCTGCGGCCGTCCGTGGTCCGCGACCTGGGGTTGCGTGCCCACGGGCTCCAGCTCGCCGCGCCGGACGTCCGCGTCTTCGCGCCGCAACCGGACGGCCGGGCCGTCACGCTCTGGGCCGACCAGGCCCGGACGGTCGATGGTCTCCGCGGATGGTCCTCGCGCGACGCTGGTCGGTACCCGGATTTCGATCGGCTCGTCCGGTCTCTCGGACGGTTCGTCGGCGAGATCGCCGCCCAGACGCCGCCGGATATCAAGTCGCCCCGGCTCGCAGATGCCATCTCGGGCCTGAAGCTGGGGCGGACCTTCCGCGGCCTCGGCAAGCGCGATGCCCACACGATCCTGCGGGTGCTGCCGATGGCGGTCGCCGACTTTGTCGCCGAGGCCTTCGAGACAGATGCGGTCCAGGCAGCGATCGCCTGGCGCGGCGTCCAGTACTGCGCGGTCGGGCCATGGTCGGCCGGGACGACGGCGATCCTCCTCGGCGACTCGGCCGGCAGCGACGGTGGCGGTAGCGGCCAGACGGTCTTCGCCGTCGGCGGACCGGGCGCCGTGTCCGACGCGCTCGCCTCGGCGGCCCTGGGGGCCGGCGCGGAGATCCGCTGTGACGCCGAGGTCACCGCGATCACCTCGCGCGATGGCGTCGTGACCGGCGTCGCGCTGGCATCAGGAGAGGAGATCGCGACCTCGACGGTCGTCTCGGGCATCGACCCCAAGGCGACGCTGACACGGCTCTGCGATCCGATCACGATCGGGCCGTCGATGTTGTGGCGAGCCGGCAACTACCGGACGCCGGGCGTCGTGTCGAAGGTCAACCTCGTCCTCAATGCCCTGCCCCGCTTCACGGCGGCCGATGGCGACGACGAGGCGCTGCTCCGCGGCCGGATCCTCGTCGCGCCCGGGATCGACGCCATCGAGCGGGCCTTCGACGCATCGAAATACGGCCGCGTCTCCGAGTCGCCCGTCCTCGAGGCGACGATCCCCTCGCTCGTCGACCCGTCCCTGGTCGAGGGTGCGGTCGCCGGCACGCACGTCATGAGCGTCATCGTCCAGTACACGCCGTACGCGCTTCGGGGTGGGTCCTGGGCGGACGTCGAACGCCGGGTGTCACTTGGGACGGCGGTCGTCGCGGCCTTCGAGGGACTGGCGCCCGGGTTCGCGGCCCTCGTCCGCGAGCGCGAGGTCATCACCCCGCTCGATCTCGAGCGCGACTACGGCCTCAGCGGCGGCCACCCACTGCACGGCGAGCCGGGTCTGGACCAGTTCTTCCTGTGGCGACCGTTCCTGGGCCACGCTCGCTACCGGCTCCCGATCGAAGGGCTCTACCTCGCGGGATCCGGAGCCCATCCCGGCGGCGGCGTGACGGGCCAGCCGGGCCAGAACGCGGCCCGCGAGATCCTCGCCGACGTCAAGCGCCGCCGCTGAGCGCGTCCGGTCCACCCGAACTCCTCCGATATCGAACGCCGCGCGAAGTCAGACGTCCCGAACGCGATCCGCCGAGATCGGATTCCGATTCCGGAGCACCGGGCGGGCAGGAAGTGACTTCCAGCGACGTGCGAATTCGGACGACCCGGAGTGGCCGGAGCCTCAGCCGGTGGCGAGTCCGGGCCGCGATACGAACGACGCGGAAACCCGGCGAATGGACGCCGCGAGCCTGCGGTCTGCCGGCCAGATGCGCTGGCTGCCCCGGGGCGTCCGGCCGCGCCACGGCAAGAAACGCGTTGGCACGGTGATTGACGACAGCGTGGAAATCGGTCCCCTCGACCGCCAGACCGGACGGCGGCGGAGCGCGTCAGCGTCCGGTGGGTGCAGCGACCCGGCTGCAGGGGATCTCGACCGCCCAGTTGGTCCGGCTTATCGGCGAGATCGGCACGAGGATCGAGCGCGAGGCTTGGCCGTCGCAAGCGGTTGCGGCGTCGCGGAACGCGTCGGCGTAGTCAGGCCCACCGGAGGCCTTCGTTTCGAGCCTGAACGTTCTCGCGAAACCGAATGTGAGGAGCACGACGGCGGCCGGCAAGGCAAGCCTGGTCGCCCAGCCGAGGAACCTGCGGGCGCCGCCACCGACCGGGTTGGCACGTCCGACGAGAGCGGATCCAAAGACGAGGGCGACGCAGAGCAGCGCTGACGGGATGTAGCCGTAGCGGGCGTTGTACTTGTGCTGGAGGAAGACGATCGCGACGAAGAGCACGATCCCGGTTCCGATCAGGGCCACGACGACGACCATCGAGCGCAGTGCCGCAGCCCGAGCGTCGGGCGGCGTGTGGTCCGCGGACGGCGTGCCGTCGGGCGCCCTCCGCGCGTCGATCGCCAGCACGGCTGCCACGGCGACCACGGCGACGATGCCGATCTGGATGAGACGGTTCAGCGGGAGTCGCGTGTGTCCGAACGCCCCGAACCCAAGCACGTCCCGCAGGAACTGGCTCAAGACGAGACCCGGGTTGAATGGCTCACTTCCCGGTGGCACCCTGGGCGTGATCAGGATGACTGCGATCTGGGCCGCGGCCGTGACGCAGACGATGGCAAGCACCGGTCGCCAGCCTGGACGTCGGAGGAGCAGGCCGACCAGTCCGAGCGGAACCAGGATCGGTGCG
>JBBSCI010000190.1:0-5502 GCA_038250445.1 Candidatus Limnocylindrales bacterium | reverse complement strand
CATCCCGAGCTCCAATGCGAGCTCGTCCTCTCGCGTGTTCGTGCGCGGACCGAGCGCGGCGATGACGGCGGCGCTGCCGGTCACGGCACGGCGCAGCGCTTCGGGATCCGCCACGTCGCCGATGATCGTCGAGGCGTGCTCGATGCTCGGCGCCGTCGGCGGACGGCGGGACAGGAGGATGAGGTCGTGTCGCCGGGCCAGGGCCTCCGCCATCGCCAGGGAGCCAATGCTCCCCGTGGCGCCGAGGATTGTCACCTGCATCTCGCACTCCCTGTCATCGGTCGACCGTCGCCGGTCGCTCAGTGTCCCGAGTCGGCCGCGGCGGCGCCCACGCGTCGCGCCGGTCGCGGGCGAACGTGGCGAAGTCGATGGGCGGTTGGCCGGTCACTCGCTCGACGTCGTCGGTCAGCCCGGCGGCGAGACCGAACCGGGCGGCTATGTAGATGCCGAGCGTGACCGCGATCATCGCCGCCGGCATCCCGCGTCGACGCATCCGCCGCCAGTAGTGCCAGGGCGTCGGGTCGGCGTAGCGGATCGGCCGACCAAGGACCTCCGTCAAGATCGCCGCGCACTCGTCGTAGGTCAATGCCACTGGTCCGGTCGGCGTGTACGCCTGGCCCGCATGTCCAGGCTCCACGAGGGCCCGGGCCGCCACCGCCGCGACGTCGCGGACATCGACGTGGGCCGTCCGCGATCCTCGGCCGGCAGGGATGTAGATCTCGTCGCGATCGCGGATGTCCCGGGCATGGGTGGTCGAGAGGTTCTGCATGAAGTAGGCGGCCCGGATGAACGTCCAGTCCAGCCCGGAGCGGCGCAGGTGGTCCTCGATCCTGCGGTGGGGAACGACCCGGTTCCGCTCGGCGCCCTGGATCGACAGGAACACGACGTGGCGGACACCGAGGGCCTTGGCCGCGTCGAGGGCGGGCACGATAACATGTCTTACATCGGCGATCTGCGGCGGCCGGAGCAGGAACATGCGCTCCACGCCGTCGAACGCGGCAAACGTCTTGTGGTCGGCGAAATCGAACCGGACGATCTCGAGCGTCTCGCCGAATGCGGACCGCGCCGCCTCGACGTCCCTCGCCGCGACCCGCACAAGGGCGCCAAGGTCGAGCAAGTGCTTGACGAGCGTCGTGCCCATGTTGCCCGGTGCGCCGGTCACCATGATCCGCCTGGATGCGTTGGCGTCAACGTGACCGCCGCCATCCGCGGCCATCGACCCACCGCTCGGATCGCGGGCGGTCATGTCCGTCAGGCTCCGGGCAGAGTCGGCTGGATCCCGCGGACGAAAAGCCGCACCATGGACGTCAGGCGCCCGGGGTCGAGGTCTGCGTCCTCGATCGTCGGCATGGCAGCGATCGCGAAGAGCGCCCCGAGGAGGAGGCTTGCTGCCTCCGTCGGATCGAGGTCGGCGCGGACCCGCCCGAGCCGCTGCTCGGCGGCTATGTAGGCCGCCATCGCCTCGGGAGGCCCGGGCGGCAGAGAACTGCCGGCCGCCGCCCAGCGTGGGCGAGGCCGATCGAACCGCCCCACGGCGGCGCTTATCGCTAGTCCTCCGGCCACAGCCGCGACATGTGGAAGCCAGGTACGGGGTGATGAGCCCGAGCCTGGTAGCGAAGGGATACGAGTCGGCCGTCCTTCGCCCGGAGCCGGAACCTGCCCTCCTGGCGACCCTCCGCCAGGAACTGTGCCCATTGGCCAGGGGTCGTTGCGTGGAGATCCGGAGCGGCGAGGTCCTGGACTCGCTCGCCGATGAGATCGATGACGTCATAGCCGAGGACGCGGGTCAAGCCGCCCGCGCTGCCGACATACACCTGCTCGTCATCGGCAACGAGCAGCACTTCGTCGGTGTCCGCAGGCAGCGCTGCGTCCTGATAGGCCACCCACGCAGCGACCACCTCGAGCGCTCGTGCCCGGATGTCCTCGATGGTCCCGCGTCGCTCCCAGCGCCGCTCGGCTTCACGCCACGCGGTCAGAAGGTCCGACAATGAAGGATTACCCACCATGACGCTGCCCTCCGAGTGACGTCGTTCGCAGCGGTATTGACTTCAGTCTCAGCCGACGGGACATCCCCGCCAGAGGGATCCTACGTCGTTCGGCCGCGCCTCCGCCACCCCGCCCAGCGATCGTGGAGATCCGCAGGCCTCGCACGGAGCAGCGCCCGAACTTCTCTATCAGGCTCTGCCGGCTCTACTCCGGTCGATCACCCGGCCGATCGTCATGCCCTGGACGACGAGCGTGAAGAGCAGGACCCCGAATGTGATTGCCTGAAGGAGTTCGCATTGCGGGAACCCAAGCGGGACGACCGCCCACCCGATCGATCGGAGGGCACCGAGGAGATCGTCGAAGTGGATGGCCAGACCGACGAGCTGAAGACGAGGGCGGTCAGGACAAAGGCGCTGAAACCCCAGATCGCAATCAGAGATTCGATTGTCGCTGGCTTCAGCCCGACTTGGCGGCCGACATTGCCGCTGACGAGCCCGGCGATGATGGTGGCGATGATCCCATCCTGTCAGTGCGCTTAGCACGTCTGTTCTATGTGCGTCGCGCATCGCCGCCGGGGGCTCGATGATCCTGCTCGACCGGCTGATCGCACCGCCCGACCGTCGGCCGCCCAGCGCTCCCCTACGCCTCCCTTGAGGCGCCGGCGAGGCCCTTCAGTCGATCCAGCTGCGCCCAGTGCGCCGCGATCCGTTGCTTGCCGACCGGCGTCAGCGCGACGTTGGTGTTCGGGCGCTTCCCGACGAACGACTTCTCGATCGCGACGAGCCCGGCCTCCTCGAGCTTCGTCAGGTGGCTCGAGAGGTTGCCCTGGGTGAGCCCCGTCGTGCGCTGAAGGAAGACGAAGTCCGCGTCCCGGACCGACGAGAGAACCGTCAGGATGGCGAGCCTGGCCGGCTCGTGGATCAGCCGATCGAGGACGAGCTCCGCGCTACCCGTCGACACGAGTGCCCGCGGGGTGGGCGCCCATCGACGGCTCGAACGAGCGCGCCAGGAGCCGCTGGTCGAGGACGCCCGAGGCGATCAGAGCAAGTCCGATCGGGACCATCGCGAGGGCGTCTCGGTCCGCGCCGAGTCCGCCCCAGACGGGCAGCAGCCCGGCCACGAACACCGCACCCCAGATGACGACGTGGTGCGGTCGGAGGCCGACGAGGATGGCGTAGTAGGCGAGGGTCGCGAGGGCGAAGGCCGACGCGTAGATGCAGTTGGGTCCGTCCGGCGACCAGAGCAGGAACTGGTTCGCACCGATGAAGAGGATCGCGATCCAGGCTCCGAGGGCGATGGCCTGGCGCACATAGCGGTCGCCTGTCGGGGTGACCGAGCCGTAATGTCGGCGGTAGTAGCGGCCGATGAGGAGAGATAGTCCCCCGGCGATGGCCAGGGCCGCGACGATGATGCCGAGCATCAGGACGCCGGAGGGGGCGTTTTGCAGGTTCGAGACGCCCGCGACGATGATCCCGATCCCGAGGGGGATGATCCAGATGCCCTGGAGGTACGGGTAGTTGGCGGCGGTCGACTCGAGGTGGCGGCGTTGCATGGTGGCTTCTTCAAACTGGTTGACGTAGCAAACCATACGCGCCGACCGACTCGATGTCAACTAGTTTGCGCTGCCAACTGGAGACTGCTGTGAGGCAATCGATGGACATGGCCGTGCCTGCGCTCAACTACTGGCAGGAACGATGGCATCGAGGATCGCAGCATCCAGCCCACCGCCTTGTGCCGGGGGGCGAGCGCGCGCCAGTCGCGCGGAGCGTTTCGGTCATGCGCACGTCCGTCGTCCTCATGCCTCGGGGGCTGGCAGATATCGCTCCGCGCCGCCGGCCGGGCCCGAAACGGGCTCCCTCACCGGTTGGAGGAGGTGCGGCCCAACCAGAAGGTCCAGAGCGGGTAGCCGACATAGGTCGCGGCGAGGAGGCTCATGCGGCCGCCGCGAGGAAGGGCTCCGCTCGAACTCCCCAAGTAGCCGGTCACCACCGACCAGACGACCAGGCCGGTTTCACGCTCACGCCGCGGCTGTCGAGCATGACACTCCCCAATTCAGACGGCGCCGCTGCCGATCTGCGCTCAGAGAGTGGGCGGCGAGCCTGATTCAGGTCGACTAGCTCTGGATCAGGCGCTCTCGCGCGACCTCAGCCACTCGGTTCCTTCAATCGGGATCCGGATATTTGCGGCGTCTGCGCGGTCAACTCCTGTCGGGCGCGCGATCACATCCTCTGGCAGCGCCAGAACGAACTCGTGCTAGGACGTCGCCGGTGTGGGGCGCCGGCCCACAGAGCGCAGCAGCCATTCCTGCCTGAACCGCCCAGTCCGCGTCGTGTTCGGAACGGCCGAGGGTTACAATCCCGCCGTGCCCGGGTCTCGGGCTAGGCGTGGCGCGCAGGAGCCAGCACGATGGTCCCGGACCGTTCCCTCACGCTCGACGAGGCGCTCGACCGCCTGCCCAAGGTCGAGTTGCACTGCCACGTCGAGGGCACGATGCGCACGGAAACGCTGGTCGCCCTCGCCGAGCGGAGGGGCCTCACGCTCCCGACCCGCGATCCCGTGGAGCTCTACAGGTTCGACAGCCTCGACGGGTTCCTGGAGGTCTTCTGGCTTGCTCAATCGTGCCTCCAGACCCGCGACGACTGGGCTCGTGTTGCCTATGAGTCGGTGATCGACGGCGCTTCCCACGGGGTGGTCTATCGCGAGAGCTTCTTCACCCCTGCCCGACACCTGGCCAGCGGTCAGAACCTCGAGGAGATCGTGCTCGGGCTTGAGAGCGGCCTCGCTGCGGGCGAGGAGGAGACCGGGGCCCGGGTCATGCTCATCTGCGACATGGATCGAGCGTTGGGTGGCGGCGCTGGGCTCGAGCTTGTTGAACATCTCGTGAACCTGCGTCGTCAGGGTGCGGCGCAGCGGGTCATTGGCGTCGGGATGGACTCCACCGAGCTGGGCATCGACCCGGCCGACTACGCCCCAGCCTATCGTCTGGCGAAGGCATCCGGGCTGCATCTCACCGCGCACCAAGGGGAGAACAGCCCACCGTCGGCCATCCGCTACGACGTCGAAGTTTTGGGCGTCGAGCGCATCGACCACGGGATCTCGGTCGTCGACGACCCCGCGGTCGCTCAGCTGCTCGTCGACCGCGGCATCCCGATCACCGTGTGCCCGCTGTCGAACGTTCGGATCGCCAATAGCGTTGCACGACTGGAAGACCATCCCTGGCCGAGGATGGCCGCGGCCGGCCTGCACCTGACCCTCAACTCGGACGACCCAGCCTTCATCGAGTCCGATCTGGGCGATGAATACGCGGCCCTCGCTCGCGCGTTCGGTTACGACTTCGAGACGATGGTCGCGATCGCGCAGGCCGGCGTCGATGCCTCCTGGCTGTCGGCCAGCGAGAAGACGAGCGTCCGGGAGCAGATCGCGGCCGCGGCGCTGGATCTCGGCCACGCGATCACGCCACTCACGTGACCACTGACGAGTCAACAGGCGGTCGACGATCCGGCGAGTAGCCGCCCT
>JBBSCI010000189.1:0-5506 GCA_038250445.1 Candidatus Limnocylindrales bacterium | reverse complement strand
TGGGGACGAAGGTGCGCTCGGCACGGGACGGGCGATGAGGAGCAACCCGACCAGGGTCCAGGCGAGGCCGAAACCAAGCCATGCGACCGGCCAGCCCAACAGCATGACCGCGGACGCCAGGAGGATCGCCGCACCGATCGGGAGGTCATCGGTTCGAACCAGCTCCAGTCCAACCAGAAGACACCCCACGAGCGCGACCGCCTGGCAGATCACGATGGCGAGGCCCGATCCCAGCCCGGCCAGGACGGCGACGAGCGCGACCGCCCATCCGAGGTGACCGACGAGCGCGAACAGAGCGCCGATGACCCCTAGCCTGCGGCCGGTGTCACTCCGCCGCGCCCAGCAACCGATGATGCCGACGAGGCCGGCGGCGACGGCCACGATCGTCAGCGGGAGGATGTCGACGAGGTATCCCGGCCAATCGGGTGGGGCGGGCTGACCGACGACCGCGACGCCAGCAAGCGTCCACATCGCGCCCGCGAGCACAGCCGCGGCCGCAGGCAGTCGCGACGGCGCATGCGCTCGGGCATCGAAAGCGCCGCGGGCGAGATCCAGCCGACCCCGCGGGCCAACGTGCGCCAGCTCGAGGACCGCCAGGACCTCGGCCTCATAGCGAGCGCGCCACGCCAGTGGATAGAGCCGGAGCAGGCCCGCGCCGGCGGGTCGCCGCTGGCGTTTCATCCCCCGCAGCCCCGGGCAACCAGCGGCGGAATCACTCCCGCCTGGCCGAGCGCGATCGGCAGCGGCCCAAGGACAACGTGCGACGTGTCCACGGTCAGGACGCCGGCGTCATCGACCTCGATCGCGAACCGGTCCATCGAACGGTCCGCCGGTCCGTACTGCGATCCCTTCGGCTTGATGCCAAGGCGGTCATAGCGCGACTGGTGGCACGGACAGTGGAACCAGAAGTCCTCGACACAGGGATTGGGTCGACAGCCCAGGTGGGGACACACCTGGGAGAGTGCGCGGACGTTCAGGGCGGTGCCCTCACCGGTCGGATCCGACCCGGGCATCCACGCGCCGCCGTCCGGGTCGATCGTCAGGATGAACGCACGCGCCGCCGGCACGTAGGCCGGGAACCCGTCCGCGACCGGCAGCCCGGCGTTGGACGCAATCAGCTCGTCGAACGTCCCGATCCGGACGCGCCCTCCGGCCCCCGAGGCGGCACTCCAGAGAAACGCGATCGATCCACCAAGCAGCTCGGCGATCCATACACCGGCTCCCGCGGCGAGGGATCGACGAAGAAGCTGCCGGCGAGACAGGCTGCGGCCGCGGGCGGCGCGGATCGAGCGCTCGAGGATTGCGTCCGGCCGACCATGACCGGTTCTGGCGGCCTCGAGATCGCCGCTCATCGGGCGACCGAGCGCGCGGGCTGGCGAGTCACGGAATGGTTGGCGAGGAGGACGGCGCCGCCGAAGACGAGGCCCGTCACGAGACCGACCACTGCGTGCTCGGTCGCCCACCCGATCGGCGTCTCTGACGCCGGCAGCTGGAGAGCGCGGGTCGTCGCTGCGCCGGCGAGCAACCCCGTCGCCCAGCCGCCAGCGACTCCGAGGAGCATCCCGGGCCGCCGCTCGCCGAGCATCCCCCACACTACGAGGCCCGCGAAGACTCCGGCTCCAAGCGGCAGGAGGATGCCCATCGCCGGCAGGCCGTCGTACGCCCCGTGGGTCCCACCGAAGATCACTCCCATCGTCCACGCCCGCCGCGCCCCGCGATCGATCGCTCGCCAGAGAGCCGCCCATTGGAGAAGGCCGACCGCCAGCCCGTTTAGCCCGCCGAAAAGCGTTCCGAAGACGAGCGCAACCGGGTCGAACATCGACGAAGTGGATCCCGGGAAATGCAGCGCGAACCCGCCGATGACGAGCCCGACGACCGTCGCCACGGCCCAGCCAAGGGCGCGCAGGGATCCGACACCAGCGATCATCCAAACCTCCTGGGCGCGTTCTGTCTCGGTTGTTCGTCCGGTGGACGGCCGTCTATGCCGGGAGCCGCCCCGCCACGGGCAACCGGATGAGCGTCGCCCCGATTGCGATCCACACCGGCACGAGCACGACGGCGCACAATGCGAAGAACGCGCCTCCCGCCATTCGGTCGCCGGCGCTCGTGGCAGCCGCGACGGTCGCGATCATGGCCACGCCGATGCAGGTTCCGACGACGAGGAGGATCGCCCGGGTCGGCCACGCGCCGGCGCGCCCGGCTCCGACCGCGAGCCCGACCAGAGCGGCAAGGACAACGAGGAAGAGGGGCCACAGCCACGGTGCCGTGGCCCAGATGAGGACGAACAGCATCGCGACGCCGGCGCTTCCGCGAGCCAATCGCGCGGACCTCGGGAGGCGGATCATCTGGCCGATCAATCCACCGGCGAGCAACGCCACTGCCACCAGGAGGAGTGGCAAGGCTGATGCTCCGTCGCGGTAGGCGCCTGCGTCGTCGTAGCGGACGGGTCCGATCGACGCGACGAACCAGGCGGCGAGCCAGGTCGCGGCGCCGATCATCGCTCCGATGCCGAGACGCCGTGCGACCCGGAGGTCGTCGATGCTCGCGTCGGGCGGCGGAAGCGAGGCGACCGTGGCCCGAACCTGCGGATGGATCCGGGCATCGAGGGCGCCGCGGACGATGTCGAGGAGATCCACAAATGTCGCCCGACGCTCGTGAAGCAACGCGAGGAACTCGGCCTCGTATCGCTCGCGCCAGGCAGCCGGATAGAGGCGCATGAGCCGGCTCATCGTGGCTTGCCCTCCAGGCGCTCGAGGCCGGTCCGGACGAAGCCGCCGAGGCTGTCGAGCTGCGCCCGAACCGTCGTCGCCCCCAGGCCCGTGAGCCGATACGGGCGACGGCGGTCCTCCGGCTCGAGTGCCTCGATCAGGCCGCGGCGCTCGAGTCGGGCGAGCGCGCCGTACAGCGTCCCCGGCCCCATCGGACTGCCTGAGATCTCCTCGACGTCGGTCATGATCGCGTAGCCGTGCTTCGGGCCGCCGGACAGCGAGACGAGGATGTATAGCGATGGCTCGGCGAAGCGGCCGAGCTCTCCGAGTGGCTGGTTCATGCGGGGCGGACCTCCGACTCGATCGGGTTGAGTGGCGGATCGACGATCGTGGGCGAACCGCGGATCGCCATCCGCAGGCCGATCAGGACCCAGGCGAGCCCGTAGGGCAACAGGATCAGCCACGCACCGACGCCGATCGGCTGAATCCCGATCGCCATCGGAATGGCACACGCGAACGGCAACGCGATGGAGGCAACGAGCAGGCGCCATCGGGCGCCGGACCCGATGCCCGCCCGGATCGAGGCAAGCGTGAGCATCCCGCCGATGGTGATCAGGTACCCGGCGATGATCAACAGGCTCTGGATCTGCCACGGTGCGAGGGCTGACAGGATGACGCAGGCACCGATCGCACCGAGGACGACCGCGATCTGGCGGCCGTGGGCCGCCATGTAGTCGCCGGGCAGGCTGACGAGCATGACCACCGCCGCATAGACGATCAGACTTCCCCACTCCTGGCCGGGCGCCACCAGGAACGCGATGAACACGACATGCGCGGACCACATCAGGCCCGCGGCGAGGGCGAGGAGACCGGGGATCCGGTGCGTCCACGGGGACGGCTCGAGACCGGTGGCTGCGAGCTGCGGGTTGAGGTGCGCATCGACTGCGCCGCGAACCGTGTCGACGATGTCCCAGGCTGTCCGTGGACGGTCCTCGAGGAGGGCGAGGAATTCCGCCTCGTAGCGATCGCGCCAGCCCGGCGGATACAGTCGCACAAGCCTGCTCATGAGGACGCACCTCCAGTTCCGGCGGCGGCCGTGCCAGCCCCTTCCTGTCCAAGAAGACGATACGCTCGCCGGCCGCTGCCATTCGTGACTGGTTCGATGAGGGCAAGGCGCTCAAGCCTTGCTATCGCTCCGTAGAACGTCCCGGGTCCGACTCTCCCATCCAGCTCGCGAACCATGTCGAGGAGCCGTCCGACCGTATGCGGACCACTGCGAAGGGCGACGAGGACCCACATCGCGGTCTCTCCGAACCGTCCGAATCGTCCGAATCGTCCCACCAACGTCACCCGGGCTCGATGATCGCGCAGGCGAGCCGGGCCCCGCTATTGCCGTTGGTCGCATCGGTCAGCTGGTCGTCCTCGTTAGCATGGATGATGAACGCGCTGCCGACGGCCAGCGGCGTGGAGTCGAACACCGTCGTCGGGCCGGGCGAGAGCGTCACGCCCTCTGTCTTCGCGGCGAGACGGCCGACGCCGTTGCGGTTGACGATGAGGTTCGGAAGATCGCCGGCGTGGGCGCCACTCGGGTTCTCCAGCCCGTGCTGACGGCCGAGCGGGTTGTAGTGTCCGCCCGCTGCGGCGAAGGTCGGCCCGCAGGCTCCGATCGCGTGGATGTGGATCCCGTGAAGGCCTGGTGTCATGCCGGCCACATGCACGTTGACGTGGACCCGGCCGGTTCCGTCCTCGACGAGACGGACCCAACCGATCATCTCGCCGCCCGCGTCCACGAATGTTCCGCCGGCATGCGACGCAACCCGGCCGGCGGCCGCCCCGGCGGTTGCCATGACGAGGATCGCGATCCCCGCCCAAGTCGCAATGAGTGCTCGACGAGCCGCCATGCCAACCCTCCTTTATTCTCGTGGGGCGATACATCGCTACTCGGTATATCGTCATGCGATATATACACCAGCCGGCGCAGATGTCAAGGGGTTCCGCAAGCGAAGTTGCTCTCTCTGCGATGGTGCCCTCGGCTACAATCCGGCGCGATGGCCTCTTCACGAGCCTGGGAGCGAGCCGCAGCTGTGCCGGCGCGCGCCGGCGAGCGCCGGCGCGCGCAGGTGGTCGCCCTCCCGCCGCAGGAACTCCCGACCGTCGCCGAGCTCTTCACGTTCATGCGCGACGCAGAGCTGAGATTCCGGACGCTCCGCCTCCGGATCGAGGAGCTGACACACACGACTCGTGGCCCGCACGTCGTGGCGATGGACCTGCTCCTCCGCCATCCGGGAGAGGCCCGGGTGACGACGACGGAGCCGCACCGCGGAACCGCGGGGAACTACGAGCTGTGGCTGTCGGACGGCGCGACCGTCAGGACGTTCTCGGCGCTCCACAAGCTCGGCACCCGGCGCCCCATCCGACCTCGCGTCCGGGGGCTGGAAGGCGAGGCCGCGCGCGATCTGCCCGGTTCGTCGCTCGTGTACCTCCCGCTCACGCTACTGCCGCCAGAGACGCTCCCGGACACGTTCATCCATCCGGCCGGTTACTGCCAGAACGTCCTCTCGACCGGGCGCTGCTGGATCTCGGGGACCGAATCGATCGGCAATCGGCCGGCGATCCTCGTCGAATGCGACCATCCCCGGACGACGGAGGTCAGCGCGGATCGGCCGGACTTCCACATCCAGATGGCCGTGGACCGGGCCGATGGCGTGATCCTCCGACTAATCGAGACGATCGGCGGCAAGGTCACCAGAAGGGCGGACGCCGTCGACTACGTCCCGGACGCCCCGATCCCCCAGGCC
>JBBSCI010000188.1:0-5564 GCA_038250445.1 Candidatus Limnocylindrales bacterium | reverse complement strand
GGGTCCGGGGCGGTGAGCAGGACGATCTCGCCCGCCAGCGCGTCGCCGCCGGCGGCTGCCTCGTAGACGTCGACCGAGGTCAGGAAATCGTTCTTCGCCATGGAGGTGGCACGTCCCGCCGCGATCGCCTCGGCGGCGGCCCTGGCAATTGCCGGCCCGGATGCGATCGTCTCCAGACAGCCGGTCAGCCCGCACGGACAGCCCGGGCCTGACGAGTCGACGACGATGTGTCCGATCTCGCCGGCGAGACCGCGGGTGCCGCGATGGAGGCGGCCGTCGAGGACGACGCCGGCGCTGATTCCGGTGCCGATGCTCAGGTAGACGAAGTCCGAGACGTCCCCCAGCAGGCGCCGATCGAGGATCCCCGCCGCGGCCCCTCGGACGTCGTTCTCGATCGCACAGGGTCGACCGAGGATCGCCTCGAGCTGATCGCGAAGCGGCAGCCAGTGCCAGCCGAGGTTGACGGCGAGGGAAACTATTCCGCTGAGCGGATCGATGCGGCCCGGCACGCCGACGCCGATCGCCATCACCCGGTCGATGCGCCCGCCTGCCGCCCCGAGCGCCGCGGTGATCGCGGCCGCGATGTGGTCGGCTGCCTCGTCGGGCGCGCCGACCGCCGTCGGGATCGTGTGCCGGCCGCGGACGCGGAGCGACGGATCAACGACGAGGACCGCGACCTTGCTACCGCCGACGTCGACGCCGACGAGGAGATCGCGTCCGTCGGCCTCGCCGCTCTGCAATCGAAGATGGGGCGGCGGCGCCGATGGTGCCACGCCGTCGCGTCGTTCGGTCATCGAGCGAGGCTCAGCCCGAGTTCCCTGGTGATCAGCAGGGCCGACGCCCCGAGCACGACGACGTTCGGCGCGAGACGCCCGAACGCGATCTCCGTGTCGCGGCTGAGCAGGCCGAGCGAGCGGCGGCGCGCCTCGTCGGCGATCGTCGCCAGCCAATCGTCCCCGAACGCGGTCACCGGTCCGTCGAGGACGATCCGGCCGATGTTGAGCGCGCCGATCAGGGCGGCGATCGCCTGGCCTAGATAGCGGGCGGCTTCGAGAGCAGCCGTCCGGGCGGCCGGGTCGCCGGCTTCGAATGCCCGGATCACGTCGTCGAGCGCAAGCTCACCCGCCCCGAACCGGGTCGCGAGCGGCGTCCCGAGCTCGACCGCGAGAGCCCCGGCTCGCGCCGCGATCGCGTTGCTGCTCGCGACGGTTTCGAGACAGCCGAAGCGGCCGCAGCGGCAGGCTGCTCCGTCGTCGACCACCGCGACGTGGCCGATCTCGCCGGCTCCGAAGCCGTCGCCCTGGAAGAGCGAACCGTTGAGGACGAGGCCCGCCCCGATCCCCCGCCCAACCTTGATCGTGATGAGGTTCGGCAGGCGCCGGCTGTCCGTCCCGAACGTGTACTCGGCGAGGGCGGCCGCCTGGCTGTCGTTGGCGACGTTGACGGGCAGGCCGTACCGCTCGGTGAGGAGGCCACCGAGCGGCAGGTCCTGCCAGTCGAGGTTGACGGCCCAACGGATCGTGCCCGTCCGTGTGTCGACGAGGCCCGGTGTCCCGACGCCGATGCCGAGAGGCGGGCTGTCCGCCTCCGTGATCAGCTCGTCGACCAGCCGGTAGACGATCGCCAGCGCGTCGTCGCCGTTGCGGCCGTCGACCGGCAGCTCGACGACCCGACGGATCTCGCCGCGGAGATTGACCAGCGCACCGGCGAAGGTGACCTCGCCGAGGTCCAGGCCGATGATGTGGCGGGCGTCGCCGACGATGCTCAGGAGTATCGGCGCCTTGCCACCGCTCGACGGTCCGCGGCCGACCTCTTCGACCATCCCGTCGCCGAGCAGATCGCCGACGACATCGCTGACCGTGGTCCGCGTCAGGCCGGTGCTGCGCGCGACGTCGGCCCGGCTGATCGGCCCGAAGTCATAGACGGTGCGCAGGACGAGGCGATGGTTGTGCTGGCGGGTCTGGGCGTGGGTCGCCTTGGCCGGGAGCCGCATCGCTGCCCTCATCGACTTTGCCAATGGAATGGACAAAGCGGAGGGTAGGGGCGGTTCGGGGTCATTGTCAAGACTATGGACAAAGTCGATTGGGACCCGCTTCCGTGCGCGCACCCTTACGACCTGTTCTTGCTGCGCAACACGGGAGTCGAGCGGTAGTGGTAATCCGGGTCGTGTTGACCCTCGACGCGGAGCACCCCGACCGTCCGGCCGACGAGGACAACGCCGAACGTCTGCTCGATGGGCTATCAGCCGCGGGCGTTCGCGCGACGTTCTTCGTACAGGGCGGCTGGGCGGAGGCGTTCCCGGAGGACAGCTCGGCGAATAGCCACCGACGGCCATCTCGTCGGCAGCCACACGTGGCCGGACCAAACGCTGGCGGCGCTGCCGGAACTCGAAGACCGATATCGCCCTCGTCGGTGCGGACGGCACGCTGCTCGCCGCCGTCCGCGGCCCGACGACATCCCACCAGGCGGTCGGGATCGAGGCCGGCATCGAGATCGCCGGGCCGTCGCTCGACGAGCTGCTCTCGGCAAACCGCACCCACCTGCCGCAGTTCGCCCCCGCCTGACGGCTCCGCGCCCCATCGAGGGTTGTCACGTCGTCGTAGCAGGAAACACCCATCCCCACGCACCCCAATCGGCGCGGGATGGCATCCTTGCCCCGACGTAACTGCTCCGGAGTCTCCCTTGTACGAAAACTCCCGCGATGCGCGACGCGCCCCTGGCGACGAACCAGCACGGCCGACCCCGGCCGGGATGATCGCCCTGGTCATCTGGTTCGCCTTCGCGGTCATCGCCCTGCTCCTCACCGTCTCGACGGTCTCGGCGTTCGGCGGCTTGACCAAAGACCTGCCGAATCCGACGGATCTCGACAAGTTCGCCCTCCAGGAGGAGTCGATCATCTACGACCGGACGGGCAAGATCGAGCTCGCCCGGGTCGGCGAAGCCCGTCGCGAGGTCGTCGCGTTCGAGGACATCCCGCCGATCGTCATCGATGCCCAGACCGCGGTCGAGGACAAGACCTTCTGGGTGAATTCGGGCTTCGATCCGCTGGCGATCATCTCGGCCGGCTTCGACAGCATCCGCGGCCGCAGTCGCGGCGCCTCGACGATCACCCAACAGCTCGTCCGTCAGCGGCTGCTGGATCCCGACCTTGTCCAGGACCCGAAGCGCCAGGCCGAGCGGAAGCTCAAGGAGATCATCCAGTCGGTTCGCCTGACCCAGGCCTACCCGGGCGAGAAGGGCAAGCAGAAGATCATCACGGCCTACCTCAACCAGAATTACTACGGCAATCAGAGCTATGGGATCAAGGCAGCCGCCAAGTCCTACTTTGGCAAGGAGCTCAAGGACCTGACGGTCGCCGAGGCGGCGATCCTCGCCGGGCTTCCGAAGTCACCGTCGAACTACGACCTCGTCCTGAACGCTATCGAGGAATGCTCGGTCCCGCTGAACGATGCGGGCGAGTGTCCCAGCGGCAAATCGACTCTCGTCGTTCCGAACGACACGGAGATCGTCCAGCGCCGGAACCAGATCCTCGACCTGCTCGCCGAGGGCGACCGGACGCCGCTGTCCGACGAGTCCGGCCAGAAGTACACGACGGCCGACTTCGAGAGCGCGAAGGACGAGAAGGTCGTCCTTGCGCCGCAGCAGGCGCCCCGCTGGATCGCCCCGCACTTCGTCTGGGCCGTCCAGAAGGAGCTCGCGACCAAGCTGTGCGGCGAGGACGTCCCGACGTGCTCGGCGCTCGCGAACGGCGGCCTCCGCGTCACGACGACGCTTGACGCCAACCTCCAGAAGTCCGCGGAGAAATGGGTCAAGGCGGCGACGCTCGTGCCGCAGGCAAAGAACCCGGAGGCGACGGCCAAGGCGGTCGGCGTGCCGTATGCCGCGTGGATGAAGAACCTCCGTGGCAAGGACATCCACAACGGAGCGCTCGTCGCGCTCGACTACCAGACCGGCGAGCTCGTCGCCTATGTCGGCAGCCCGGACTACTACCTCGCGAGCAGCACCCCGCAGCTTCAGCCGAAGTACGACGTGGTCGGCAGCGGCTGGCGCCAGCCCGGCTCGGCCTTCAAGCCGTTCAACTACCTCACCGGGATCGACGACAAGATCATGACCGCGGGCTCCGTGTTCATGGACACGGCCGTGGACTTCGGCGGCGGCTACACGCCATCTGATGCCGACAACCTCGAGCGCGGTCCCGTCCGGATCCGGACGGCTCTGCAGTTCTCGCTGAATCTCCCGTCCGTGCGAGCGGTCGCCGTCAACTCACCCGACCGCGTCTTCAGCCGGGCTCGCGATTTCGGGATGCAGTTCCGGACAGACACGACCCAGGCCGGACTGTCTCTCGCCCTCGGCGTCCAGGAAGTGCGCCCGATCGACCTCGTGTCGGCCTACGGGACGCTGGCCAACGGGGGGAAGTACCTCCCGCACACGACGATCCTGAGCATCAAGGACACGAGTGGCACCGACGTCGTGTACACCCCGCCAGATGGGGTCCAGGCGGCCAGCCCACAGGCGGCGTTCATCGTGACCGACATCCTTGCCGGCAACACGAATCCCAAGGTCAATCCGTTCTGGGGCAAGTTCGCCATCAAGAACAAGGCCGGCGAGCGGCACCCGGCGACGCTCAAGACCGGTACGAACAACGACGCTAAGGACCTCAACGCGTACGGGTTCATCGCCCCGCCGACGGCCGACGGGCGGGCAAATGGTGAGTACGCGCTCGCGGCTGGCGCTTGGAACGGCAACAGCGACAACTCCGTCGTCTCGACGCCGAGCAAGCCGGTGTTCTCGATCGACGTCACGACGTATGTCTGGCAGGGCTTCATGACCGAGGCCACCGCAAAATGGGCGATCAACGACTTCGCCGCCCCGACCGGTCTCGCGCAGGCCAAGATCGATCCTTGGACCGGGCTCAAGGCGGTGGCCGGCGGACGCTCGATCGACGAGTGGTTCATCGCCGGCACCGAGCCGAAGTCCGGCCTCCCGGACGGGCTATGCGGCTCCGTCGTCCTCGACTACGTCGGCTTCGAGAAAGACCACGACAACTGGATGAAGGCGGACCGTGACTGGTTCGCGCGGGCGCGCCGGGGACCGGGCACCGCCGGCGGCGTAAATAAGACGCGGACTGCGTACTTCTACAACAACTCGTTCACGCCGTTCGGCAAGTCGTGGGGCCCGTTCGTCGAAGGTCGCGGCTGCTCGGCACCGACGCCGGAGCCGTCGTGCTTCCTGCTTCCGACGCCGGACGCGAGCGGCGTCGTGCCGTCGTTCGAGCCGCCGTCGCCCGATCCGTCGGCGGCCCCGGGTTCGACGCCACTGCCTCCATGCCCGACGGTCCAACCCTCGCCGTCCGAATCGCCCTCGGAGTCGCCCAGCCCGACGCTCGAACCCACGCCGGAGGTGACTCCGGAACCGACGCCGGCGCCGACTCCCCCGCCGACACCGGCGACCACGCCGGACCCGACCCCCGCGGCGACGCCCGATCCGGCGGCGTCGCCCCCGGCGGGGGGACGGTGGCCCCCGCCGGAGGAGCCGGCCGGGGTGGGGCGGTCTCGACGCCGACG
>JBBSCI010000187.1:0-5688 GCA_038250445.1 Candidatus Limnocylindrales bacterium | reverse complement strand
TGCCGATGACGACCTTGCGCCCGTTCGGCACGCTGTAGATGTCGTAGCGCACGTAGCCCTTGCTGCCGTTCCTGATCTTGTAGCCGCGGATGAGGACCGGGTAGGGGGTGTCGTTCGTCCAGGACATCGTCTGCACCGAGCCCGACCCGCTCTTGAACACCGTCGCGTCGAGGCCCGCCGGGTAGCGATCGATGAAGTAGAAATGGTTGCGACGGGCGCCCATCTTGTAGCCAGCGCGCAGAATCGCGTTGAAGAGCGTCGTCGAATTCGAGCAGATGCCGCCGGCGAGAGCACCCTGCGGCTCGGTCTTGCCGTTGATGATGGCTCCACCGTCGCCGTAACCGTGAGCCCGGGTAACGGGCCCGATCGCATTCCAGAAGTCGAACTTCTCGCCAGGGGCGACGACTGTGCCGTCGATGTCGAGGGCCGGGATCCAGATGTTGGCGCCGAAGTGATTGCGCTCGCTGATCGGGAACCATGTCGTCCAGCTGGAGATCTTCGTCATTCGCCCGACTACGGCCGTCGCCTCAGCCGTGGTCAGTGACGGCGGCGTGACGGTCAGAGCAGGGGAGACCGTGGCCTTGGTCGCCGCTTCGGCCCGCGCCGCGAGCAGATCGGTCACCCGGGTCGCGGTCAAGGGGACATCGAGTGCCCGCCCACTCCTCGCGGGCGTGACTCCGGTGATCTTGCTCCCGGACACCTTGAACGACGCGTTCAGTGACGACTGGCCCACCTTCTTCGCGATCGACGCGAGCGCGGCCGGGATGGAGTCAGGCTTGACGACGGGCTTGTAGACGCCGTCGGTCGTGCTGAACGACAGCCAGGACCGGACGGTCGCCGCGGGGATCGTCCACTTCTCCTTGCCTTCGACGATCGCGATGTCGGTGGCCATCCGCTCAGCTGCCGCGCGAGCCTCGGTCGCTTCGGGGGTCGTGACCTCGGGCGCGCTCGGTCCGAGGCGGAGCTCGATCTTGATCTCGCTGGGGGCGTCGGCGCGGGCGAGCACCGAGGTCAGGAGGTCCGTCGGTCCGATCCGATCGGCCATCCGTCCCGCCACTCCGTCGACGACCGCGAAGCCGTCCTTCGTCGCCGTGACCGACGCGTCGCGCGAACTGATCGTGAGTCGCCCGGCGGACGCGTCGACGTCGCGCGCGAGCCGAGCCTGATCGAAGACGACCCTCGGCTCAAGGTTGACCCCGCGCAGGGCAGTCCGCGCGTCGAGGATGATCCGCTCGACTGTCTTGTCGGAGCGCCCGATCGCCATCGCCTCCGCGACCATTCCATCGAGGTCGGGCCGGCGGTCGATGTCCGCGTAGTCGATCGGCATCTCGATGTCGCCGCTCGTCAGGACCACCCGACCCTGGGCGAACGAGGCGAAGGCCTGTTCAAGGCGGGCGCTCGCCTCCTGGGGGGTCATGCCACCAAGGTCGATGCCGCCGACGGTGACGCCTGGCAGGATGCGATCCGCATAGTGGCGATCGAGCGCGTACAGGCCGGACGCGCCGAGTCCGAGGACCGCGACGACGCTGATCAGGAACGCGGTGAAGAACCTGACGCGCGGCCGGGGGCGCTGCAGGTCGAGCGGTGCCAGAGCGATGTCGTGGGCAACATCGTGTGCGGCGGTCAGCGGGGTATCGGTCATAGGTGGAGCGACATCCTACCAGTGCGACTACGGGTGGCCGTGCGGATCAGACAGACGTACGGCCTCGCAGCGACGTGACGAAAGTGGCACAGAGCGCTCGAGGAGCGCCTCAGCCGCCTCGCAGGATGATCACGATCCGTCGATTTGGCTCCTCGCCGATCGACTGCGTCGCGACGTCCGGATGATCGCGGAGGGCCAGGTGGATCCAGCGCCGCTCGAGGGCAGGCATCGGCTCGAGCTGGAGCATCTTGCCGGTCTCCTGGACCCGAGCGGCCGCCCGGTTGGCGATGTCCTGGAGCTGGCGCTCGCGCCGGCCACGGTAATCCTCCACGTCGACGAGAACCCTCGTCCATTCGCCCATGCGGCGCGACAGCATCAGGTTGACCAGGTGCTGGAGGGCCGACAGGCGCTCCCCCTTGCGGCCGATGAGGGCCCCGAGCGCCTCGTGCGAGTCGGCATTGCCGACGACGTTCAGGCGGCTCGTATCGCCGGCATCGACATCGATGCGGACGTCGAACCCGAGATGACGCATCAGTTCCTCGAGGATCTCCCGGCCCGCGGCGAGCGCCTCTGGCGATGCCTCCGCAGCTTCGAGGTCCGACCGCTCGGCGGCGATCGATCCGCGGGCGGCGGCCACCTCGGCGGCCTCGTCGGCGTTGAGGTCGGACGACGCCTGGCCGCGATCCTCGCGGCGCGGGCCGCGATCCGGGCGCGGCGACCGGCCACGATCGGGACGATCGTCGCGTCCCGGGCCGCGCTCGGCATACCCGGCGACCGGCGAGGCCGCAGGGGCGGCGGTGGGTTCCGGGCCAGGCTGGCCCTCTTGCGGGCGATCCTCGTGTGGTAGATCCTCGCGGCGCGGGCCGCGATCGTCGCCGCGCGGCCCGCGGTCGTCCCGCGGTCGGTCGTCGCGGCGGGGCCCGCGGTCGCGGTCCCGGTCTGGTCGTGGGCCGCGATCCTCGCGAGGCTGGCTCGGCGGCAGCGGGCTCGAGGCGGCTGCCTCGCGCTTCGGGGTTGCACCACCAAGCGCTGAGCGCGGCGCGGCCACGATCCTGGCGGGCTCGGCACCCATGCCGAGGACGCCACGGCTGCCGGGCGTGAGGATCTCGAAGTCGAGCTCGGCGAGATCGACGCCGAACTCCTCACGTGCCAGGCGCAGCGCCTCCTCGACGGACTTTCCGGTGAACTCCTTGTAGGCACTCATCAGCGTCGTCTCCCTCGGCGGCTCGTTCGGCCGCGTTCACGGTGGCGAATGGTCTTGTCGGCGGCTGCCGCCCGCTTCTCCGCTTGCCCGCCGAGGACCGACTTGGCGGGTCTCGTTGCGGGATCGACCGGCGGCGGCAGGGTGACCGGGAACCGGGGTTTGTGGTCCTTGGCGAAGCCCGGGGTCCACCCGAACAGGGGGAACATGCCTCCCCAGCCAAGGATCAGGTACTGCTGGACGATCGAGAACAGCGTCGAGACGATCCAGTAGAGGAACAGGCCGGCGGGCAGGATGCTGCCGTAGGTCAGCGAGATGAACGGGAAGAGGAACGCCATCTGCCGCTGGATGCGGGCGTTCGGGTCGTCGGCCATGACCTGGCTCGCGGGCGGTAGCGCCATCCGTGAGGTGATCAGCTGGAGTAGCGCCGAGATGACGGCGAGCAGGCTCAACCCGGAGAACAGCGACCCCGCGGTTCCCAGGATGACCTCCGGGACGCCCCAGTTGACGCCGAAGGCAACCGGGTCGAGGCACGGGTTGAGGACGTGGCCGGCGGCGTTGACGATCGGCTCGGCGGCGCAATGGAGGTCGATGATCCGGAAACCGAAGACATCGAGCATCGCCTGTGGGTTGAAGTTCTGCAGGCCCTGGCTGAAGACCGAGTACATCGGGATCAGCAGGAAGATCTGGAGGATGGCCGGCAGGCAGCCCGAAAGCGGGTTGATCCCCCGCTCGGCGTAGAACTGGCGCTGCGCCTCCTGGGCCTTGAGCCGGTCGCCCTTGTAGCGCTTCTGGAGCTCCTTGAGCTCCGGCGCGAGCATCTGGGTCCGCTTCGTCGACACCGTCTGGCGACGGAAGACGGGGATCAGGATGATTCGCAGGAGGAGCGTCATCAGGACGATGGCGATCGCGATGTTGCCCGTCGCCTTGTCCAGCAGGACGAGGGCGATGAAGAAGACCTGGAACAGCGGCGTGAAGAGCCAGGCAATGAGGCCGAACGGGTCCGACGGCGAAGCCGGCCGAAGCGGGATGGCCGCCGGCGGCGTGGGGGTGAGCGGCGCGCTGCCACTCGCTCCCGGCGATCCGGCCGGGCCGCCGACGCAGGCGACGGCGACCAGCAGCACGATCGCGGTGAGGAGGAGCGGCCCGATCCAGGCTCGCCCGGGGCGCGGGAGTGTCACTGGTTCCTCAGCTAGCGAACTGGGTCGTAGCCGCCGGGATGACCAGGGTGGCAACGCCCGATTCGGCGGATACCCATCCAGCTCCCTTTCAGCAGCCCATACCGTTCGATCGCCTGTTCCGTATAGCGCGAGCAGGTCGGTTCGTACCGGCAGCTGGCCGGCAGCCAGCCAAACAGAGTCCGGTAGAGCCGGATGAACCCGATCCCGATCTGTTTCACGTGGCCGTTGGCCCTCCGAGCACTCCCCCACGGTGGAGGAGCCGGCCCAGCGCCCCGACCAACATTTCGTGGTCGGACTCGACGATCGCTGGCCGAGCGATGATGAGGACGTCCCAGCCGGGCTGGAACGAGGGCGCCATCGCCCTTAGAACCTCGCGGAGGCGGCGCCGGACACGATTTCGGACTACGGCGCCGCCGAGCTTTCGCCCGGTCGACAGTCCGAACCGTGTCGTCTCGAGGTCCGTCCGCAGGAACCGGGCGGAGAAGAGCGGGTGGGACCGACTGGTCCCCGAGCCCTGGAGCGCTGCGAAATCCTGCGGGCGAGAGAGCATCACGAGTCGCGGCGGGTGGTTGCCGCGGTCGTTCGTCAGGCCGTCAGCCGCTTCCGACCGCGAGCCCGCCGGGCGGCGATCACGCGACGGCCGCCGGAGGTTCGCATCCGGGCGCGAAATCCGTGCTCCTTCGCGCGATGGCGCTTCTTGGGCTGGTAGGTCTGCTTCGTCATCGGGCCTGTGCGAGATCCTCTCCGTTCGGCCTCGGGTGGACAATTCGACCCCTAGAGGCACGCAAACGCGCCTGGCGCCCGTGAGCGCGTCGGCGCGTTCATCGTCCGGCGGATGATATGACGCCCGGATCGTGAGTGTCAAACGATCGGACGGCCCCGTCGGAGCCGTGGTCGCGAGCAGCGGGACAGCTGTCTGGGGCCCCAGCGGCGGTTCGGGACGACGCAAACCACGATACTCCCGGGGGGTATCGCAGAATCGCCTTGCGGCAGCCGTTCGGGCGGTGCTATCCTCTCCGAACCCTCGGCGCCGGGACGCTGGCGGGTAGGCCCTCGGAACGCCGTCCCGGGGGACCGGGAATGACCGGCGCGCGATGCCCAGATCGGCATTCGAGAGGTCCGCGTCACCGGGTCCCCTTCGCCGCTACTTGGTCCGCGCTACCCGTCAACCATCCGTGCAATCAGGGATCCACCTCAACCATATGGATGCCAAGCAGGTCTGGCGCGCTGCCCTCGGAGAGTTGCAGGTTTCGCTTTCGCCCGCCAATTTCGAGACGTGGCTGCGCGACACCCAGCTTGTCGACGTCGACGACCAGCGATTTCGAATCGCCGTCCCCAATGGGTTCGCCAAGGACTGGCTCGAGACCAGGTATCGATCGCTGATCAGCCAGACCCTCGCCCGGATTGTCGGCTACAGCGTCCAGGTCGAGTTCGCCGTCCAGGGGACCGATGGGATTCCAGCCGCGCCGGGCGAGTCGAACGGCGGCGCCGCCGCGCCCCAGCCGGCCGCGGCGGCCGTGCGCGTGGAGCCGACCCGGGTGGGCGGCGAAGGCGGGACGACGAATATCAACTCCCGCTACACGTTCACAAACTTTATCGTCGGCTCGGCCAACCGCCTCGCCCACGCCGCGAGCCTGTCGGTCGCCGAGCGCCCGGGACACGCC
>JBBSCI010000186.1:0-5716 GCA_038250445.1 Candidatus Limnocylindrales bacterium | reverse complement strand
TGGGTGACACCCCTCCGTCGAGATCGTTCCGCTTCATTCGAACGATCTCGTGGGTTGGCGAAGGGTCAGATGGTTCCACTCAAGCGGAACCATCTGGCGGGTGAGGCCATGTCGGCGGTGGGCTGCCTGGGTCGTCTACGACGCCGGCGAGACTGACGGGGTGACCGCGTATGACGCGCGTGGCGTCCGCCGAGGGCGAGCAGCTTTCGCGGGCTGCTACGGAGCAATACCGATACAGATGCGCCTGACCCATGCCGCGGACGGCGCCGGCGAGGTGGGGCTATCGCCACGGGAGCTCGGGGAACCACACCTGCAGGTAAGCGATCAGTCGCGCGGCGCGATCGGATCGGAGGCGGCGGGAGCAGCCGCGGGTTCAGGAATCGGCCAGGCGTCTGGCGCGATCGGATCATCCGGTGGGGGCGCAGCGAGATATTCGCGGTGCAGGCGGAGGACCTCCTCGACCCGCTCGGTGGCAATCGCGTTTCCCGCCCCCGACAGCACGGTCGCGATCCAGCGGGATTCGCCACGCGCCTCTTCCTCCGTGACGTCGATGTCCCGCCGGACGGAATCGGCCATCACGAGCCATGTCAACGACGCCCCAAGGACCAGCCCCACGATGAGCAGCCACCAATTGAATTCGGCGTTCACGAGGCGGCCGCCGAGTGGGGATTACGGGAACGGGTCATGCGCGGGCAGTATAGGCAGCGATCCGATTCGACCGTGATCCGAGGCAGGCTGCGGCAGGGCACGCCGGAGGCCCGTACACTCGGGCCGACATGATCGACATCACCCCGGACCCGATCGCCTTCACGATTGGCTCGTTCCCGGTTCATTGGTATGGAATCTGCTACGCGGTCGGTCTCGCGGCCGTCTACCTGGTGCTCGTCCGCGAGGCGCGCCGGCGAGGCCAGAACCCGGAGCTCGTCGGCAACGGGATGGTGATCGTCGCGATAGCCGCGCTCATCGGCGGGCGGCTCTATCACGTCATCGACCAATGGGCGATCTACCAGGCGGACCCCATCACCGCGATCCTGCCGATCGCGAAGCAGGGCGACGGCTCGTACGCATTCGCCGGGTTCTCCGGGCTCGGCGTCCCCGGCGGCATCATCACCGGGGTCATCGCCGGCTGGTACCTCACCCGCCGCTGGAAGGTCGACTTCGGGACGTGGGCGGATATCGTCGCGCCGAGCCTGTTCGTCATGCAGGCGATCGGGCGGATCGGGAACTTCTTCAACCAGGAGCTGTACGGCCCGCCGACGTCGCTGCCATGGGGGATCGCGATCGACTGCGCCCATCGCGTTGCCGCCTACCCGTGCAGCGCGCTCCCGTCTGCCACGACCCACTTCCACCCGCTCTTCCTCTACGAGTCGCTGTCGGGGCTCATTGGAGCGGCCTTCCTCCTCTGGCTTGCCCGGCGCCAACCGTCCTGGCTGCGGCCGGGCGACCTGCTCCTGATCTTCCTCGTCTGGTACGGCACGACGCGCTTCATGCTTGAGTTCTGGCGGAGCGGCAACTGGACATTCTTCGGGATCCCGACGGCCCAGATCGTGTCGGCGGCGTTCATCCTCGTCGGGCTGGTGCTGCTCGCGTTCCGCCATCGCCGCGGGGCCGGACCGGCACCGACGGGAGCGGATCCACGGCCCGCAGAACCGGAGGCCACCGAACCGGAGGTCGGCGAACCGGACACGCCGCCGGCCTGAGTGGACGCCGGCGAACGCCAGCCACCGGCGCCCCGTCGGAACCGGCCGCCGCCCGGGCGGGTCTCGCCCCAGGCGCTCGCCGACGCCCGCGGCGGGGCCGCGGAGGGCCTCGAATGGCTCGGCAGGGCACCGGAGTCGCGGGCATCGATCTTCTACCGACTGGTCCGCCTCTTCGCCCGTGTCGTCATCTTCGGGCTGTTCCGCTTCAAGATCGAGACGTCCGGCCGCGAACACCTGCCTGCGGGCGGCTACCTGATCGTCGGGGCGGCCCATCGTGGCTGGATGGACCCGTTCGTCGTCCTCCACGCCCTGCCGACCGAGCCCCGAGTGTGGTTCCTCGGCAGCGCCCCCTCGACGTTTACATCCCGCTGGCGAGAGTGGCTCATTCACCGGATCGGCGGGCTGCTGCCGGTCTGGCGGGGGGGGATCGGGATCGAGCAGCATGTTGCGTCGGCACGGGCGGTGACCGGCAATGGCGGCGTCTTCGCCCAGATGCCCGAAGGGACCGTCAGCGGGCCCGTCGGCCGGATCGGGCCGTTCCGCGTCGGCTGGGCACTTATCGCGCTCCGGACAGGGGCGCCGATCGTGCCGTTTGCGATCGCCGGGACCGAGGAGCTCTACATCGGCAAGCGGATGGCCTCGCGGATCCTGCCCGCGACGTCGGTCGGGGAGCTGTTGGGCGAGGGCTGGGACGGCGTCCTCCCGACCGAGGGCTCGCGCGAGGAGCTCGACCTGGCCCGGCGACTGACCGACGCGCTGGCCGCGCGCCTCGGGCTGGTCGTCGAGCGGCTGCACCCGCAGACCGTCGATCCGCCCGATCACCCGCGCCGCCTCCGTCGCCGCCTGACCTGGCTTCTCCTGCGCTCGGGGAGGCTCGATCGAGACGGCTGACCGCCGCTCGCCGACGGCAGGCAGGCGTCGCCCGACGCGCGGGCCACCATATACTCGGCGGCGATGACATATGCCGAGTCGATCCTCGACCTCGTCGGTCGGACCCCTCTCGTTCGGCTCAGCCGCGTCACCCGTGACCTCGGGCCGCGCGATGCCCAACCGCTCATCCTCGCGAAGCTCGAGATGCTCAACCCCGGAGGCTCGGTAAAGGACCGGATCGGCCTGCCGATGATCGAAGCGGCCGAGCGCGAGGGCAAGCTGCGGCCGGGCGGGACGATCATCGAGCCGACATCGGGCAACACCGGCCACGGCCTGGCGATCGCGGCGGTCCTCAAGGGCTATCGCTGCATCTTCGTCATGGCTGACAAGCAATCAGCGGAGAAGCAGGCCCTGTTGCGGGCCTATGGCGCGGAGGTGGTCCTCTGCCCGACGAACGTGGCCCCCGAGTCGCCCGAGTCGTATTACTCCGTCGCAGCTCGACTGGCTCGCGACATCCCCGGTGCGTTCAAGCCCGATCAGTACTGGAATCCCGAGAACACGAAGGCCCACGAACGCACCACCGGACCGGAAATCTGGGATCAGACCGAGGAGCGAATCACCCATCTGATCGCCAGCGTTGGCACCGGCGGCACGATCTCGGGGATCGCTCACTACCTTCGCGAGATGAACCCGGCGATCCGGATCATCGGCGCAGATCCGGAAGGCAGTGTCCTCTCTGGCGACACCGCGCGGCCATACCTCACCGAGGGAATCGGCGAGGACTTCCTCCCCGGCACCTACGACCCGGCGGTCGTCGACCGCTGGGTCCGCGTCTCGGATCGCGAGGCCTTCGCGATGGCTCGACGGGTGACCCGCGAGGAGGGGATTCTCGCCGGGGAATCGACGGGAACCGCGGTCGTCGCCGCGCTCGACGAAGCGCGTCGCCTCATCGCCGAGGAACCAGACCGGGCCGCCCAGGCCGTGCTCGTCGTGATCCTCCCCGACGGCGGCCGAAGCTACATGTCGAAGCTCTACAACGACGAATGGATGCGCAAGAACGGCCTCCTCGCGACCACCGGTGCGGTCATCCGGATCGAGGAGATCCTCGCCGGCCGCCAGCACGATCTCGAGCGGCCGCCGGTGATCCTCGCCCGGACGACCGAGCGCGTCGGCGAGGCGATCGCGACACTCCAGGAGTACGGCATCAGCCAGATGCCGGTGTCGGAGGACGCCGAAGGCGACGCGGTCGTCGGCATCGTCGGTTCGATCAACGAGAAGGGCCTGCTCGATCGGGCGTTCCGCGATCCGACGGTCGTCGAGCGCACGGTCGGCGAGGTGATGGACCCGCCGCTACCGCTGATGGACGCATCGGCCACGCTGGATGACGCGTTCGGCTTGTTGTCGGGAGGCGCCTCGGCGCTCGTCGCTGTTCGCGGCGAGCAACCGGCGGGTGTCGTTACGAAGCTCGATCTCCTCGAGTACCTCGCCCACATGTCCACGCGGCGGGACTAGCGTCTCTATTCAGAACCCGCGCTCGAGGTCGATCGGCCGACGTTCCTGACTCGGTCGCGCCCGGCGCCACCGAGAATCCTTGCCAACCAGCCGCCTCGTCGCTCCGACCGTTCGTCCGCGGGGAGCGGCAGTGCGTCGGGTCGGGCGTACATCGCGCGACGTTGGGCTTCACGCGCCGCCTCGCCGTTGGCCTGGGCTTCAAGCGCTCCGAAGAACAGATGCTTCCCGGTCATCGTGGTGCCTCCATCCGTGCGGGTCGTTGGGTTCACCCGCTGGACCAGAGACTCCCATCGCGGCCTGGCGCCGCCATCGGGCATCTGCCTTATGCATGAGCCGGTTGCTTCCTCAAAGTTCGTGATGCCGAGCCTACAGCCAGGGAAGCGTCACCGGCAGCAGGGCGTTGAGGATCAGGGCCAGCACGAGTAGGCCGCCGGCCCGCCGCGTGTGGATGAACGCCGCGCCGACGAACCACAGCGGCCAGCCGACGTAGCTGTGCGGCGGCGACTCGGGACGCGGCGCCGAGAATGTCCGCAGGACCGACAGGAGGCGCGGGATGCCGAGCACGACGAGCGCCACCCACGGCCCGATCCAGCCGACGAGCGCGGCCCCGATGACGATCGGATAGAAGGCGATCATCAGGACCCGCGCGACAATCCGTGCCCGGCGCTCGCCGAGGATGACCGGCAGGGTCCTGACACCCTTCTTCCTGTCGGCGTCGATCTTGTCGATGTGCTTGCCGAACAGGACCGTGGTGACGAGGATCGCGTACGGCAGCGAGGCGATCCAGACCCAGCCCGGGATGGCGCCGGTCGCAACGAAGAACGTGCCGACCACCATCAGCGGGCCCCAGACGAGGAACACGCCCGGCTCGCCCAGCCCGATATGCTTGAGGCGGATCGGTGGAGCTACATAGAAGACCGAGATGAACAGCCCGGCCAGGGCGAAGGCGATGACGAGCGGGCCTCGGGCGGCGAAAAGAACGAGCATGATCGCGAGGTCGATCGCGTTGACGAACAGGATCGCGGCCGCGAGCTGCCGCTTCGTGACCCAGCCCGAGAGAATCGGGTGCGGCGCGTAGAGCGCCCGGACGTAGTCGTCGGTGTCGACGCCGCCCTCGAGGTCGAAATAGTCGTTGATCATGTTGTTGCCGGCATGGGCAACGACGAGCCCGACGATCGCAAGGAGCAACAGGCCCCAATCGACGCTGACCTCGCCGGTATGCCGCGCTGCCCCGATCGCCAGCAGCCCACCGATCAGGCCCGAGGTCGCGGTCATCGAAAAAACGGCCGCCCGCGTGATCACGAGCCATTTGCTGACGGCGTCGGGCCGGGTCATGCCCTCGGGCAGGTTGGCCGTGTTGAGCACGTAACGCCAGGTCCCGAGTCGGGCGCGGAGGCTGGGTGGCGGTGCGCCCGCCGGCGTCGCCGCCGTCGCGCTCGTTGGTGGAGTGATGGCCATCTTCGGGAGACCTCGTGGAGCGGCGCGGCTGCGCGTGAAACGTGCGGTCTGACTGTAGCAGATTTACCGTCCTCGGAGATTCGCGCGAGTTCCGCCGATGGATCAGCGATGATGCCGCCATGAAGGACCCGGAGCTCGCGTTCGACACCCTCGCCGTCCACGCCGGAGCCGAGCCC
>JBBSCI010000185.1:0-5741 GCA_038250445.1 Candidatus Limnocylindrales bacterium | reverse complement strand
AGCCAATCGCGCTCCGAGGTCGGAAGCGGAGCTCCGCGACGCCATCCGCCCGAGGATTCGACCGGGCCCTGCCGACCCTGTCCGGGGTCGAGATCGACGGCATCACCGACGGGCGGGCATCGGCGAGGCTTCGCCGGACGCGGGCGTTCATCAAGGTCCAGGACGGCTGCTCGTTCTTCTGCACGTACTGCATCATCCCGGCGGCCCGGGGGCCGGAGCGGGGCCTCTCCCCGGAGACGGTGCTCGACGACGTCGGGCGCGCGCTTCGGGCGGGTCATCGCGAGATCGTCCTGACGGGGATCAACATCGGGACGTACGACGGCGGTTGGTCGGAGCGTGGCTTCCGCGGCGCCCACACGCGCTCGGCGCTGACGCTGGCCGGGCTCGTCCGGCGGTTGCTCGACGAGACGACGGTCGAGCGCATCCGGCTCTCGTCGATCGAGCCGCAGCACGTCGACGACGAGTTTCTCCGGGTCTGGTCTGGTGGTGCGCCCCGGACGCTGCCGCATTTCCACCTGCCGCTCCAGTCGGGCGACGACGGCGTCCTTCGTCGGATGGGCCGCCGCTACATCTCGGACGATTACCGGCGGATCGTCGGCCGGGTACGGGAGGCGGTCCCAGGGGCGGCGGTCCATGCCGACGTCATCGTCGGCTTCCCGGGCGAGGACGACCCGGCGTGGCGGCGCTCCCTTGCCTTCATCGAGTCGCTCGACGTCGCCGGCCTCCACGTCTTCCGCTACTCGGCGCGGCCGGGCACGCCGGCGATCCGAATGACCGGCCAGGTCGACGAGCCGACGAAGAAGCGACGCGCGGCCGAGCTCCTTGCGGTCGCCGCCAACGCGCGGGCACGCTGGGCGGCACGGCATGTCGGCGCAGAGGTCGACGTTCTTTTCGAGGAACCGCTGCCCGACGGGCGGTGGGTCGGCCATGCAGCCGATCACACGCTTGTTGCCGCCGTCCCCGCCGCCGGCGCGTCGGGGCTCGGTAACGCCATCGGTCGGGTCCGGGTCGAATCAGTTGACACGCTGGTCCGGGATCGAGTAGTCGGCTCGTTGATCAGAGTGGCGCATGGCCGCTGACCCCGACTGCCTCTTCTGCCGGATCGTCGCTGGGACCGTCCCGTCGACGAAGGTCCACGAGGACGATCTCGTCGTGGCCTTCCGTGATATCGCGCCCCGCGCTCCCACCCACATCCTCATCATCCCGCGCGACCACATCGCATCGGCGGCCGACCTGACCGACGCCGACGGCCCGATGCTCGGCCGGCTGTTCGCCACGACCGCCGAGCTCGCGAGGCAAGAGGGAATCGCCGACGCCGGCTACCGCCTGGTCTCGAACGTCGGCCGCTGGGGCGGCCAGACCGTCGACCACCTCCACATCCACCTGCTCGGCGGCCGATCCTTCGACTGGCCGCCCGGATGAGGCTCCGCCCCGCGGCGGCCGTCAGCGTGTGCCTGTCCATCTGCCTCGTGCTCGCCGGTTGCGGGATCGGGGCATCGGGCAAGGTCGTGACGTTCCCGCCGGAGTCGATCGGGCCGGATGCGACCGTTACGCCGGCCGTCGCCCTGACGCGCGCGGCGATCGTGGCCGCGCTGGCGCCGTTCAGCCTCCAGCTCAGGGACGCCGAGAGGCCGTTCCGGCCCGCCGAATCGGCTCGGCTGGCCTCGGCGCCCCGGGCCGTCTACCAGGTGATCCTGCCGGCCGATCCGGAGCGCGGCCAGATCGTCGCCTACGAGTTCCGGGACAACGGTGATGCCGTCGATGCCGGCAACGAGCTGGCGGGCTACCTCGGCACGGGCGCCGGGCGCGTCCAGTTCCCACTCGATGCCCAGCACACGATCCGCCAGGTCGGCACGACCCTGATCTTCTACACGTGGTCGCCGTCGACCTCGACCGATCCGGGCGCCAAGTCGATCGCCGACGCACTGGCGACCCTCGGCATCGGCTTCGCGCCGCCGCGCTAGGTTCGGCTAGCCGGCCTCGCGAACCGGCAGCGGTTCGTCGAGTGCGGCCCAGCGGCGAACGACGTCGCGTTTGACCTTGAGCGTGTGGGTCCGCGGGAAGTCGTCGTCGGGCCAGATCCGAAACGCTCGGATTCGCTGGTGCTGGGCGAGCGTGGCGTTCGCCGCCTTGACCCCGGCCTGAATTTGCGCCCGAACGTCGGCGGCCGGCGGCGCGGTCCCGTCGGCGTCGATTGGCGGCGCGAGAACGATCGCCGCGATCCGGCCCGGGCTCGTCTCCACGACGACCGAGTCGCGCAGGCCGGCCGTCCGCAGGGCGTTCTCGATGTCCTCGGGATACACGTTCAGGCCGTTCGGCAACACGATGATGTCCTTCGTCCGGCCCATGAGGATCAGCCGGCCGGCTGGATCCAACCGGCCGATGTCACCGGTCCGATACCAGCCGTCCGCGGTGTGGGCGGCCGTTGTCGCATCGGGGTCGTGCCAGTAGCCCTTGAAGAGCGTCGGGCCGTCGAACTGGATCTCGCCGTCGTCGGCGAGCCGCATCTCGACCGGCGGGACCGCCCGGCCGACGGTCCCGAGCCCATGGTCCTCGCGCGTCGTGCATGTCCCGAAGCCGGTCTCGGTCGCCCCGTAGCCCTGGATCACGACGACCCCGAGGTCCTCCCAGGCCTGCTGAAGGGCCGGCGGCAGGAACGCCCCCGACGAGACGAAGAGGCGAAGCCCGCCACCGAGCCTGGCGTGGACCTGCCGGAAGATCAGGCGGCGAAGCCGGTACGGCAGGTGTCGGGCGACGCGCCGCAGCCGTCCGAACGTCCCGCCGCGCCCCGACCGCTCGACCTCGCGTTCGACCGCCGCCCAGAACAGCTCGAGAACCTGCGGGACCACGACCATCGACGTCGTCCGATGGCGGCGGATCGCCTCGAAGATCACCCGTGGGTTCCGGCTCCGAACGTAGAGGATGCTCGCCCCGACGTCGAGCGCGTAGAAGAGCGTGACCGCCTGCTCCAGAAGGTGCGAGAGGGGAAGCAGCGAGACGACTCGATGCTCCATCGGCGGGATGACGCGGTGCATCGCCCGGACCGATGCCAGGACGTTGTCGTGGGCCAGGACGACGCCCTTCGGCGTGCCGGTCGTGCCGGACGTGAAGATGAGCTCGACGACGTCGGTTGCCGACGGGCGAGGCCAGGTCTCGAGCTGCCGTTCCCAATCGACGGGAAAGGTCTCGTCCGCATCCGCGGTGAGCTCGTCGAGGCGCGACGTCGGGAAGGCCTCCAGTCTCGCCTCGCGCGGGTCAGGCGCGTCCCGGCCGGTGCCGAGGACCAGCCGCTTGGCGTCCGCTCGCTCGGCGATCCGCTCGATCGCGTCGGGGGCCATCCGGAGATCGAGCGGGACGATGACGAGCCCCGCCCGCACCGCGCCGTAGTAGGCGGCAGGAAGCTGCGGCGTTGCCGGCGACCAGGTGAGGATCCGATCACCGGGCTCGAGCCCCGCGGCGCGGAGCCGCCACGCTGCAAGCCGGCTCCTGCGCTGCAGCTCGCGGTAGGTCCAGCGGAGACTCGACCCGTCGTCGCCATCGAGTCCCAATGCCGGCCGATCCGCGAACCGCTCGACCGCGTCGTCGAACAGGTCGAGCAGGGTGGTCGCCTGTGAGCTCGTTTCCGCCCTCATCGCCGCGATGGTACGTGGCGAGGGAGCGCCGCGGGGCATCAACCAATGTTTGACCCCGTTCGGGGGGCTCGGCTATGCTCCGCCAGCCTGTCGACCGGGAGCCCGCGAGCGTGGGACGAAGGTCGAGGACGCGTCGGGCCGGCTGGCCGCGAGCACGACGCGCGCACACGAGACGACGGCCTGAGGAGGTGAACCGGGATTGGCAGAAGTCCGAGTGGGTGAGAACGAGACGTTCGAAAGCGCCCTGCGCCGCTTCAACAAGAAGATCCAGCAGAGCGGCATCCTCGCCGAGGCTCGCCGACGCGAGCACTACGAGAAGCCGAGTGTGAAGCGCAAGCGCAAGGAAGCAAAGCGCAAGAAGAACGCCCGAACGCAGGCCGGCTGAGCCATACGGCTCGCGTAAGCCCACCCCGCGAACCCAGGGCGTTTCCGGCGGTGTGGCCCCGCCACCCGTCCCGCCCGAGGTAGCCATTCCGGTGTCCCTTCGAGATCAGATTCAGTCCGAGGTCACGGCCGCAATGCGGTCCGGTGATACGCTGCGCCGCGACGTGCTGCGGATGGTCCAGAGTGCCGCCTACAACGTCGAGAAGCGCGACCGCCGAACGCTGACCGATGACGACTACGCGTCTGTCATCTCCCGCGAGGTCAAGACCCGACGCGAGTCCGTGGAGGCATTCCGCTCCGGCGCCCGCGAGGACCTCGCGACCAAGGAAGAGGCGGAGATCGCAATCCTCGCCGAGTTCCTCCCCGAGCAGCTCGGTGAGTCCGAAATCCAGGCGCTGATCGACGAAGCAATCACCTCCACCGGCGCTTCATCGGCTCGTGATCTCGGCAAGATCATGGGTTGGCTCTCCCCGAAGACGCGTGGCCGCGCCGACGGCAAGCGCATGAGCGAGCTCGCCGCCAAGTCCCTGGCAGCCGCCGACCTCGCCGCCCACGACAACGGCGGCCACCGCTCATGATTGGCGCAACCCAATGCTGACCCGGCGGGTCGAGCTCGCCTCCGTGTTCACCCGACGCGAGGCGGTCCGTCTCGGGATCGCGGCGATCGCCCTGATCGTCGTCCTCACCACGATCCTCGGCGTCGACTTCATCCCGCAACGACTTCAGGTCGACGTCGGCACGGTTGCCGCCGTCGACATCGTCGCGCCGCGCGCCGATGAGTACGTGAGCAAGGTCGAAACGGACCGCCTCAAGGAGGAGGCACGCAAAGGGGTCGACCTGATCTACGACTTTACGACTGCCAAGGCGAGCGCAACGGCCGAGGCGCAGCTTCGGGCGTTCGCGGTCCGCGTCAGCCCGATCGACCAGGCCTTGGCCGAGACGACCCCTGAGAAGGAGAAGGCAAGGCTCCTCGCAGGTGTCGACGTGTCCCAGGACGTGCGGCCAACCCTCCTCGCGCTCACGCCGGAGCGCTGGGCGGCCGTCCGGGCGGAATCGTCTCGCGTGCTGGAAGCAACGGAACGTGGCGAGCTGCGCGACTCTGCCGTCTCGCTGGTCCAGGCCCAGCTGTCGGGTCAGATGGCGGGCGGCCTCGAACCGGCCGAGCGGACGCTTGCCGCGGAAATTATCTCCCCGCTGATCGTCCCGAACTCGTCCTTCAGTGCAGCCCTAACGGAGCAGGAGCGCGCGAAGAAAGCCGACGAGGTGCCTCCCTTCAGGGTCCAGGTGGCCCAGAACGAGACGATCGTCCGGAAGGGCGAGAAGGTCACCGAAGCACAGCTCGAGAAGATCGACCAGTTCGGCCTCAGAAACGCCCGCCCTGACGTCGCCCGATTGGGCGGCTGGCTGTTCCTCTCACTCCTCGTCGTTGGTCTCATCCTGGGCTGGATCTGGCGGTTCAGACCGGCGTACTGGCATCGGAACAACGCGCTCCTGCTCATCGGTGTGATCCTCGTCGGGACGGCGATCGTGCTCAAGGCCACGTCCGGACGGGCCGGTCTTCCGTTCATCGTGCCGACCGCGGCGGCAGGCATGCTGCTCGCGATCCTGCTCGACGCCGGCGTTGCGACGCTCCTCATGGTCGTCATCGCGCTCCTCGGTGGAGCGTTGAACCTGACGAGCAGCAACTCCCTGGAAATCGCGGCCTACGTTCTGGTCGGCGGCCTT
>JBBSCI010000184.1:0-5763 GCA_038250445.1 Candidatus Limnocylindrales bacterium | reverse complement strand
TGTCTGCGTCCAGCCGGCCAGGTCGGTCAGGACCTGGAGCCCGCCGACGAGGGCCTGGATCGGAAAGAGGATCGCGGCAATGAGGGTGAGCCGGATGACCGTCCGGTTCTGTCGTTGTGTCCGCCACGCCACGATCGCGATCGCTGCAACGATCAGGCCGACGACGATCGCCACCCAGCGGTGGAGTACGTGAGCCGCGGTGTTGTCGTTCAGTGGCGGGAAGAGCGAGCCGTTCATCAGCGGCCAGTCCGGGAAGGCGTACCACTGGGCGGTCGCCGTCACGTGCGATCCGAAAAGGAGCAGCGCGAAGACCGCCATCGCACCGAACGCCGCCAGTAGCGTGAACCGCTGGCTGCTCCCCCGCCCCCCGATTCGCGCCGGGTAGAACGAGCGTACGAGAATGAAGACGAGGAGCCCCACGAGCGTCATGGCCGCAGCGAGATGTGCGGTGACGGACTCGCCCGAGTTGTTGAGCCTGACGGTCTCGCGCCCAAGCCATGCCTGGAACCCGACGAGGAGGACGACTCCGAGTGACGGCCAGAGAAGGCTGGGCCGGTCGCGATGGTCGCGCACCGCGACGAAGGCGAGGGCGAGAACCACGAACCCGATCGCCGCGGCCACGGTCCGGTGAACCCACTCGATCCACGCCTGGTAGTCGTTGAGCGGCGGGATCAGCTGCCCGTGGCAGAGGGGCCAGTCCGGACAGCCCATCCCGGAGCCGGTCGCGCGGACGATGACGCCGATCGTCACGAGCCCGAGCGTCATCGCCACGCTGAGCCAGGCGAGTCTCTGGAACCGGGTCAACGAGCCCTCCCAGGAGTCGCCCGACGGGGCGACGATTCTCCCATCGACGGTCCGCCTATTCTAGCGCGAGCGCCCCACTCGCCATTGACCGCTACCCTATCGGACATGAACCCCCGAACACTACGGGCGGGCCTCATGGCTGCCGTTCTACTGCTCGTTGTCGCCTGCGGATCCTCGGGCCCGACCGCAACGGCGGTCGCGACCGCGGGCGCGAGCCAATCCGTCACCGGCGTCATCCCGATCCTGATCTCAAGCGAGCTCGCGGTCGGACCCAATCGAATCGTCTTCTCGTTCAGTGATCCGACCGGCCTGAAGCCAGCTGGAGCGCCGCACCGAACCGGCAAGGTCCAATTCAGGGGACCTGGCGGCGAGTCGGTGGCCGCCGATCCCGCCACGTTCATCTGGGCGATCCAGGACGTGAGCGGCGTCTACGTCACCCACGCCACCTTCCCGGTCGCAGGAGCATGGACGGCGGTCTTCTTGACCGCGGCTCCGGGCTCAGCCGAGGAGTCGATCCCGTTCAGCTTCGACGTCAAGGCCGAGGCGAGCGCTGTCCAGGTCGGCGAGAAGGCGCCGTCGGTCGATACGCCGACCCTGGGCGATGTCGGCGGCAGTGCGTCGCGGATCTCGACGGACACGTCGCCCGATGCCAAGTTCTACGAGACCTCCGTTGCCGACGCGCTGGCGGCCCACAAGCCGTTCGTGCTGGTCTTCGCGACGCCGAAATTCTGCAAGAGCGCGACCTGCGGCCCGACGCTCGATAAGGTCAAGGCCGTCGCGGCGGCCCACCCCGACGTCACGTTCATCAACGTCGAGCCATACAAGCTCACGGTCGTGGACGGGCAGCTCCAGCCAGACCTGAATGACACCGGCGACCTCCAGACGGCGCTGGCGACCGATGCCTACGGCCTGCTCACGGAGCCGTACGTCTTCGTCGTCGGCGGCGACGGCATCGTCAAGGCATCGTTCGAGCTGATCTTCACGCCCGAGGAGATCGACGCGGCGCTCGCCGGCCTCAAGTAGGCGACGGCGCGGGCGCGTCCTCTAGGCGGAGGGCGACGTGCTCGCCGTTCTCGTCGCGGTAGGTCACGATGATCGGCACGGCCGTTGCCTTGTGTTCCGCGAGGTGGCCCGGCGGGAACTCGGCGCCATTCTCGAGCCGGCCGACCCGGAACTGAACCGTCCGCCCGTCGGTGGTCCGGATCGTCAAGCCCCGCACGTCGGTAAGGCTGGCCGCATCGACGGCCACGACGACCCCGATTTCCGTCCGCGGCGTCGGCCGGCTGAGCGAGATGGCGATGACGGCCGCAATCGCCGCGAGGGTAACGGCGAGGCCTGCCGCGACGACTGCCCTGCGACCGAACCTCACGTGCCGGTGCCGCTGCTCCCAGGCGCGTCGAGCGGCGCGCCGTCCGCGCAGAGCGGGCATCCTTCTGGCCCGGGCTCGTATGTCGGCAGGTCGAGTTGCCAGAGGGCACGGACCGGGTACACGCGGCCGGTCGTCGGAGATGTCAGGGTGGGGCGACCGCCGCTCCGATCGACTAGAACGGCGCATTCGATGATCTCGCCGCCCACCGCTTCGACGGCGGGGATCATCGCCAGCAGGGAGCCGCCGGTCGTCAGGATGTCGTCGACGAGCAGGACCCGCTCACCCTTCTCGATCCTGAACCCTCGTCGGAACTCGCGATGTGTCGAACCGTCGTCGGCTCGGACCTCCTCCGCGAAGATCGCCCGGACGCCGAGCTGGCGGCCGGTCTCGAAGGCGAGGATGACGCCACCGGTCGTCGGCCCGGCAACCAGATCGACCCGAGCCGTGCCGGCGTCGTCGCGATGTGCTGCCGCCCAGAAGCCGCACAGCTCGCTCGTCGCCGCCGGATCAGATAGAACCGCGAACTTCTCGACGTAGGCGTCGCCGTGGCGGCCGCTCTTGAGGAGGAAGTGGCCCTCGCGCAGCGCGCCGGAGCGGCGAAAGAGCCTCTCGGTCCTGGCAGACACGGCCGCGCGTGCCGATGCCTCCAAGGCAGGTTTGATCGTGGTCAAGAGGCGAATTCCTCCGGAGGTACGCGTCGGATCTCTCGCACGGTGTCGAACCCCCGATCCGGGCTCACGATCTCGGTAATTCCCTCGTGGATACACGTTGCGACGTGGACGAGGTCGCGAGCAGACAGCATTGGATATCGATGAGCGAGATCCGGGACACGGCGCATCATCGCATGGGTCAACGGGATGACCGGTGCGAAGGTATCCATGGTTCGTATCGCCATTGACTGGGCAACGTCGGGCCGCCGGATCGCCATGAACCGGTGGATGATTTCCTGGACGACTTCGGCCGATGTCACAGCGTCGAGGTCGCCATCGCCAACTCGCCCAATGATCCGCCGACAGGGCTCACGCAGCGGGTGATCGGCGCCACCTGCATACATGATGACTGCAGTGTCGACGAAGAGGCTCACCAATCTCCAAGCTGGCTGCGGGCGATCTGCTCCTTCATGACCTCCCAATCGTCGACCGGCGCATTCAGCGACATCAGATCGCGGGCGGCTCGCCGTCGCGAGTCAGGCTCGGCCTCCACGAATGCGTCGACTGCCTCGCGGATCACCGCCCCCACGGATCGACCCTCGTGCTGGGCGATCCGCTTGAGTTTGGCGATCTGTGCCGGCGACAGAAGCACCTGCGTGCGTTCGCTGAACATGCACATACCATACCATGTGCGATATCGGTCCGTCGGAAGAGAATGACCTCCCTTACTCCGAGTTCAGTCGGTCGTCTCCTAGGGCTTCGGACAGGGCCGCGACGGCCTGCTGGCGGTAGGCGAGCCGATGGTGCCGCCGGAGAACTCGCCGATGATTCCCATTCCGAGCTGAGTGTCCTCACCCTTGATGAACGCTTGCAGGGCTTCGCGCAGGTCTGAGAGGCGGTCGAGCCACGGCAGGCCATCAGTGATGATCCGGTCGCGCGCGGCAAAAACGACCTCAGCCAGATTCGAACCGTCTGGAAGCACGTACCACACATCCGGCCGGTCGCGCCATTCGCCCATAGACGGCTGCGACGGCCGCGGGTCGAACCGTGATCGTCGGCGTCTCGCGTTCGGTTGGGAGATGCCCTTGCTGAGATGCAGACGTGCTTGACAATGGAATTCGGGTGGCCGAAGCCGGTCGTTGACGTAGGCGCCCATGGGCGGCGCATCCGCCATCGCCAGGTAGAAGACGCCGAGATTCACGCCGAAAGAGAACGTCGTTGCGCCTATCCCACCAGCGAGGTAGCTGTTGAACGATTGGATATTCGCCGTCTGAACGGCTCCCGATCGATCGCGCCATGCAGTTCGGCCGGTCCGTCACGCGAACCCGATGGGCTTTAGCGCCGGCCAGAGATTCTCCCGTAGCGCCTTATCAACGACCTTCGAGTCCACGTTCAGCGCATACCTATGCGGCGGCGCGCATTCATGGCCGGTACTCGACTCCCTTTGCCGACGGCGCTCCGGGCTTCTTCGGCAGGGCGGTTCCGATGAGCGGCGCGAACGAGTCGAGTCCGCGACGGCGGCACTCCGCCTCGAGCTCGTCGACGAGGCGGACCGGGAGCGTCGGGTCGGCGAAGATCGCGGTCCCGACCTGGACGGCGGCGGCGCCGACCGCGAGGAAGTCTAGGACGTCGGCGAGCTCGGTGATGCCGCCGATCGCGACGATCGGGATGTCGACGACCTGGGCGACCTCGTAGACGATCCGCATCGCGACCGGCTTGATCGCCGGACCGGACAGGCCGCCGTAGATGTTCCCGAGAAGGGGCTTCGAGCGGTTTGATGCCACCGCGATCCCGGACAGGGTGTTGATCGCGGTCAGCGCGTCGGCGCCGGCCGCCTCGATCGCGCGGGCAATCGGCCGGACATCTGCAACGTTCGGCGAGAGCTTGACGAGCAAGGGGAGGTCCGTCGCCCGACGGACGGCGGCGGTGACCGATGCCGCCGCGTCGGCGTCGATCGCGAACTGGAGGCCACCCTTGCCGACGTTCGGGCAGCTGATGTTGAGCTCGATCCCCGCGACGCCGGAGACGCCGTCGAGACGCTTGACGACCTCGACGTAGTCGTCGATCGATTCGCCGGCCACGTTCACGATGACGGCGGTGTTCCAGTCGGCCCACGCACCGGCATATTTCTTGATGACGGCGTCGACGCCCGGGTTCTGGAGGCCGATCGAGTTCAGCATCCCGCCCGGGGTCTCGGTGACACGCGGCGTGACGTTGCCGATCCGGGGCCTGAGCGTCGTGCCCTTGCAGCAGATGGCCCCGAGGCGATCGACCTCGACGACGTCGCCGTACTCGACGCCATAGCCGAACGTCCCGGACGCGACGAGGATCGGGTTCTTGAGGACGAGACCGCGGCCCAGATCGACCGACAGATCGACGTCGATGATCGGGATCGGCTCTGGAGCGGGCGCGGCCACGGCCGACACCCGGGTGGACGCCGCCCCTCCCTTGGTCCGGGTCTTCCGATCCATCGAGACCCGGCTCGACATCCACGGTCGGACGTCGAGCGAAGTCGTGATCCGGCGCTTTGATTTCATGCGCTGCCCTCGCGACGGATCCCGTGCACCGTGGGACGAACCAAACGTCGATGGAGCCTCTCGCGCGGCGGCTTCTGGTTCGTGGGGTGATCCAAACGTCGAAGGAGCCTCCCGCGCGGCGGCTTCTGGTTCGTGGGGTGATCCAAACGTCGAAGGAGCCCGCGCCGCACCGACGTTTGGCTCGTGGGACGAACCAACGAGGGCCTCCGATGCCGCCCAGCCGACGTTTGGCTCGCGGGACGAACCAACGAGCGTCGCTCCAGGGGAGCCGTCACGCGACCCCGGCCTTGCGTGCGGTGCGTTCGACCCCCGCGCTGTCCCCAGCCCGCAGCCAGAAGGCGCTAACGAGCAGCACCCAACCGACGATCCCGGCGATCGTCAGCCACTCTAGCGCCGGGAACGC
>JBBSCI010000183.1:0-5806 GCA_038250445.1 Candidatus Limnocylindrales bacterium | reverse complement strand
TCGAGCGGATCAAGGAGGCGTTCGTCGCGCAGTTGCTCGGGATGTACCACCAGCGCATCGCCTACCCGCAGAACAAGGTCGTCGAGATCGAATCGCGTCGCACGGGGACCGGCACCGGCGCGTGACGCAGCGCTCGATCTACGTCGTGCCCTGGCGGATCGACGTCACGATCCGGGACGGGGTCGATCCACGGATCCCCGTCGCTCGCCTGGCCCGTGCTATCGCCGCGGCGCTCGATGCCGCCGATGCGCCCTCGCCAGCGTCGATCGGGCTGATTCTGTCCAACGATGCGGAGCTGGCCGAGTTGAATCGGACCCACATGGGCAAGGCCGCACCGACCGACGTCCTCTCATTTCCGCTCCTGCCAGTGCGAGACGACGACACGCCGGCGTTCGTCACGCCGCCGGGTCAGCGTCCCCATCTTGGCGACATCGTTGTGTCGGTCGAGCGAGCGGATGAGCAGGCGTCCGAGGGCCGCGGCGGCCAGACCGGCGACGTCCGTTGGTCGCCGGCCGACGAGCTTCGCCTCCTCGTCACTCACGGCGCGCTCCACATCTGCGGCTGGGACCACGCCGAACCCGCCGACGAAGCCAAGATGCGAGCGCTCGAACAGCGGCTCCTCGCCAACTAGGGAAGCGCGGGGCGAGGCCGATCGTCCGATTCCGAACGCCGGCGAAAAGCACTCCCATCGCGAGCGATACTCCGAATCCGGAGTCCGAATGCGGACTACCCAGAAGTGGGGCGGGACTACCCCGCAGTGCGGAGGAACTACCCCGCAGTGCGAGGTACTAGAGGTCGAGGACACCGCCAGGCCGGTTGATCGCGATGGACGCGGCAAACACGGCCTCCGCACCACGTCGCTCAGCGGCCGAGGTGAAGTCGGCAAGTTCGTCCTCAACATCGCGAATCACTTGCTCCGCGATCGCCGCGGCAATGTAACCGGCGGGCGTCAAGTGGATCTCGAGGCGTCGGCCGTCGAACGAGTCCTGTGATCGATTGATGAGGCCCTTGCCATCGAGCCTGTCGAGCAGGCTCGACAGGGTCGACCGATGAAGCCCAAGTCCGTGCCGGACGACTGCTGCCGCACATCCCGATTGCCGCTGCAGGTCGGCAAGGACCAACGCTTCCGATGTCCCGAGACCGTGCTGCCGCGTCGCGACGTTGAGCCTTCGGCCCAGCGCGTGATAGGCGCCATTGACCGATCGGCAGATCGATGGGTCGCCCAATCGACCCGAGCGCTCAGGCGGCCAAGCATCGAATTCCTCGTACTCCGACATGACGTCCGTCGTCCCAGACGGCCATTCGCTCGCGATCAACCGTCAGACACCCGACGCTCACCGGGGCCGATCCTCGACCATCCCTCCGAAATCGGAGTCCGGAATCGGACTAGGGAGCCGGACGGGAGTGGATTCCCGGGGCGTGCGAAATCGGAGCAATCGAACGACGAGGCCGGCCCCGAACGGAGCCGGCCTCGCGCCGGGAGTGGGAGTCGCGGATCCGCCGCTCGCAGGGAGATAGGCCAGCGTGGCCGCCGAGGTTCACCCGGTCGCACCAGGCCGGCGGGCGGAACGCTGATCGCTGCTACCATCGCGCCGGCCCTCCCTGACGGGATCGGGCCCCTTCGGCGTGTGATTCAGGAGTTCAGGTGAAGATCGTAGTTGGCCTGGGAAACCCGGGCGACCAGTACTCGAAGACGCGCCACAACATCGGCTGGATGGTCCTCGACCGGATCGCGGAGCGAGCCGGCTGGGAGGGCAAGGGCCGGACCCGCGACGCCGCGGCGATCGCGTCGGGCCGCTATCGCGGGCTCGATCTGATGATCGTGAAGCCGCTGACGTTCATGAACGACTCGGGCCTGGCGGCACGCAAGGTGCTCGCCCGCGAGCATGCGCCGCTCGTCGACCTGCTCGTGGTCGCCGACGACTTCGCCCTGCCGATCGGCAAGCTCCGATTACGCGAGGGTGGCGGCCCGGGCGGCCACAACGGCCTCGGCTCGATCATCGACGAGCTAAACACCGAGGCATTCAGCCGGCTCCGGATCGGGATCGGGGCGCCCGGCCGCGGCTTCGTCGATCACGTCCTCACGCCGTTCGCGCCCGACGAGCGTCAGCGGCTCGATGAGTTGCTCGATGCGGGCGCCGACGCGGTCGAGGAATGGGTCCGCCACGGGACGTCGAAGGCCGCCAATCGCTTCAACAACTTCGAGCTTCGGCCGGCCGATACGGACCTGCTCGCTCCTCCGGGCGCGGTCAATGGACCCACCGGCCCGGACGGGATCCGGCGGACGAAGACGGGCTGGCGCAAAGTGAAGCCGACCGAGGAGGCCGGGTGACCGCGCCGCCGGTCCGCGGCAGGCGTGGCCGCGACCGCCACATCGCCGAGGCCGCCGAGGCCGCGAAAGCCGCCAGCGGGAAGCGCGGCCCCAGGGACGCGGGACGCGGTGCAGGCCGGCGGCTCCCGGATCTCAGCGCGCTGCCGCCGCTCCTCGCCGCGACCGGATCGTTCGGCGCCCTCCGCGAACGAGTCGGCGCGCCCGGCCGGCACGCAGGCCTGACATCGATCCCTCACGGCGCGAAGACGTACCTCGCCGCTGCCCTCGCCCTCGCCGAGGGCGGTGAGCGACTCGCCTGGATCGCCCGCGACGCGGAGATCGGTGACCGCGTTGCGGAGGAGCTCCAGGCGTGGCTCGGCGACCCGGACGTTGTCGCGATCCTCGAACCGCGCACGGCTCTCGCCTACGAGCGGAGCGAGCTCGTCGCCGACGAGACCGCCGCGCGCGTCGCCGCCCTCTCGGCCTGGCGGAGTGGCCGCGCGCGGATCCTCGTCGCTAGTGTCCAGGCACTCGTCCAGCACACGATCGCGCCCGACGATCTCCCGAAGTCGCCGCGGGAGCTCGTCGTCAATGGCCGCCTTCGCCAGGACGAACTGCTCCGCGAGCTGCTCGAGCTCGGCTACGCACCGGCCGCAGAGGTCGCCGGCCGCGGCGAGTTCGCTCGGAGGGGCGGCATCGTCGACGTCTTCCCGCCGTCGGCGCCGCTGCCGGTCCGAATCGAGTTCTTCGGTGACGAGATCGACTCCCTCCGGGCGTTCGACCCGACCGATCAGCGGGCCGTCGGGCCGCTCGAGCGCGTTACGCTCCTCCCCGCGTCCGAATTCCTCCGCACCCCTGGCGGACTAGAGGAGCGTCTTGGGCGCCGCGCCGCCAAGCTGCCCGAGCGCCTGGCCGCTGACCTCGAGCGGTTCGAGGCGAGCGAGACGTCGCGCGCTCTCAACGTCGGCGACGCAGCCGAGGTCTGGGCGCCACTGCTCGCTCCAGCGAGCGGCCTCGACCATGTCCCACCGGACACGCTCCTCGTCCTCGACGAGCCCGGTGACATCGCGGAGGCCGCAGACTTCCTGTGGCGGCAGGCCGACGAGCGCCGGGCTGAGATGATCGAGTCTGGCGAGCTGCCGAAGGACTGGCCGTCGACGTACGTCGGGCCGCGGCCGTGGAAGACCCGGCTCGTCGCCAGCCGGACCCTCGAGCTGACGTGGGAATCGGAGGCGCCGGAGGCCGGTGCCCTCGCCGCCCGCGGCCTGACGTCGGGCGACATGTTCGGCTGGCGCGAACCGCAGCTGCCGGCGGGCAGGGGGGGCGCGATCGCCCAGGCCGTCGAGCGCTGGCAGGCAGACGGCGCCCGGATCGTTCTCGCCTCCGATCAGGCGCCGCGCCTCGCGGAGCTGCTCGAGGAGGCCGGCCACCCGGCCGCGGTCGTCCAGGCTCCAGAAGCCCCGCCGCCGGGCGCGATCACGCTAGTCGAGCGGAGCCTCAACGGCGGCTTCGAGGGTGGCCCGGACGGGCTGGCCTTCGTCACGGATCGCGAGCTGTTCGGGACCGTCCGGGTCCGCCGCCCGAAGGCCATGCGGCGGGTCGTCCCGCGCGACATCCTGGAGCGCCTGGCGCCCGGCGACCTCGTCGTCCACATCGACCACGGCGTCGCCCGCTACGAGCGGATGCTCCGGCGGGGCGGCGAGGGCGAGGACCGGGATTACCTCGAGCTGAGCTTCGCCGGGACCGACAAGATCTTCGTCCCCGTCGAGCAGATCATCCGGATCTCGCGCTACAGCGGCGCCGAGCGCCCCCAGCTCTCGAAGCTGGGCGGTACAGAGTGGCTGCGTACCAAGCAGCGTGTCGCGAAGGCCGTGACGGACCTCGCCGACGAACTCCTCGAGCTGTACGCGTCACGCTCCCGCGTCCCCGGCCACGCGTTTAGCCAGGACACTCCCTGGCAGGGCGAGATGGAGGCGTCGTTCCCGTACGAGGAGACGCCCGACCAGCTTCGGGCCGCCATCGAGGTCAAGGCCGACATGGAGGTCGGGCGGCCGATGGACCGGCTCGTCGTCGGCGACGTCGGCTACGGCAAGACCGAGGTCGCCCTGCGGGCGGCGTTCAAGGCCATCCAGGACGGCCGCCAGGTCGCGGTGCTCGTCCCGACGACGGTCCTCGCGGCGCAGCACCACCAGACGTTCTTGCAGCGGTTCGCGACGTTCCCGATCCAGGTCCGATTGCTGTCGCGGTTCGTCGCGCCGGCCGAGCAGAAGCGGACGATCGCGGGTCTCGAGGACGGTTCGGTCGATCTCGTCATCGGGACGCATCGCCTGCTGTCGAAGGACGTCAAGTTCCGCGATCTGGGTCTCGTCGTCGTCGACGAAGAGCAGCGGTTCGGGGTTGCGGCGAAGGAGCGCCTCAAGCAGCTCCGGCGCGAGGTCGACGTGCTCACGCTGTCGGCCACGCCGATCCCGCGAACGCTCAACCTCGCGCTGGCGGGCGTCCGCGACATGTCGGTCATCGAGACGCCGCCGGAGGATCGGCTGCCGATCCAGACCCGGGTGGCGGAGGCGTCTGCCGGGCTCGTCCGCGACGCGATCCTGCGCGAACTCGACCGCGGTGGCCAGGTGTTCTACGTGCATAACCGGGTCGAGACGATCGAGGCCCAGACCGAGCAGCTCCGCCGGCTGCTGCCGGGCGCGCGGTTCGTCGTCGGCCACGGCCAGATGCCCGAAGGCTCGCTCGAGAAGGTGATGATCACGTTCGCCGGGGGCGAAGCCGACGTGCTGGTCTGCACGACGATCATCGAGTCCGGGCTGGACATCCCCAATGCCAACACGATCATCATCGACCGGGCGGACACGCTCGGGCTCGCCCAGCTCTACCAGCTCCGCGGCCGGGTCGGGCGCTCGGCGCGGCGGGCGTACGCGTACCTGCTCTATCGGCGCCGTGAGCGGATGAGCGAGGAGGCGCGCAAGCGGCTGCAGGCGATCTTCAACGCGTCGGAGCTGGGTGCGGGTTTCCAGATCGCCTTGGCTGACCTCGAGATCCGCGGCGCGGGGAACATTCTCGGCGGAGAGCAGTCGGGTCACATGGCCGCGGTCGGGTTCGATCTCTACTCGCGGCTGCTGGCGGAGGCCGTCGAAGAGCGCAAGGCGCAGCGGGAGGATCGGCCGGCGCGGGTCGAGAAGCCGCAGACGGTCGTCGACCTGCCGGTCGAGGCTCATTTGCCCGATTCCTACGTGCCCGGGGAGGCCCAGAAGCTCGAGCTCTACCGTCGGCTCGCCCGGGCGCGATCGGCGGGCGATCTCGCGGCGTTCCGTCAGGAGGTGACGGATCGGTTCGGCCCGATGCCGCAGCCGGTCATCCGCCTGGTCGAGGTCGCGGAGCTGCGGCTCACCGCCGAGGCGGCTGGCGTGGCGTCGATGTCGCGCGAGGAAGGCCAGCTCGTCGTCCGCTTCGGGGAGGGGATGACCCGCGCGACGGCGATGGGGCTGC
>JBBSCI010000182.1:0-5846 GCA_038250445.1 Candidatus Limnocylindrales bacterium | reverse complement strand
TCGGGGTCTGGTTTCGGCTCTTCCACGCGTTTCGTAACGAATCCCGGACGACGGAGGCGTAGAACACAGCCATGACAGTCATCCAGTCGCTGCGCCGAACGCTCAATCGCGGCTCGCGGCCGACCGAGACCCAGCCCGACGCCGCGCCTGCGCGACCTACCACAACGGCCGTCGCGACCGGTGCCGAAGTCGACATCGCCCCGAACGATCCGCTCCTCGCCTACTTGGCGGCGGCGCCCGGGCCCGTCGATCTGCCGAGCCTTGATCTGGACTCCCAGGGGGTACGGGATCTCCGAGCCGTCGGCGTGGTTCTCGTCGTGCCGCTCGTCAGCCAGGGCGAGCTGATCGGGACACTCAATCTCGGTCCGCGGCTATCGGAGCAGGAGTACTCCTCCGACGATCGCCGTCTCCTGACGAGCCTCGCGGCCCAGGCGGCGCCGGCGGTGCGCGTAGCCCAGCTGGTCCAGGAGCAGGCAGCCGAGCTCCGCGAGCGTGAGCGATACGAGCAGGAGATGAGCGTCGCCACGCTCATCCAGCAACAGTTCCTGCCACGCGAGCTGCCGAAGTTGACCGACTGGCAGATCGCCGCCTACTACGGGCCGGCCCGGGCTGTCGGAGGCGACTTCTACGACTTCATCGAGCTGCCCGACGGCCGTCTGGCCATCGTCGAGGGGGATGTGACGGACAAGGGCGTGCCCGCCGCCCTCGTAATGGCCCGGACGCACAGCATCCTTCGCGGCGAGGCCGCCCGCCTCGTCTCGCCGGCCAAGGTCCTTGCCCGAGCCAACGAGCTGCTCGTGGCCGAGATGCCCGAGCGGATGTTCGTGACCTGCCTCTATGTGGTCCTCGACCCTTCGACCGGCCACGTCATCTACGCCAATGCCGGGCACAACCTGCCGTACGTCCGAACTGCTGATGGCGTCGTCGAGTTCCGGGCGACCGGCCTGCCGTTGGGACTGCTGCCTGACGTGGTCTACGAGGAGCGCGAAGGCATCATCGGTCCCGGCGACAGCGTCCTCATCTATTCCGATGGCATCGTCGAAGCCCACGACCCGACCGGCGACATGTACGGCTTCCCGCGCCTACGCGCCGCCATGTCGTCGGACAAGGCCGGCGGCGAGCTGCTCGACGACCTGCTCGAGCGCCTCCAGGCGTTCACGGGTCGGGGCTGGGAGCAGGAGGACGACATCACCATGGTGACCCTCCGTCGCTCGTCGGGCGCGTCGTCGTCGGCACACGCTCAGGAATCGTTGGACCGCGACGGCCAGGTAGAGGACGCGGGTTCCGCTGAGACTTCGATCGTCGACTTCGAAATCCCGGGCAAACCCGGCAATGAGCGCATCGCGATGGAGCGGATCGCCGAAGCGGTGGCTCCACTCGGCATCGACCCGCCTCGGCTCGAGCGGCTCAAGACCGCGGTCAGCGAGACCGCGATGAACGCGATCGAGTACGGCAGCGGCGGCTCCGAGGACGTGCCCGTCGAGATCAGTGTCGCGAGGACCGAGAGCGAGCTGCGGGTACGCATCACCGACCGGGCCCTGGGCGGGCCGATCCCCGTCGACGACGCCGAAGAGCCCGACCTCGATGCCAAGCTCGCCGGCCTGCAGAGGCCCCGCGGCTGGGGCCTGTTCCTGATCCGCCACATGGTCGACCGCGTCGACGTGACCCCCGGCGATGGGCGCCAGACCGTGACGCTCACGCTGAATCTGCAAGGAGAGGGCGATGGACATCACGAGCCCGCTTGAAGCCGTCGTCAACGCGGCGCCTGACGGCACCCCAGGAGCGACCGATGGCGCCCGGATCACCCTGCGCGGCCGGATCGACCGTGACGGAGATGCCGCTCTGGGCGCCGCCTATCGGGAGGTGACCGCGCTCGACGCGCCGGTCGTGCATCTCGATTTCGACGGCGTCGGTTACATCAACAGCACCGGCATCGCCTTGATCGTCCGCCTGCTCGCCGAAGCCAGGCGCGACCGCCGGGAGGTTCGCGCAAGCGGCCTCTCGGAGCACTACCGGGAGATCTTCCGGATCACGCGCCTGTCCGACTTCATGACCCTTGTCGACGACGACCCCAAGAGCGAGGAAGCACCAGCATGAGCGACACGACCGGCCGTATCGAGCTGCGCTCCACAGACGACCCGACGGCGAGTCTCATCCGCATCGAGGGCGACATCACCTCCGCCAGCGAACCGGCCCTGACGGATGCCTACACCAAGGCTGACGGTTCGGGTGCGCGGACGATCATCCTCGACTTCGGAGGCCTCGAGTACATGAACAGCGGCGGCATCGGGCTCCTCGTCACCCTGCTCGTTCGCGCTCAGCGCAACGGCCAACGGCTGCTCGCCGTGGGCCTCAACGAGCACTACCGCCAGATCCTCGCCCTGACCCGGATCGATGAAGCGATCGGGATCCACGAAACGACCGACGCGGCCCTCGCCGCTGCCCGTTGACCACCCGAAGGAGACGCCGCCATGACCGCGATCGAACCCACCCCAACCGAAACCCCGCCAGCCGACGCGCCGCGGCGGCGCGACCTCGACGCCTGGGCCAGTCCGGTCGATCGACTCTCGACGACGGCGACGGGGGCCTCGATGGACACTGTCACAGGGCGACGCGTCGCGGGCCCCATCCAGGGCTTCGGCCAGATGTGGCAGAAGACGTTCACAGTCCGTCTCGAAGGCACGACGATGACCCCGCAGGAGCTCATCGCTCGCTGGAAGGACGAGTTTCCGACCTTCTGGCCAAAAGGCAACACGTTCTACGCGCCGCTGGCCGGCATCGCCCCGGGCGAGGTCGCCTTGTTCGCGGTCCAGGCGGTGCCCGGAGCGCCAGTCCGGATGTCGAGCGGCGTCATGGTCATCTATGCGGACGACGAGTCGTTCACGTTCATGACCCCCGAGGGGCATGCGCTGTCGGCCTGGCTCACCTTCTCGGCCTTCCGTGACGGCGACGTCACCGTTGCCCAGGTCCAGGCGTTGGAGCGGACCGCGGACCCGTTCGTGGAGCTCAGCTACATGCTCGGCGCCAACCGCTTTAACGACCGGTTCTGGGAGGGAACGATGGCGAACCTCGCCCGGGCGATGGGCGTCGCCGAACCCAACGTCCAGACCATCAGGATCTGTGTCGATCGCCGCCGCCAATGGCGCCATGCCCGGAACATCCGCCACAGCACGTTCATCTCAACGGCGATCGGGACCGTGACGGCTCCTGTCCGCTGGTTGCGGCGCCGGTCCGCCGGGAAGGGCTGAAGTCATGCGATCGTTCGCCATGTCCCTCGCGTCGGCAGGTGCCGGGATCATCGTCGCAGTCCTCGCGTACCTCATGTACGCGATCATCCTGCCGGCCCTGGCCAAGGACCCCAACAGCGACAGCGCCGCCTTCGTGCCAATCATCGTCGGCTTCATCGTCGTCTTCGCCGTGCTGGGCCTGGCGTCGTTCTTCTGGGCGGGCGCGCGACGCCGGAGCTGGTTCTGGATCCTCGACGTGGTCGCCGGGATTCTCATCCTGCTGCTGTTCGCGCCGGGGATCGCCTTCTCGCTGACCCATCCCGGGGACGCGCAGGGCTTCATCCCGACCGTGCTGGCCCTCCTCGGCGCCGGGCTGGCGATCGCGGGCGGGATCCGTGCCTTCCTCGACCTCCGGCGCGGCAGCCCATCCTGGACCCGCTCCGGCCGTGCCGGGTGGGTGGTGACCGCCCTGGTGGCGGTCACGGTGGGCGCACTCGCGACATCGGCGGTCGCCGGGAGCGCGAGCGCAGGGGGTGGTGGCGTGGCCGAGGCGCCGACGGTGACCGGCGTCGTGACTGCCCAGGACATCAAGTTCGCCGAGACGACGCTGTCGATGAAGAACGGCGAGGTCCTCGGGCTGTTCGTCATCAACAAGGACGACTTCGCCCACACCTTCGACATCGATGAGCTGAACATCCACGTCGCCCTGCCGGCCCGCTCGACCACGGCCGTCGCGATCAAGCCGACCGCCGCCGGAACGCTCCCGTTCTACTGCGCGGTTCCGGGCCACAAGGAGGCCGGCATGGCGGGCACGCTCACCATCAGCCAGTAGAGCTCGTGACCTTGCCGCAGTCGAGGCCTGGCGTCGGACGGGTCAGAGCGGGCCTGGGCACGGGCGCACCCGATGCGGTGGTCGTGGGAGCGGGACCCAACGGCCTCGCTGCCGCCATCACCCTCGCCCGAGCCGGCCGTTCTGTCGTCGTCTACGAGGCGGCGGCGACGCCCGGCGGCGGGTCGCGCTCGGCTGAGCTCACGCTCCCGGGCTTCATGCACGACGTCTGCTCGACGGCGCACCCGCTGGCGATCGCCTCGCCGTTCTTCCGTTCGCTCGACCTGGCGCGACATGGGCTGGAGTGGATCCAGCCCGATGTGCCGGTGGCACACGCACTTGCGCCGGGACGGTCCGTCGTCCTCGAGCGCGACGTGAACGCAATGCAGGAATCCCTGGGCCGCGACGGTCCCGCCTGGGTGCGGCTATTCGGGCCTCTGGCTGGCGAAGCCAATCGCCTCCTGCCGATGCTCCTGCGGCCCGTCGTCCGCCTCCCGCGACACCCCGTGCTGATGGCCCGCTTCGGCCTTCCGGCGCTGCTCCCGGCGAGCGCGCTTGCCCGACTGGCATTCCGCGATGCGGAGGCCCGGGCCCTGTTCGCCGGGATGGCCGCCCACTCGATGCTTGGATTGAACCAGCCGATCAGCAGCTCGTTCGGGCTCGTGCTCGGGCTGCTTGGGCACGCCGTCGGTTGGCCGCTGGCGCGCGGCGGCAGCGGCCGGATCGCCGACGTGCTCGCAACGGAGGCGCGCTCTCTCGGCGTCGAGATCGTCACCGGCCGCGAGATCCGCAGCCTCGCCGAGCTGCCGCCGGCTCGTGCGATCCTGCTCGATCTCACGCCGCGCCAGGTCGTCGCGATCGCCGGCGATGGACTGCCGGCCGGCTATCGCCGCGCGCTCGAGCGGTTCAGTTACGGCTCCGGCGTCTTCAAGGTCGACTGGGCACTTTCCGGCCCGATCCCATGGCGCGATCCGGCGCTCGGACGGGCGGGGACGGTTCACCTGGGGGGCACGTTGCGCGACGTCGCGGCGTCCGAGGCGGCCGTTGCGGTCGGAAGACATGCCGAGCGTCCGTTCGTGCTCCTCGTGCAGCCGACCCTGTTTGATCCAAGCCGAGCGCCGGCGGGACGACACACTGCCTGGGCGTACTGCCACGTTCCCTCCGGATCCACGGTGGACATGACGGCCGCGATCGAGGCCCAGCTCGAGCGCTTCGCGCCCGGCTTTCGGGACCTCGTGCTCGCCCGGGCGACGAAGGACACGTCCGCGATGGAGGCCTACGACGCCAACTACGTCGGCGGGGACATCAACGGCGGGATCCAGGACCTTCGGCAGGCGTTGTTCCGGCCGGCCGCCCGATGGAACCCATACACGACGCCGGTGCCAGGGTTGTACCTCTGCTCGTCCTCGACACCGCCGGGGGGTGGGGTGCACGGGATGAGCGGGTTCCTGGCAGCGCGGGCTGCGCTCGGCCGTCTGTGATCGCGAGGGCGCGGAGAAGCAAGACCCTCAATCCGAGCCGGAAGATGACCATGGGAGGGACGCCATGCGCTGCGGCCTGATCGCCGAGAATCCGTTGGAGCGCCTGGAGCTCGGCGATCGGCGCCGCCACCTCTCGTTGGCTTTGCAAATACTGTTGGCACGGCCACTAGTCCCAGCAGGCAGGCGTTCTCGTCAGGCGCCGGGTCGATCGGGGACATTGCGCCGGGCGTGCATGGTCAGCACATGGCTGTGGGCGAGGTTCGAACGGTCATCCCGAGGCCCCCGGCAGACGTGTTCCGCGTGATCTCC
>JBBSCI010000181.1:0-5933 GCA_038250445.1 Candidatus Limnocylindrales bacterium | reverse complement strand
GGGCTCATCGGCTTTGTCGGGCTGGTCGTGCCGCACGTCGTGCGGCTCATCGTCGGACCGAACGCGCGAGTGGTGCTGCCGTTGTCGGCGCTCGGCGGGGCCGCACTCCTCGCGTTCGCGGACCTCGCCGCGCGGCTGCTCGGGGATATCCCGGTCGGGGTCGTGACGGCCGTTATCGGCGCGCCGTTCTTCCTCTTCCTCCTCCGCCGTTCGCGGACCGGGTACGAGCTGTGATCGAGCTTCGCGACGTCACCGTCGAGTACCGCGGCCGGGCCGTCGTCCGCGGCGTCGACCTCGACATCGGGGCAGGGGAGCGGGTCGCGCTCATCGGGCCCAACGGCGCCGGCAAGTCGACGCTCCTTCGAGTCATCACCGGGCTTGTCCGGCCGGCCGCCGGTCATGCGTTGCTCGACGGCACCCCGATCGAGCAGCTCGACCGCGGCGCGATTGCAAGGCGGCTCGCCGTCGTGCCACAGCAGGCGACGCTGCCATTCGCGACACGGGTCGAGGAGGTCGTGGCGCTCGGCCGGCTACCGCACGAGGACCCGTTCCGGGGCACCAGGCCGGCCGATCGGGCGGCGATCGCAGCAGCGATCGAGCGGGTCGGAGTCGGTCACCTGCTGGGGCGCGATGCTCGCGAGCTGTCGCTCGGCGAGCGGCAACTCGTCCTGCTGGCTCTGGCGGTGGCCCAGGCCACGCCAATCCTCGTCCTCGACGAGCCGACCGTCCACCTCGACCTGCGGCACCAGGTCGGGACGATGGAGCTGCTCGTCGATCTGAACGTCCGCGACGGCGCCACGGTCCTCGCGGTGCTCCACGACCTGGGGCTCGCGGCGATCTTCTTCCCCCGGCTCGTCCTCATCGACGCCGGCCGGATCGTTGCCGACGGAACGCCGGCGGAGGTCCTCACGCCCGACCGGATCCGGGACGTCTTCGGGGTCGATCCATCGATCGTCCGGCTGCCCGATGCTGCCCGCGGCCCACGCTGATCGCCTGACGCCGACTCTCCGAACGGCCGACCGCGGCTGACAGCAACCCTCGAGACCGGTACCCTCCTACGATGCGCATACGGTTCGTTCTCGCCCTGTCGCTGATCGTCGTCGTCGGCTGCGTTCCCGAATCCCGCCCGACGGAGAACCCGGCGTCTGCGAGCCCGAGTTCCGCGGCGGCGAGCTCTACGGCACCCAGCTCCACGCCGGAGGCGTCAGTGTCGATCGAGCCGACAGCCGAGCCCGAGTCACCGAGCCCCAGCCCGAGCGAGAGTGCGAGCGCGAGCCCGCCCGACGAGTCGCCGTCGGGATCCCCTGGGTCAGGCCCGGCGGCCGCGTGTTCGGGGTCCGATCAGAACCGGAACTTCTTCACTGACGCCGCGAAGGCGCTCAGCTGGACGGTCTACTGCGCGAAGCTGCCGTCCGGCTGGTTCGTCGACTCGGGCGAATACCGGCGGGCCGGCGGCGGCCGGTTGGAAATTACCTACCGAGGTCCGGGCGGCGCAAGGTTCGAGCTCCACGAGGGTGCGTTCTGCTCGTTTGCAGACGGTTGCGTCCCCAGCGGCCTCGAGGTCGGCGAGGCCGCTCTCGGCGACCAGCCGGGAAGGCTGATCGCGACCGATGAAGGCGGCTTCGCAATCGTCGTCGACGGCGATGGGACGATCAGCTACCTCGCAAAGGGCTCCGGCATGGACGAGAACGCCTTCCGCGCTCTTGCCGCAGCGGTCGTCGCCGTCAACGGCTGACGAACCCGCTCCAGCACAACCCCGATGCACATTGCCGATTTCGCCCTCGAGCGCTATTTCGCGCGCTGGGAATTCGCTGTCGATTACCTCCTCTGCGCCTCGGACGTCGAGGGCTGGGGCATGGCCGACCTCCTGGAGCTCGCCGACGACGAGGCGAGGGCTCTGTGGGACGGCCTCCGGCTCGGCTACACCGAATCCAGCGGCCACCCGCTCCTGCGGGCCGAGATCGCGGCTCTCTATGACGATATCGAGCCGGACGACGTCCTCGTGTTCGCCGGCGCCGAGGAGGCGATCTTTTGCCTCGCCAACGTCATCCTCGGGCCCGGTGACCACGCGGTCGTCACCTGGCCCGGCTACCAGAGCCTGTACGAAGTGGGACGGGCCGCCGGCGCCGAGGTCACGCTCCACGAGCTTCGCGAAGCGCAGCGGTGGGGCCTCGACGTCGAGCGGCTGATCGCCGCGCTGCGGCCGGAAACACGCCTCGTCGTCGTCAACGCCCCGCATAACCCGACGGGCATGCTCCCGACCCACGCCCAATGGGCCCGCCTCTCCGACGCCCTGGCCGACCGGCAGATCCACCTGCTCGCCGACGAGGTCTATCGATACCTCGAGCTCGACGAGGCCGACCGGCTCGTCGCCGGCGCCGACGCGTTCGAACGCGGCATCTCGCTCGGGGTCATGTCGAAATCGTTCGCGATGGCCGGTCTGCGGATCGGTTGGCTCGCGACTCGAGACCGCGACCTGCTGGCTCGGTGCGCGGCATTCAAGGACTACACGACGATCTGCGCGGCGGCGCCGTCGGAGATCCTTGCGCTGATCGGCCTCAGGGCGCGCGAGCAGGTCCTCGGGCGATCGCTGCGGATCGTCGCGGACAACGTCACGCTGCTCGACGACTTCTTCCGTCGTCGCTCCGATCGCTTCGCCTGGGTCCGCCCGCGAGGTGGCTCGGTCGCCTTCCCGCGCCTCCTCGGCGACGTGCCGATCGATCGATTCGCCGCCGAGCTGGTCGACGCCGAAGGGGTTCTGCTGCTACCGGGCTCGCAGTTCGGTCACCCGGGCAACCATTTCCGGATCGGCTTCGGCCGGTCGAACCTGCCCGATGCCCTCGCCCGGTTGGACGCGTTCCTGGACCGCCCGCCCGGCTGATTCTCGCGTGGTGGTGACGCCCGTCACCACTAAGTCATACTAAAGTTCCGGATTTCCTGCGCTGATGGTCCCACCGGATGGCCGCCGTCGACCTGACCGGCCAGGCCCAGCTCCGCCTCGTCGTCGATCCCAACGGGGTCAACTACAGCGACCACGCCGACTGGGCCGACGCGAAGTTGACCTGCACGAACTGAGACGCGGGTTGAAGTCGGCGATTGCGGTCCGGCAGGATCGCGCCATGGCTGAGTGGATCTACTTCATCCATCCGCCGCGCGAGGACTTCGCGGCGACGATGACCCAGGAGGAGTCGGACGTCTGGGGCGTCCACTTCGAGCGCTTCCAGCGGATGCTCGCCGAGGGCTCGATCATCCTCGTGGGGCCGACGCTCGGGACGAAGAACACCGGGCTCGCGATCTTCGAAGCGCGCGACGAGGCAGCGGCGCGGCAGATCATGGAGGAGGACCCGGTCATCGCCGGTGGCTTCGCGACGGGCGAGCTGCGTCCGTTCCGGGTGTCGCTGATGAGCGGTCGCGACGGCTAGCTGAGGCCGCCGGTCAGGCCCGTTTGCGCTCCAGGTCGAGGAACGGCAGCTCGACGACCCTCCCGGCGACGCGGCCACGGCGCCCCTCGACCGTCCACTCGACGTCCACGCGGGAACCGAGCGGCTCGTGCGACGGCGGGACGGACGCCAGGGCGATCGCCTGCTTGAGGATCGGGCTCCAGCCGACGCTCGTCGCCCGGCCGATCTGGCGCCCGCCCACGAAGACCGGGCGAGGCGATCGATCGACGACCGGCGAGATCGCCGGTGGCAGGCCCTGGGCGCTGAACAACCCCTCGATGTCGTACCAGTCGAGCTCGAGCCCGACGAGGCGCCGCCCCGGGCCGCCGTCGTCTGTCTCACGCTGGAGCGCGAGGCGGCCGACAAAATCGGCCTTGTCGAAGCTGACGAGCCGGCCGAGCCCGATCTCGCCAGGGCTGTAGTTCTGGTCGGGGTTCATCGCGTGGCGGGCGGACGTGTAGTCGACCTCGAGGAGGATGAGCCCGGCCTCGAGCCGTACGGCATCGAGGGCCAGCATTCCCGCCGGCCGGATCCCGTAGTCCCGACCGGCTGCCATCAACGATTCCCAGAGCGCGACGGCGTGCTCGGCCGGGACCCACAGCTCGTAGCCGAGGTCGCCGGTATAGCCGGTCCGCGAGACATCGATCGGGACCTTCCTCCGGCCCGCCTTGAAGGACGCGGATCGGCGCCGGAAGTAGCGCAGGTCGCCGAACGACTCGCCGGTGGCAGCCTCAAGCACCTCGCGGGCAAGCGGACCCTGAAGTGCCACCGCTGCGACTGCCTCCGAGACGTCGTCGATGGCGACGTCGAGGCCGTTTGCGTTCTGGCGGAGCCAGCGGAGCTGCGGGTCGGCGGCCGTCCAGCGGAACGTCCCGTCGTCGAGGTGGTGGACGGTTCCGTCGTCGATGACCTTGCCGTGCTCGTCACACCACGGCGTGTAGAAGACGCGGCCCGGGTTCAATTTCGTCGCATCGCGGGTGATGACCCGATCGACAAGGCGGAGGGCATCGGGGCCACCAACCACGTACTTGTAGAGCGGGCTGACATCGATGAGCGCTGCCGCTTCGCGGATCGCGTTGTACTCGATGTCGTGGGCGTCGGCGTAGACGGACGACGCGAAGTAGCCGCTCCACTCCCGCCACTGCTGCTTGCGGTTGAGTAGGGCGGTCGCGGAATGGAACGCGGTTCCGACGCTCACGTGTTCAGGGACCCTCCGTGCCTGGGGAGTCGCAAGTATGCATGGAGTCTATGCAGGCTGGATGGCGGTTTCACGCTCGGCACCGGGTCGGCGCGGCGAACCTTCAGCCTGCGACGACGACGCCCCTCGCCTCCGCCGCCGTCTTCGCACAACGCAGGATCGCCGCGACCGACAGGTCGGCATCTGCCTCCGTCGTGCTCCAGTTCGACACCGAGATCCGCATCGCGGCCATGCCGTGCCAGGTCGTCCCGCCGAGCCAGCACGTCCCGTCGGCCTGGACGGCCGCGATGATGGCCCGGGTGAACGCGTCCGCATCCCCGCCGCCCGGCGGCTCGAAGCGGACGAGAACCTGGTTCAGGACCACGTCGTTGAGGATCGTCACGCCCTCGGCGCCTCGCAGCCCGGCGGCCATCCGCCGAGCGACGGAGCAGCAGCGATCGAGCATGTCCGCCAGGCCGATGCGGCCCAGCGACCGCAGCGCCGCGTAGACCGCGAAGCCGCGGGCACGCCGCGAAGACTCGGGCACCCAGTTGTACGGATCTCGCTCGCCGCCGGCGGTCTCGACGTAGTACGCGGCGCTGAGCGTCATCGCCGCGTGATGCGCGGCCGCATCCCGGACGACAACGATCCCCGAGTCGTATGGCACGTTCAACCACTTGTGTGAATCGGTCGTCCACGAATCCGCCAGATCGAGACCGGGGACCCGGTCGTGGAGCCCGGGGGAAGCGGCTGCCCACAGCCCGAACGCCCCGTCGACGTGGAGCCAGGCATTCGGGCGCTCGTTGACCGCGGCCGCGATCTTCGGCAACGGGTCGAAGGCGCCGGTGTTCACATTGCCGGCCTGGGCGCAGACGATCGTCGGGCCGTCGAGACGGGCGAGCGTCTCGCGGAGCGCGTCGGGCCGCATGCGACCTTGCTCGTCGGCGGCGACACGGTGCACCCGGCCGCGGCCGAGGCCCAGCATCTGGAGCGACACGAAGATCGTGACGTGGGCCTCGTCGCCGGTGACGATCGCGATCGGTGGCGCGTCGGTCAGCCCGTCCTCCTCGACGTTCCAGCCGACCGCCTCCAGCACCCGATGGCGGGCCGCCGCGATCGCCGTGAAGTTCGCCATCGTTGCGCCCGTCACGAAGCCGACGCTGGAAGCCTCCGGCAACCCGAAGAGATCGATGAGCCAGCGTGCAGCGATCTCCTCGACCACTGATGCCGCCGGCGAGGTCGCATACATCGCCGCGTTCTGGTCCCAGGCGCTCGTCAGCCAATCGGCCGCCAGCGCGGCCGGCACGCCGCCGCCG